>CALGHA010000076.1 GCA_937915835.1 uncultured Fretibacterium sp. | reverse complement strand
ATGGTACAATCCTAAATTAGGAGTTTTAATGTTCTATAGCAAAGAAGAAGATTTTCTGAGATTGCAATTTATTCCTTTCTTTTAACACAAAAACTCCCCTAACTTGCATAAAGTCGGGGGAGAAAATTTTGCTATTTATCTTAAATTTTTATTACTCCTCGTGATGTTCCATCGGGATAACTTCCATTCCGTTTTTGGCGCGGTAATCATTCAACGCCGTATGAATTGCTTCTTCAGCTAAGACCGAACAATGCATCTTTATCGGAGGCAATCCGTCAAGCGCTTCTGCTACTGCGTTATTCGTCAAGTTCCAAGCGTCCTCAATCGTCCGGCCCTTAATCATTTCCGTCGCCATACTCGATGAAGCTATTGCGCTCGCACAACCGAACGTCTTGAATTTCACGTCGTCAATAATCTTTGTCTCAGGATTAACCTTCAAGTAAATCTTCATGATGTCCCCGCATTTCGGGTTGCCTGCTTCTCCTACTCCGTCAGCATCTGGAATTTCGCCGACGTTACGCGGATTGATGAAGTGATCCATAACTTTTTGACTGTAATCTAATGCCATAATTAATTTTCCCCCTGTGATTTAATATAATCTTCCCATAAAGGCGACATTGCTCGTCTTCTTGCTACAATCTCCGGCAGAACTTCAAGCAAATAATCAATATGTTCATCCGTCGTCAATCTTCCCAATGTGAAACGCAATGACCCGTGAGCCATCTCATGTTTAAGTCCAAGCGCTAAAAGAACATGCGAAGGATCCAAACTATCTGATGAACACGCGCTCCCTGTTGAGGCAGAAATTCCCTTAGCGTCAAGGTCAAGCAATAATGTCTCACCTTCAACTCCGATAAAGCTGAAGTTAACGTTATTCGGAAGTCTCTTATCGCCCGTTGCTCCGTTAAGTTTAGCGTGAGGAATTTTCTCGAGAATGCCCGCAATTAATTTATCACGTCTTGCTGAGTTCAAGGCTTTATCAGCTTCAAGTCTTCCCTGCAAAATTTCCATAGCTTGGCCGAACCCGACAATTCCCGCAATATTTTCCGTGCTGGCTCTACGATGGCTTTCTTGACCGCCTCCGTGCATAAAATTCTCAGGATTAACGCCCTTGCGCAGATAAAAAGCTCCGACACCTTTAGGCCCGTACATTTTGTGAGCCGACATTGAGAGCATATCAATATTCATAGCTTTAACGTCAATTTTCAGATGAGCTGCCGCTTGAACCGCATCAGTGTGAAACGGGATTTTACGTTCTCGACATAAAGCTCCAATCTCAGCAATAGGCTCAATAGTTCCGACCTCGTTATTCGCGAACATGATAGAGACTAAAGCCGTCTTGTCGGTGATTGCGTTCTTAACGTCTTCAACGCTCACGAAACCTTCTGAATCAACAGGAAGATACGTAACATCAACGCCCTCAAATTTGTGTAAGTATTCGGCCGTGTGTAAAATCGCGTGGTGCTCAATCTGTGTCGTGATGAGATGATTTTTTCCCTTGCTTTTTGCCTTCTCAAGAGTTCCTTTGAGTGCCCAGTTGTCAGCTTCAGTCCCGGAACTCGTGAAGAAAATCTCTTTGGGGTCAGCATTCAACGCTCCGGCAACCTGTGAACGCGCTTTCTCGATTGCCTCCCTGCTGAGTTTTGAGAATGAATACACGCTTGAAGGATTACCGAACTTTTCGCCGAAATAAGGCATCATAGCTTCAAGAACTTCCGGACTTGTAGGCGTTGTCGCTGTATGATCCATGTAGACAAACATATTTATAGTTATACCTCCTTTGATTTCAATGCTCGTTCCCTGACTTCTTCACGTTCAGGGTCAATGTCAAACTTTTCAAGACTTTCAAGAAGGGAAATTTTTTCTGCCGCAATATCTTCAAGCGTCGTAGTCTTCAGAATTTCATCAACTGAGCCTTTAACTTTTCGCCATAAATTAAACGTCGGACAGGTTACGGCATTCTCACAGCCTTTTTCGGTCTGACACGAGCCGAATATAAACGGTTCACCGAGTGCCTGCAAAATTTCAGCGATGTTAATCTCACCCGCCGGACGTGCGAGCAAATATCCTCCCTGAGCTCCTCTGACACTCTCAAGAATTCCGCTTCGTCGCAATTTCCCGAACAACTGCTCAAGATAATTCACGGGAATATCCTGACGTGCCGCAATATCGCTGACTGAAACAGGCTCATCATGATAATACGAACATAAATCCGATAAAGCTCGAAGTCCGTAACGTGCTGTTGTCGAAAGCCTCATGAAAATTTTTCTCCCTTCTGACCAATTTTAACGCCGCAAAGAATATCATATGCAACAATTTTTATCAAGATTAAGCGTGTCAGATTTATGCGAACTGGAAATAAATTTTGTCGTCGATAAAATATAACACGTTCTATTATTGTGTCGCGTATGAAATTGAATATGTGAATGATATAATTTTTCCACAATAAAATTTTTCAATTTTAATCAGGAGGTAACTTAATCATGCGGACCAGAAAATTTTTGTCGATATTATTTTTGTTAGTCTGCGTAGTCTTGCTGAATAGTTCTGCGCGTTTTGCTTACGGGGGGAGGGGTATTACCTTAAAACTACTGAGAACGGAGGCAGTGATTCTAACGACGGCTTAACTTGGAACACAGCATTTGCGACATTTGACCACGCGATAAGAACTGCGGCTTCGGGCGATGTAATTTACGTAGCGGCAGGAACTTACAGGGAGAATATTACCTCATCAAAGATACTTTCATTTTTAGGCGGCTTTCCTGCGAACGGCGGTAACTCTCTCGATTTCACGAATAATAAAACTATAATTGACGGCGGATATTCAGGCGTTGCTATGTATCTTAAAGCTGATACAACAATCGACGGCTTAACGATTACTCACGGGACAAACAGCCGCAGTGATCTCGGAGGAGGAATTTACGCTGACGGGTGCAGTGTAATAATTCGGGACTCTATTATCACCAGCAATGACGCTGCAGGAATTTATTTGAGCCGGTCAGAAAATTCCAGACTAGTATATTGCGAAGTTTCTTATAATAGCGACGACGGATTAAAGAGCAATTCTTCTTATTTATGCAACGTAATTGAGTCAAAATTTATCGGGAACGGCGGACGAGGAATATTTGAAGGCGGTGGACCTTTCACGATAACAGATTCATTATTTGAGGGAAATTTACAGGGCGGCCTTGATGTTAATAATAGAAGCTCGACGATAACAAATTGCATATTCAGAAATAATACTAATACTCAGGGAGCTGGCGGAGGAGCTTCGAGCGGAAATGCTTATACAAAATTCATTAATTGCAGGTTTGAGAATAATTCTACTGACAGAGGCGGCGGCTTTGATGGGTTTGGAACTCTCGAAAACTGTATATTCACCGGCAACAGAGCAAAACAAGGAGGCGGACTTCACGTTGGCAGTAACAGCACAATTAAAAATTGCACTTTGACCGAAAATTCTGCAACTCAGGACGGCGGAGCTATCTTCAGCTTCGGCGACAATATTCAAATAACAAATTGCAATATCACAAAGAATACTGCTCAGAATGGCGGCGGAATATATACTGACCCTTTATATTACTATTCTACAGGGACAATCATAACGGCCTGCACTGTTCAGAATAATTCAGCTGAAGTTTACGGTGGAGGAGTATGTGTAGTTTCATCGACAGAGTTAATCAATTCAACATTAACGGGCAACTCAGCATCAACAGGCGGAGGAGTTTATACGGGAAGCAAATTAACCGTAAAGAATTGCACACTCGTAAATAACGGCAGCTCAGAATTTTACAGCGCTTATTATCGGCCTGTTTCACTAATCAATACAGTTCTATATAACTCCACAACTCCTTACATCTACAATGAAAATCCTGAGACTGACGCGATGAAACTCATGAACTGCGCATATTCAGAACGAAGCATTTACGGTTCAGGCAACACTGAAAACTCTAACACCGTAAATATTTCTAACTGGTCAGCCTCTCATCCGTCAGAAGTTGTTTCAGTTGATAATGTTGCACAGACTGTCTTCAAGCTCAAGGCAAGCGACACAGATTTAATTCACGGCGGAACGAATAATTATTTATCGTATTATGATAATCATACAGAGATGACTCCAGACATTGACCAGCTCGGAAATTCACGCGACGTAAATAATCCCAGCATCGGAGCAGTCGAATACTCTTCAGGCTCGAGCAATAATAATCCCGAAGAGCCCAGCAATGGCAATACTCCCCCAGAAAATCCCGACAACGGCGGCACAACTCCAGAAAATCCTGACGGCGGCAATTCTACTGATAATCCCAACGAAGGCACACTCTCAACCGGAAGCAGCGGCGGCGGAGGCTGTAACTCTTTCAACTTCATTTACGGACTTCTCGTTATCGCAATAACTTTACGACGCAAATAAAATTTCTTAATTCCCTCTTTGAGTGATATATAATTGCATAAACTTATCAGCCAATTTTATACACATTCAGAGGGGGAATTTTTTTCATGATTTCACGTGAGCTTTACGACAATTACATTGCAATTTTGCGTGATGAACTCGTCCCGGCAATGGGATGTACTGAGCCAATCGCAATAGCCTATGCTTCAGCAAAAGCACGTGCAATTCTCGACGAAAAAGTTTCAAG
This sequence comes from uncultured Fretibacterium sp., assembly GCA_937915835.1. GTDB lineage: Bacteria > Synergistota > Synergistia > Synergistales > Aminobacteriaceae > JAFUXM01. The sequence continues at coordinate 17,945 of CALGHA010000076.1, read as the reverse complement.
TTTACACGTCTCATGTTCTGGAAATATTATTAAGAACGTCAAGGGCGTAATCGTTCCGAACTCAGGAGGCCAAAAAGGAATTGAAGCCGCCGCAATCTTGGGAGCTGTAGGAGGAGACGAGACAAAGGAGCTTGAAGTTATTGCGTGTTCTGACGACGAAGCTAGAAAGCTCACGAGAAAATTAGTTCATGAAAAATTCTGCGATGTTACACTTGCTGAAGATGTCCCGAACTTGTTTATCGAGGTCGAAGCTGAAGGAAATACTCACAAAGCCAGCGTAAGAATTGAAAATCATCATACCAGCATTACACGGATTATTCGCGACGGAAAAGTTTTATTCGAGAGTAAACCGGCCGAAGCTGAAGCCCAATCACAAAATAATTCCGGGAATAAAAACTTGATGACGCTGAAGAATATTATTGAGTTCGCAAATTGCCTTGATGTTGATGATGTCAGAGAAATTTTTGACCGCCAAATAGAATATAACACTCGAATTTCTCAAGAGGGCCTCGACAACAAATGGGGAGCATGCATAGGCAAGACAATAATTGAAACTTGGGGCAACGACGTACGAACTTGTGCATGTGCAAGAGCCGCCGCCGGAAGTGACGCGAGAATGAGCGGATGCCCTTTACCCGTAATAATTAATTCAGGAAGCGGCAATCAAGGAATTACCGTAACCCTTCCAGTTATAACTTACGCCGAACAATGGCTAATCTCGCGCGAAAAATTATACAGAGCTTTAGCCGTCAGTAATCTCGTCAGCATTTACATTAAACACTTTATCGGCTCATTGTCAGCTTTCTGCGGAGCTGTCAGTGCAGCGTCAGGAGCAGGAGCAGGGATTACGTTCTTAGCAGGAGGAGATTACGCGGGAATTGGCCGGACAATCACTAACACTTTAGCTAACGTCGGCGGAATTGTCTGTGATGGAGCAAAGCCGAGTTGTGCCGCGAAAATTGCTTCGTCAGTTCATGCCGCAATCTTAGCACATCACATGAGCATGAACGATGATGAATTTATCGGCGGTGAAGGCTTCGTTGAAGATGACGTTGAACAGACGATAAAGAATATGGGCTACATTGGCAAAATCGGAATGAAGGAGACTGACAAGGAAATTTTGAACGTCATGATTGATAAAGTTGATGTAGATTCTTGCTTGTAAATTTGCGTTATGGTGTAAACTTTCAGGAATATAAATTTTTCAGGAGGTAAAGTTTTTTTATGAGCAATAATTCTTTCACGAGTTCTCTGCCGTTTAAGCTGATTGTCGCTTTAATTCTGGGAATTTTCGTCGGTCTAGGTTTATCAGCAATCGAAGGAAGCGCACTTTGCACAGCTCTGCTTAATATCATCGTAACAGTCCGTTACATTTCCGGCCAATTCATTAACTTCTGCGTGCCGTTAATCATTATCGGTTTCGTGGCTCCGTCAATTACTCGTTTGGGAAGCAACGCGTCAAGAATGTTGATACTTGCGTTAATTCTTGCTTACGTCTCGTCAATCGGTGCGGCATTTACGGCTACAGCAGCAGGTTACTCAATTCTTCCGTTTATGAACATTGTATCAGAAGTTGAGGGCTTAAAGGAGCTTCCACCTGTTGTGTTCGCTCTTGCAATTCCCCAGATTATGCCGGTAATCTCTGCTCTTGTTCTCTCAATCACGGTTGGACTTGCAGCGGCATGGAACAGAAGCAAGTATGTAATCAATGTGCTTGAAGAGTTCCAGAAAATAGTTTTGAGTATCGTAACGAAATTTTTAATCCCTGTTCTTCCCATTTTAATCGGCACAACCTTCTGCGGACTTGCATATGAAGGCTCAATAACTAAGCAATTTCCCATCTTCGTAATGATAATCTTAATCGTAATGATCGGGCATTATATATGGATGGCTTTATTATATTTCATCGCTGGAGTTTATTCGAGTAAAAATCCGTTCAACATCATCAAGAATTACGGACCAGCTTACATGACGGCTGTCGGGACAATGTCCAGTGCCGCAACTTTATCCGTAGCTCTTGAGTGTGCGAAAAAATCAGAGCCGACTTTACGCGACGACATGGTTAATTTCGGAATTCCTTTGTTCGCGAATATTCACCTTTGCGGTTCAGTCATGACTGAGACGTTCTTTGTTATGGCGGTCTCGAAAATCCTTTACGGAGTTTATCCGACTGTCGGCAACATGATTTTGTTCTGCTTATTGCTGGGTGTGTTCGCAATCGGTGCTCCTGGTGTTCCTGGCGGTACTGTCATGGCATCACTCGGATTAATCACGGGAGTTCTCGGTTTTGACGCTACGGGAACGGCTTTAATGCTCACAATATTTGCTCTTCAGGACAGCTTCGGGACGGCCTGCAATGTTACGGGCGACGGAGCTTTAACGTTAATTCTCACAGGATATGCTGAGAAGAATAATATTACGGCTGAAGGTCTCGAAAACATTTTAGGCTGAGTAAAATTTTTTGCCCGGAGTGATTTACGCCTGAAACTCCGGGTTTTCCCTGTAAATTCTCTGAAGCAAGCTCACGAAATCCATTACACACTCTCTTTTTTCGCTGGCATGAGTGCACAAAACGCATTTAATTTTTTCCGGGCAGTCAAACAATGTCCATGCAAATTCATTGTTATGGTCATTCAGGAAGCCTGGAGCTAAACAAATTCCCTTGTGAGCCTTAATATTCGTTAAAGTCGTTTCTCTGTCGTTGCTGTTGAAATATTGAATGTGAATTGTCTCGATAATTCTTTGTTGAACAGCTCGAAGTTCAGGCGGTGAACCTCCTCCGACCATTAAGACGCGTCCTTGTAAGTCCTCAGTGTGAATAATTTTTTTGCTGGCGAGTTCATCATTTTTCTCGGTGATTAAATATATTCTGCTGTCGAAAAGTGGATGCAATTTTATATCCGGCAAATGTTTAACGTTCTGACGTCGTGCGAACAAAATATCCTCTTCACCCTTCAAGAACGAAGAAGTATCATACAGAGCTAGGAAATGAGGAGTTATCGAGATGTCGTTATTCTCACGCTCGAAAGTCTCGATTGCCTTCGGAAGAAAATATATTGCGCTTCTCATCGGCAGTCCGATCGTAATATTTCTTTGATAACGTGTGCTGAAATTCTGCCCCTGTTCAATTGCCCGCTTAAGCTCATCTCGAATATTCTTCAGAGTTACGCAAAATTGTTCGCCCGCTGGAGTTAATGCCGCTCCTCTTGGTGAACGCTCGAATAAGACAAAGCCTAGTTCCTCCTCAATCAGCTTAATCTGATATGTCAAAGTCGGCTGTGAGATGAATAAATTTTCTGCGGCCCTGTTGAAATTCTTAGTCTGTGCAAGCTCAAGAATATAATCAATCTGTTTCGTGTTCATGATAAAAATTGTTAATCGTCCCTAGAAATTTTTGATTTGTATATTATATTATTTTAGCTGAGTTGGCGATGGGATGGTATGAATATCGAAGGACGCGGCCAATTCGTAAGAAACGTAAAAGTTCCCTCGTTAATCCCGTACCTTCCCAAACCTGAAAACTTTTTCTCCCTTTGTGATTAAGTCAATAAGTGTAGATTTATTTTATTGATTGCTAGTAAAAATTTTCAATTTGAGATTTATATTGCTTGAGCTTATCATTAACTCATCACAAACAAAGGAGATAATAATTCATGAAGTACGTAAAACTCGGAAACTCAGGCGTTGACGTCTCGCGCGTATGTCTCGGAATGATGAGCTTCGGCAAACCAGGCTCAGAAAACGGCGTATTCCCTTGGGCAATGGAATTTGACGACGCTAAACCACTTTTCAAAAAAGCAATTGAACTCGGAATAAACTTTTTCGACACGGCCAATGTTTACCAGCTCGGAAGCAGTGAGGAGATTACGGGAAAATTAATCCGCGAGTTTAATCTTAATCGTGATGAGATCGTCGTAGCAACAAAAGTTAATTTCGAGATGAGAGCGGGCAAACCTAACGGAGCAGGTTCATCACGTAAAAATATCATGACTGAGATTGACCACAGCTTAAAACGTTTGGGACTTGATTATGTCGACTTGTACCAAATTCACAGGCTCGACGCTTTCACGCCTATGGAGGAAATTATGGAAGCCCTTCATGACGTCGTAAAATCAGGCAAGGCACGCTACATCGGAGCTTGCACAATGGACGCGTGGCAGTTCGAACGTTTACAGAATATCGCCGAACGTCATAACTGGACGAAGTTTATTACTATGCAAAATCAATACAACCTGATTTATCGCGAGGAAGAACACGAAATGATGCCTTTATGCCTTGACAGGAAAGTCGGCGTTAATCCTTGGAGCCCGTTAGCCGGAGGAAGATGTGCTCACTCATGGGGAACTCAGACAAAACGAACGAAGATTGACGGAGTGTCGCCAATGGTCTGGACGGAAAAAACAGCCGAACAGGATAAAGCCGTTGTTGATAATCTCGAGAAAATCGCGAAGGAAAACGGTCGCACAATGGCGCAGGAAGCTCTTGCGTGGATGCTCAGTAAACCGTTCATCTGCTCGCCGGTCGTCGGAACTACAAGCGTTAAACACGTTGAGGAAATGGCTTCGGCCGTCGATATTAAGCTGAGTGATGATGAAATTGCCGCCCTTGAAGCCCCTTACGTCGCACACACTAAACAGCACGCGTTTTAATCATGAGTGTATTTGAGGACTTAAGAAACGGCAAAACTTATGACATTAGGGACGCACAATATATTAAAGAAGCTCACGGAGAAATGAAACGCTGCCGCCGTCTATGCTGGGAAATTAATAACACTGACCCTGACGACAGAGAAAAAATTATCACGCTCGAGAAAGAATTATTCTGCGGAACTCTTTTTGCCAGGTGTTACGATCGGCGAAAATGCTATTATTGGCACAGGCTCAGTTGTAACAAAAGATGTCCCGGATAATTGCGTTGTCGTAGGAGTTCCCGCAAAAATCGTGAAGGAAATATGATACAGAAAAAATCCCCCTGTTCATCACGAGCAAGGGGACTTTCTTTACACTCAATACTCTTCAGCTTGAACGTCAGGACTTCGCAGCAAAATTACAGTCTCGCCGGTCCCTACAAGATTATACTGTTCACGTGCCAAATGGGCCGCTCCTTCTTCGGTCTTGTAAAACGCAACCTTCTCTTTGTAATCCTGCACACTTTGACGCTTCTGCTTCAAGAGTTCTTCACTTTTACCGATCGCAGTTCGAATTTGCGCAATCCTCTCAAGCTCAAACCTGTAATATCCCACAGCTATAGCAAGCCCCAGAACTGCCAGAACGATTAATGCAATCCGTTTCAGCGACGGCATAATTCACATTCTTTCCGGCGCATTTACACCTAGAAGCTCAAGACATGAAGCAATTACAAGTTTTGCGGCCCTGATTAAGTTCACTCGTCCGGCTGAAATTTTCTCGTCAGGCTCATCAAGAATTCTGTTCGTGTTATAGAACGAGTGAAAAATTCCGGCCAAGTTCAGAACATAACCGGTCAGAACCTGCGGAGCTAAATCATTTGAAGCCTGCGCGATTTCCTGAGGATAGAACGATAAAGCATCGGCCAATTCCCGAGCGTCCTTGTTGTCAAAAATTTCTTCAGGAGTTTCATTAACAGCGTCTAAGTTTCCTCCGCGTTTCTCGAACTCCCGCAAAATTCCGGCAATCCGAGCATGAGCATACTGCACGTAATACACAGGATTTTCACTGCCTTGTTTCTTCGCTAAGTCCAAGTCAAAATCTAACTGGCTGTCGCTCCGTCTAGTCAGGAAAAAGAAACGTGTTGCGTCAACTCCGGCTTCGTCAAGAACTTCACTCAATGTTATGAACTCTCCGGCTCTGGTTGACATTGTTACAATTTTTCCGCCCCTTAACAAATTAACGAGCTGAATTAATAACACTTCAAAGTCGTCCGGATTTTTTCCCATAGCTTTAACGGCTGCTTTCATTCGTGCGATATAGCCGTGATGGTCAGCTCCCCAAACGTCTATAACTCTTTCAAAGCCTCGTGTGATGAATTTATTCCGGTGATAAGCGATGTCCGAAGCAAAGTAAGTCGGAATGCCGTTCGCGCGGATTAAAACTCTGTCTTTGTCGTCGCCGATTGTGTCCTCAGTCTTGAACCATAAAGCTCCGTCCTGCTCATAAGCGTAGCCCCGTGCTTTCAAGTCCTCCATTGCTGATTTAACAAGTCCGTTTTCGTGCAAATATCCTTCAGGGAAAAATTTATCAAACTCAACGCGGAAATTAGCTAAATCTTCCTTAATGCTCGACATAATTTTTTCGGCGGCGTATTTCTTGAAATAATCTAAGCTCTCTTCAGCCGGAACATCCAGAAACTTTTTGCCTTCAAGCTCTATAATCTCACGTGCTAAATCGTAAATATATTCGCCTCTGTAGCCTCCTTCGGGAAATTCTGAAGTTTTGCCGAGAAGCTCAAAATATCTTGCCTGAGTTGATTTTCCCAAGTTCGTAATTTGCAAGCCCGAATCATTCACGTAATATTCCCTCTGAACGTTCCAGCCCGTAAACGCTAATATTCTCGCTACACTGTCGCCGACTGCCGCACCTCGTCCGTGTCCAATGTGAAGCGGCCCGGTTGGGTTAGCGCTGACGAACTCGACCTGAATTTTTCGGGATTGGCCGAGATTGACTGAACCGTAATTTTTTCCCTGTCTCAAAATATCATTGACAACTTCAGCGTAAAATTTCCCAGACAAAAATACATTGAGAAATCCAGGCCCGGCAATTTCACTCTTAATTATTACGTCGGACTTGAGATTATCCGAAATTTTCTGGGCAACTTCGCGAGGATTAGCCTTTAACTTTTTCGCTAATTTCATCGCTGAATTGGCCGCTCTATCTCCGTGTCCTTCATGCTTGGGCTTCTCGAAAACGTCATCAGCTTCATCAACTCCAAGTGATTTTATCGCGTTCCTTAAAGCCTCGTTCAATTTTACGACTGCAATATTTTCTCCGTTCATGTTAATTCATTCTTCCTTATCTTATCGGTATATGCTTTGACGAAAATCTCCGCCACTCATCAAGTTTTTGACGAAGCAATGACATATTCCCCGCGCTCACGTTCTGCATATTCAGCTCAAACCGGGCATCTGCTACTAATCTGTTGCGTCTGTTGTTGTAATTCTCGCTGTAGTTTATCTTGTCAGGATTTTTATTGACTTTTCCCTGAAGCAACGATTGTGATACTCCCTTTGGAAATCCTATCGTGATATTTTGGTCAATAACGAACGGAAATCTTATCTCAACAGGAGGATCATAGCCGCCGAGTTTTCTCATCGCAACTGGCTCAAAGAACGGGATTATCGCGAGTATTCCAGTTCCTGAACCGCCAACACCGGGCTTATTCTCAAGGGTAAACGAAATCTCAGGAACTCCCTTAACCTTTGCAAGTTTCACGTTCTTGTAGTTCGTTAATCCTGGAAATAATGAGAGTAATGCTCCTCTTGCAGTTCCTTCCGTTGGATTAGCCCCGAGCATTAAAGCTCCCCAGCCTCCTCGAAGAATTACCTTCACGGTTCCGCTCAACATTCCCTGATCCGTCATATTCAAGTTCATAATCGCGCTCAACTTGTTAGAATTTGCACTAGAAGCAGGAATACGGCGGGACACAACGTTTTCATCTTTCGTGAATGAGAATATCTTTGCTCCAGCAAGTAAAGCCGGGTCAAGCATATCATGAAAATTTACGTCCTTAGTCCCCTGAAATTCCAGAACAGGCGAGTAAAACATTCCAGAACATAGCGGGGTACTTTCATCAGGCTCAAACGGTAAACGCCAAACCAGATTTGCATTAACTTTCTGAGAACTCAGCCAGGATTTAGCGAGCAATAATTTTTCCTGTTGCGTCAAGGCTCCTGAACTCGGAATTTTCCTCATGCTTCCTTCCGCTAAAGTTAACTCCGGCTGTTTCTTGAGATATTCAATCATGCGCAAAACTCCGTCATTCTTCGAACGCTTCAAACCTGCAAGGGCCTCTGAAGGTACAGGAATATCATTAACCTCAAAATTTTTCATGATTAAATTTGCTCCATCGCTCCCCAAATTAGGTCCAAACGCAGCGCCTGATCTCTCAACTCTTGCAAGTTCACCGTCAGAGTTATAAGGCTCAAGATTAATTTTCCGCCACGTGTAAATTATCTCAGTATTCAAGTCGTCAACTTCGGGGCTTGTCCTGTCTGGAAAAGTTCTATACGCTAATTTTTGCGGCGAATTGACCTCAAGAATTGATTCCCAAACTCTTAAATCCTCCTGAAACCAGCTCAAGCCTTCAACGTTGAGCATATCGGGGACATGTTCACGCCAAGCGATTGTGATTATGAACGTGTCAGGGAGACCGAGAAATTTTACGTTGATAATTCCATTCGTGATATTTTCTTCGGGAGTTACACTGCTGATTTTTGCCAATGTCGAGAAGTCATACACGTTAGCTTCAAGAATTTCTGTGCTGCCTTTTGCCGGAATTGGGATATTCCAGTTTAACCATTTTCCGCCGAGACCTTGACGACCGAGAATTACATATAACCTTGTAACTTCGATACCTCCGCTGTTTGAACGTGAGAATAATACATGCTTGAGCCAGATTATCCCTGTTGCGTCTGAATAAGTCTCAAAGTTCGGGTTCATGTTCTTCATTCGTTGCAAATTATATTCTGGATTATCAGACTGAAACAGTGAGCCTGAACGGTTATTTTTCACGTCAAGTTTTCCCGACATATTGAGGCCGTCAGTCCTTCGCATATCTAGACCGCCTTTAATCAAATCGCCGGCATAAGAAGACTTTGCAAACATGAAAATTATTAAGGCGAGCAAAATTTTCTTCACTATAATTACACTTCCCCTCTTGATGATTTTTTCACTCTGAGAGTTACAGGCCTCGTCCATGACAATATTTATATTTCTTGCCTGAGCCGCACGGACACGGATCGTTTCGGCCAACTTTAGCGACTTTCTTCACGGGTTCTCTAGGAGCTTCGGGAGCGTTCGTCTGAAAATCTTTCTTCTCCATTATCATTTTGCGTTCTTTTCGTGTATCCTCGCTCAAAACTCGAACTCTGAATGCCTGCTCAATGAACGTCTCTTTTACTCGCGTCATAGTCTCAGTGAAAAGGTTATAGCTCTCGAATTGATACTCAACAAGCGGATCTTTCTGACCGATCGCACGCAAACCAATTCCCCTTCTAAGCTCGTCCATTCCTGTTAAGTGTTCACGCCAGGCAGTGTCGAGAATGTTCAACAAAATATAACGTGTTATATTTCCCGCAATGTTTCCTTCACTCGTCGCGTTAAGCTCAGAAATTTTTGCGTCGTAACGTGCTTTAATCCCGCTGACAATCTCATCATGCATTCCCTCCATGTCCAGACGATTATCAACTTTCGCGATATTCCCTTCAGCTCCGGCCCCGAACAAAGCCTTTAATCTCGCGGCGGCACGTTCTGGCTCAGGTTCGGAGTTGTCTGACGGGAAATATTTATCGAGAATGTCATCAATCACTCCTGAAATAATTTCCCAGCCGTAATTAGGCATATCATCATCAGGCGTTGACAAAATCGCTTCTCGCTCGGAATATACGGCTTCCCTTTGCTGGTTCATAACGTTGTCATAGGCTAAAAGCTGTTTACGAATGTCAAAATGTAACTCCTCAACTTTTCTTTGCGAGTTCTCAATAATTTTCGTGAGCATTGAGCTTTCGAGAGCTTCACCGTTTTTCATGCCGAGTTTGTTGACTAAAGGCTGGATTTTCTCTGAGCCGAATAATCTCAACAAGTTATCTTCAAGCGACAAATAAAACCTCGAAGTTCCCGGATCTCCCTGACGGCCTGAACGTCCCCTTAACTGGTTATCAATTCGGCGTGCTTCGTGGCGTTCTGTCCCGATTATTGCCAATCCTCCAAGCTCTACAACTTTTTCATGTTCGGCTTGGTCTACGGGATTTCCTCCAAGCATAATATCCGTTCCGCGTCCGGCCATGTTCGTAGCAACTGTTACGGCTCCTTGTCGTCCAGCTTGAGCGATGATCTGGGCTTCCTGTTCGTGATATTTTGCGTTCAAGACGTTGTGAGGAATTTTGCGGGCTTTCAATAATTTGCTGACACGTTCGGAGTTCTCAATGGAAGTTGTTCCGACTAAGACGGGCTGACCATTTTTGTGGCGTTCTTGAACTTCATCGGCTACAGCGCTGAATTTCTCGTGTTCGGTCGCGTAAATCACATCGGGATTATCAACTCGTATCATCTTTTTGTTCGTCGGGATCGTAACAACTTGGAGGCCGTAAATCTCCTTGAACTCTTCAGCTTCAGTTGCGGCTGTTCCTGTCATTCCGGCTAACTTGTGATACATCCTGAAGTAATTTTGCAGGGTTATAGTCGCTAATGTCATGCTTTCACGGCCAATTTTCACGCGTTCTTTAGCCTCGATTGCCTGATGTAACCCGTCAGAATATCTCCGGCCAATCATTAAGCGTCCTGTGAACTCGTCAACAATAATTATTTCGCCGTCCTTGATAACGTAATCAATGTCGCGCTTGAACATTCTGTGAGCTTTGAGGGCCTGAATAATTCTGTGAGCTAAGTCCGAATGTGCCGCGTCAGAGAATAATCCCGGCATTTTCAAGTAATCTTCGCATTTTTGAATTCCCGCTTCGGTTATTGAGATACTTTTCTCCTTTTCGTCGCTCTCGTAATCAACTCCGTCTTTCATGATACGCGCAACACTGTCTGCTTTCGTGTAAAGTTCGGTGTCATCGTCAGAAGCTCCGGAGATGATTAAAGGGGTTCTGGCCTCGTCAATTAATATGCTGTCAACCTCATCAACAATGCAGAAGTTATGTCCTCTTTGAACGCGTTCTTCAAGTCTCATTGCCATATTGTCGCGTAAATAGTCAAAGCCGAATTCTGAGTTTGTCCCGTAAGTTATGTCGGCTTCGTAAGCTGCTCGGCGTTCTTCGGGAGGCATGTATGGATAAATTACTCCGACGTTGAGACCTAAAAAGTTGTAAATTGGGCTCATCCATTCAGCGTCGCGTTTTGCGAGATAATCATTGACCGTAACAAGATGAACTCCCTGACCTTTCATAGCGTTCAAGACTACAGCGAGAGTAGCAACAAGAGTTTTTCCTTCTCCGGTTTTCATCTCAGAAATTCGGCCGTCATGAAGTGCCATTCCTCCGATTAATTGCACGTCGTAATGTCGAAGCCCGATTGTTCTTTCTGAGACTTCCCGGACTATAGCGAAGACTTCCGACAGTAAATCATCAAGCTCCTCTGAACTTTGACGTAACTCATTGAAGCGTGATTTAATTTCGTCGTCAGTCATAGCGTGAATATTTTCTGTGTATGAATTAACAATATCTACAAGCCCGGAATATTTCTTCAAGGCTCGTTCATTCGGATCCAATCCCAAAATTTTCTTAATTCCGTTTAATATCATATGTGAAAAATTTTCCCTCCTGAAAATAATTGCGTGAAAGATTATCACATTTTAGCATTCAACGTGTAAATTTTATGACAAATAATGAAAGCATAAAAAGAAAGAGACGTGCATTCATATAATATAGTGATACCTGTCTCAAAAAAATTGACCCTGCCGATTTACGACAGAGCCATTAAGTTAATAATCTCGTGAGAAATTTTTTACAGAGCCGCTCTATTCTCGTAAATTTCACCGCCGGCCTGACACGCAGGACAGAAGCAATATTTTCCGCCTTCAGCTTTAACCTTCTGGCCAATTTTCACCATTTCAGCTGCTTTTTCTTCGCCGAAAAGTTTTTTGCCCATCTCAGAACTTGCAAATCCGAGTGTCTCGTCAATGCTGTTTACGTTTGCTTCAAGAGCTTTTACGAGTGCTTCGGCTGAGGCTTTATCCTGAGATTTTGCGTAGGCTTGGGCGGCAGATTTTACTTCAGGACATACGGACGGAGCGGCGATAAGTTCATTAACTTTTGCGAGGATTTCTTGTTTGGTCATGATTAATTTACCTCCTTGAAAAATTCATTATTGCAAATTTTATAGTTACGATCCAATTCACGCAACTTTAAAAAATTTTATGCCACAAATTTATATGCCAGTGTGATATTAATAATAAAAATATTTCTTAGGGGAAGGATATTTTTTATCATGACAGAAAAAATTGGAGTTATCGGAGTTGGTCATCTTGGCCAGCATCACGCGAGAATTTACACGGAGCTTCTTGACGCTCGACTTGTAGGAGTTGCGGACAGCGACATTGACAGAGCAAAATTCATCGGCGAACACTTAGGAGTTCCAGCATACGGCTCACTCGAAGAATTAATCCGCCGAAAATCACCTGACGCAATCTCAATCGTCGTTCCAACGAGCAAACATTACGAAATTGCGAAGACGGCCCTGAACGCAGGAATTCACGTTCTTGTTGAGAAGCCCGTAACAGTTAAGCCCGAAGAGGCCGAAGAGTTATTAGAGCTTGCTGACAAAAAAAATCTTGTGCTTCAAGTTGGACATGTTGAGCGTTTTAACAGCGCAGTACGTTACGTTTCAGGCATTCAGTGCAACCCGATTTATCTTGATTCCCGAAGAACCTGCCCGTTCACCGGAAGAATTAACGACGTCGGAGTTGTGCTTGATTTAATGATACATGACATAGATATTATAATGTCCCTCGTAAATTCGCCAATCAAGAAAATTGCGGCAACTGGAGCGTGTGTTTTTACGAATTTTGAGGACATTGCCGACGCACAAATCACTTTCGAAAACGGCGTGTTAGCTCATATTCTCGTGTCAAGATGTGCTGAGAAAAAATGCCGTCAGCTTGAAATCGTCGAACGTGAACGCCAGATTACGATTAATTACGAGCTTCAATCCGTGCAAATTTCCAGAGTTGTGAATAATCCTGACGGTCAAGTCGATATTCGAGAGACCCCAGTATTTCCGAAGAGTGAGCCGTTGAAACTTGAGCTTGCTGACTTCGTGCGTTGCGTGAAGGAACATAAGCCCCCAGTAGTCGGCGGAATGGACGGGAAACGTGCGCTTGAAGTTGCTGTAGAAATTTTGAGGCAAATTCACGAGGATAAAGCTGAGAACGTTAGAGTTGCGTGCTAGGCATAAAGTTTTGAGACGATCGCGATAAATTCACGCGTATATTTCGGAAGATAAGCGCCTTTTCTGTATGCGGCTACGAAATCCGAAGTTACTCGCGGACTTCCGAAGCTGAACGTTTCAATTTTCGGAGTTGGTGAATGCCAGCGTAAATGTGCCTCAAAAATGAATGATATTCCCCAGCCTTGTTCGGTTAAAGAGATCACGGCGGGCATGTTGTTAGTTGTGATTGAATTTGTGAGAGGAATATTATTTTGCTTAAGATAATAGCGTGAGATTTGGCCTGTCCTTTGTTCGGGTGAAAGCAGAATTAATCTCTCGTCTTTTATTGCCTGAATATTGAGCCGTCTGTTTTTGTCTGCAAGTTTTACAACCGGATGATTTTTACATGTGCAGATTAATAATTCTTCTGTCGCAAGAGTTTCATAATCAAGATTAGGGTTCAGCTTGTGAGGTTTGCTATAGAACGCTAAATCAATATCGCCGTCGAGTAATCTTTTGTCAATCATTTCACTAGTTCCCTCGAAAATATTAACTTTTACGTTCGGATATTTTTGATTGAACACCGGCAAAGTCTTAGGGAGCATGAAAGTACAGCGCATATTCGGAAGTCCAATGTTAAGAACGCCCGAATCACGTTTGATTATGTCAGCAAGTTCGGCATCGAGGCTGGATTTAATCTCCAGAATTTGACGCGCATAATCAATGTATCTTTTCCCTGCATAAGTCGGGACAACATATTTTTTCCCTAACCTGTCGAAAAGTTTCAAGCCTATTTCGTTCTCAAGACTGCTTATGTATTGGCTCAATGCTGACTGGCTGATGTGTAATTCTTCTGCCGCTTTAGTAAATTTCTGAAGTCTTGCTATTGTTACGACGTATTGCAATTCCTTGAAGTCCATTGTTACCCTCCAAATATTAGCTGAACTAATTTTATCATTAAGTTTTTAGTATTTCACATTATATCAAGTTTACTTTATTATTTTCCCATCAAGCACAACAAATCCATACATAAAAATTTTATACACACGGAGGATTAATTCAATGTCAGACAGCGTTAAAAAGCTGCCAGTAACTATTATGCGCGGCGGAACGAGTAAGGGCGTATACATTCTCGAGGATGATATGCCGGAAAATCACGACGAGTGGGAAAAATTGTTATTGCGATTAATGGGAAGTCCTGACGCAAAACAGATTGACGGGCTCGGCGGGTCATATTCAGTTACAAGCAAAGTCGCAATCATCAAGAAATCAAGCAATCCCGAAGCTGATGTTGATTACACGTTTGCTCAAGTCTCAGTTGATAAGCCCCTTGTCAGCTACAAAGGGAACTGCGGGAATATCTCATCAGGAGTCGGCCCGTTTGCGATTGAGAAAGGACTTGTTGAGGCAAAAGACGGCGTTACGAGCGTGAGAATTTTCAACACTAACACTCAGAAAATTATTGAAGCTGACGTTCAGACACCGGGCGGAGAAGTTGCATATTCCGGAGATTTCGCGATTGCCGGAGTTCCTGGTACAGCGTCGCCCGTAAAGTTGAAGTTTGTGAAGCCTTCGGGAACATTAGGCAAGGGATTATTGCCGACTGGGAATGTAATTGATGTCCTTGATGTCCCGGATTTCGGAAAAGTTGAAGTCTCAATCGTCGATGCCGCTAATCCTTTAGTCTTCGTTAAGGCGCGTGATATTGGCCTGACGGGAAGAGAATTACCCGATGAACTTAACGCAAATTCTGAAATGTTAGCTTTGCTCGAGAAAATTCGCGGACTTGCGGCTGTAAAACTCGGCTTAATCGAGGACTATAAACGTTCAGCATGGGACACTCCGGGAATTCCTAAGATGACTTTTGTAGCTGAACCCGAAGCATACACAACTTCAGACGGTAAAGAAATCGCGAAGGGAAATATCGATTTGCTCTCACGGATGATGTCAATGCAGAAGCCTCATCCTTCATACGCAATGACCGGAGCAATGTGCACGGCGGCGGCAGCTGTAACTCCCGGCTCAATCGTCAATCAGGTATTAGCTCCGAATGCTGACACGCAATTTATAAGAATTGGACATCCGGCAGGAATTCTTGAGTGCGGAGCTGATTTCAGGCTTGAAGACGGAAAAACAATTCCGGAAATTGATGACACATTCGGTTTCAGGACGGCCAATTTCTTAATGGAAGGCACAGCGAGAATTAGGCTTTAATCTTAAATCAGAGGGGAGAATAAATATCATGCAGGAATATTTACCAATTATTTCATTGTTAGTTCTTGTTGTCGTCGTAGCAATAGGCTTCATCAAGAAAATTAATCTCGGTTTCTTCTCATTGGGCGCGGCTTTCGTGCTCGGAACAATCGGAGGAATGAAGGCTTCACAGATTACAGCAGGTTTCAGCTCGTCAATGTTCGTTACACTTGTCGGAGTTACGTTCATGTTCGGGATGGCTTCACAAAACGGGACGCTTGAACTATTCTCGAAAAAAGTTGTTGCGCTCGTCGGAAAACATACCGTGTTAATCCCGATTTTGATGTTCGTGCTCTCAGCTTTCATATCAGCCATAGGTCCGGGACATATTGCCGCCGGAATATTAATGACAACTTTCGCAATGTACCTAGCATTTGAAATGAACATTAACCCTATGGCAACATCATTATACGCTAAACTCGGAGCAAATGCGGGTTGTGCGTCAACTTTATCATTAACGGGAATTTTAGCGGCTCAGCTCTCAAACCCGATGGGATATTCAGGCTTCGGACTTCATTTGTTCCTGTCGACGTTATTATCAGGCTTCGTGTTTACGTTAGTCGTGTATATTCTCTACAAGGGCTATGCTGTCAAGGCCGATAACCCCATGAAGTGGTCGGAAATTCCGAAATTTAATCGGGATCAGCGCATAACAATCATTGTAATCATAATCGTAGTAATCTGCTGCATAGGCTTTAAACTTGACACAGGATTATTCGCATTCCTGGCCGCGAGCGTGTTAATTCTTCTCGGCTGTGCTGATGAAAAGAAGGCCATTAAGGGAATTCCTTGGGGAACGTTAGTATTCATCTGCGGTGTTGGTGCACTCGTCAACGTTATTAACAAACTCGGCGGAATAAAATTAGTCTCGGATTACCTCTCAAGTTTGATGACTGCGAACTCAGCAGTAGCGATTATGTCAGCAAGCTCCGGCATTCTCTCATGGGTAAGTTCGACAACCGGCGTGGTCATGCCCGCTTTGCTTCCGATTGCTAACAACGTCGCTCATACTTTCGGAGTAAGCTATGTTGAGTTAATGTCGGCGATAATTGCTACATCGTTTGCGGCGGCGATAAGTCCGTTATCGACAGGAGGAGCAATCATAATGTCATCATATTCAGCCAGCAAGGAAACTACGACCGAAGAGATGAATAATATGTTCAAGACGTTATTCTTATTGAGTGTTGCGAACGTCGGAATTAACGTGTTAATGTCATGGTTAGGCGTGTTTAGTCTCGGTCATCTGTTCTATTAATTAATCCTCACATATAAAGTTTTCCCTCTTGTTCATTTTCATTAGTGAGCAGGAGGGAATTTTTTTTTTGCGAAAATGTTTATGCTATAATTTTTTTAATTCACTATCAATGTCTTATTGTATCCTAAGAATTTTATTAACAGCCTGCGCGAGGATAAACCTCCATAATGAAATTCTGAGGACAGAGCGCGAATTAGCTTTAATAATTTCAACACAAGGAGGATTTAACAATGAAGAAAAGATTTTCATGGATATTTATGCTGTTAGCTGTGATGCTTCTTTGCGGAACTTCTTGGGCGAAACTTGCTGACGACATGGTGATAACCGGAAATTTCCCCAAAGGTTACACGGTCAACAACTGGTATTCGGCAGGTGTAGCAGCTTCGGGTGGCGTTACGAATTACACATATAACATCACAAGTGGTTCACTGCCTCCAGGATTTTACATCAGGCAGTCCAGCAAAAATTTTTACCTTGAGGGAATTCCGAACACTGCGGGGACTTGGAAATTTACGCTGAGAGTTACGGACAGACGGGATTATTATGTTGAACGTGAGCTGTCAATTACTATCAGCGATGAGAACTATGAGACAAGTGATATGACGCTTTCTGGAGCTTTTACGGGCTCAGGAGAGGCTGGAGTTTGGTATCAGAGCCAAGTAAATGTCAGCGGAGGGACTTCCGGTTACACGTTTAATATTTCTGGTGCACTCCCTGAAGGGCTTTATATACGTCAATCCAGCAATAAATTTTATCTTGAAGGCGTACCAAGTAAAGCGGGAACTTATACGTTCAAAATGAGGGTAACGGACAGGCGGAACTCGTACACAGAGAAGAGCAGCACAGTGACCATTACGGGGAACTATACAGAACCGACAGAAGCCGACGACATGTCTATAACTGGCAACTTTACAACGGAAAGACGAGTGAATGACAGCTACAGCAGCTATGTTCAAGCAAAAGGATACAATAGTAAAGTAACGTGGAGCCTAATTAACGGTACATTGCCGCCGGGTTTGTCCCTAAATCCTTATTCCACAGGCAATAGCTACATTTCCCTTCAAGGCATTCCCAACAAAGCCGGGACATATACATTCACTCTCAGAGCTACAGACAGCAGGAATAAATACATTGAGCGGGCTTTTACTGTTACATTCAGTGACACCCCAACAGAAGCTGATGACATGTCTATAACCGGGAATTTTACGACGAATAGGCGAGTAAATGACAGCTACAGCAGCTATGTTCAAGTCAAAGGATATAATAATAGTGTAACGTGGGGCTTGATAAATAGTACATTGCCGCCGGGTTTGTCTCTAAGTCCTTATTCCACAGGCAATAGCTACATTTCCCTTCAAGGCATTCCCAACAAAGCC
>CALGHA010000075.1 GCA_937915835.1 uncultured Fretibacterium sp. | reverse complement strand
AGGGGGGGGGGTACTAACTTTTTACGCGGAACGAGCATTGAACGACCTTGACGGCAAATGTAATATTTATCCTCTTGACGTAAGAAATTTACTCTGCTCAGAAATTGACACCCCCGAAGACTTAGCAATCGTTTCATCCAGACTTAAAGAAATAGAATCCCGAACAGTTTATCTTGCCTTTGCAACCGGAATTTTACACGAAGGCCATATCTCATTAATCCGCAAAGCCCGCCGATTGGGAAAATTGATAATTGGCGTATTGTCAGACGAGGCAGTCGCGAGCTTCAAACGTTTTCCGTTAGTCTCATATGTTGACCGTAAAGCAATGTTTGAGAATATTACGGGCGTGTATAAAGTCGTCGAGCAAAGGGCTTTATCATTCCGTGAAAATCTCGAGCGTTACAAGCCTGATATTGTCGTTCACGGCGATGATTGGCTTACAGGATTTCAGAAGCCCGTACGTGATGAGGTTGTGAGCATTCTGGCTTCTTACGGCGGAAGACTTGTAGAATTTCCATACTCGAAAGATGAACGCTATGAAAAACTTGAAGCATTAACACGTTCAGACTTGGCAATGCCTGACGTTCGACGCGGAAGATTACGGAAATTGCTCGGAATGAATAAATTAGTTACGGCGATGGAAGCTCACGACGGATTAACCGGCTTAATTGTGGAAAATACGGTTTCTTATCAGGACGGTGGAGCTAAACAGTTCGACGCAATGTGGGTAAGTTCACTATGTGACTCGACGGCGAAAGGGAAGCCCGATATTGAACTTGTTGACATGACGAGCAGATTTCGTACGATTGAAGATATTGTTGAAGTTACGACGAAGCCGATAATTTTTGACGGCGACACTGGCGGAATTCCTGAACATTTCGTTTATACCGTGAGAACTCTTGAGCGTCTCGGAGTTTCGATGATAATTATTGAGGACAAAACGGGCCTTAAGAAAAATAGTTTATTCGGAACAGAAGTCAAGCAAACTCAAGACACAATAGAGAACTTCTCAGAGAAAATCCGCGCTGGCAAAAAAGCTCAGAAGACTAAGGACTTTATGATTTGCGCAAGAATTGAGAGCTTAATACTCGAACGAGGACTTGACGACGCATTGACACGAGCATTTGCTTTTGTGAAGGCTGGAGCTGACGCGGTCATGATGCATTCACGGAAGAAAGAACCTGATGAAATATTCGCTTTCCTTGAGAAATTCCGTGAGCAGGACAAAATTACTCCGATCGTTTTAGTTCCGACAAGTTACAACTCAATCACTGAAGAGGAGTTCAAAGCACGAGGAGCCAACATAATAATTTACGCTAATCACTTAATGCGAGCGGCAGTCCCGGCATTCCAGAATACAGCACAAACAATTCTTGCTAATCACAGGTCGCTTGAGTGCGATAAATTCTTAATGCCCTTCAAGGAGATAATAAGATTAATCCCGGAGGAAGCCAATGACACAGAAAAATCTTAGACATCGTATTAATCATAAATTCTTGATGCCATTTGGGGGTTATATCCCTGATAGCATAAATAAATTCAACGAGGTGATGTTTCCCTAGACTAATTTTTTGATGGAATTATCGAGTGCATGCAATCATGCGTGTATCTTTTGTGCCCATCAGAAAATGAAGCGAAAAGTTTCTAAGATGAACAAGGAGAAGGGATTTGATATTCTTCAGCAGGCTTATGATTTAGGAACACCAGAAGTTGGATTTTACGCGACTGGTGAACCGTTTCTTATTCCGGAACTTCCTGAATACATCGCAAAGGCAAAAGAAATTGGCTATACGTATGTTTATCTCACGTCGAACGGCTCATTAGCAACTCCTGAGAGAATACGCGCAGTTATCGATGCAGGACTTGACAGCATAAAATTCTCGATTAATGCTCCGCAAAGAAAGCTCTATAAATTTATTCACGGGCATGATGATTTTGATACTGTCATGGAACACTTGAAATATCTGAACGATTACCGACGGGAAACGGGAAAAACTTACAAGATTTATGTTACGGGAATATTAACGCGTTTTACCGAAAACTTGAGAGAGAAATATTACGAGGTCTTTAAGGACTTAGCGGATCAAGTTGTATTCAAGTACGTTTATAATCAGGGAGGCTATATGCCGGAAATCGACGAGTTATTACGGTGTGATTGTGATGATGAAGTCCGCCGACGCTGTAATCTCCCGTTTGATGCGATTTCAATAACTCAAGAAGGCTATTTATCAATCGAAAACGCTGACTATGAAAACATGCTGATTGTAGCCGACTTGAACAAAGTATCATTAAAAGAAGGCTGGTATGGCGAAAAAATGAAGGATATTCGCCGCCGTTTCATTGAGGATGATTTAACCGGGACTTTATGCGACGGATGCGTTCACCACACAAAGAAGCCCGCACGTCCTGTTATGCCGGAATGTTCGAGCATCGAAGGCGAATACATATTTGATGACAGCCTTGTACGTGAGAGAATAAGAAACTCTGATTTAACCGT
This sequence comes from uncultured Fretibacterium sp., assembly GCA_937915835.1. Classification (GTDB taxonomy): domain Bacteria; phylum Synergistota; class Synergistia; order Synergistales; family Aminobacteriaceae; genus JAFUXM01. The sequence goes on along the minus strand of CALGHA010000075.1, from coordinate 374 downwards.
TTATGTTCCGATGTCAGCAGATATAATTCATCCGGGACATATTAATATTCTCAAAACGGCTAAGCATTACGGAAAAGTTATTGTAGGCTTATTCTCAGACGAAGCAATTTCGAGTTATAAGCCTAAGCCCTACATGACTTACGAACAGCGCGAAAAAGTCCTTGAGAGCATAAAATATGTTGATGAGATTGTGCCTCAGGCGACTAAGGATTACGACGAGAATATCAGGAGGCTCAAGCCGGATTTCATGGTTCACGGAAAAGACTGGCGGGAAGGTCCGCTCGCAGATGTTCGGGCTAAAGCGATTGCGACGATGGCGGAATGGGGCGGCCAGGTTATTGAACCGGATTACACAAAGGGCGTTTCTTCCAGCA
>CALGHA010000074.1 GCA_937915835.1 uncultured Fretibacterium sp. | reverse complement strand
CGACATTTTTGCTCCCACCCCCCCACCCGCCACGTGTCGGCCTAATACGCTCCCTTACTCGTAATCACAGCTAACGGAGTCTTCAGCAATATCGCTATATCAAGCCACACTGACCAGTTATGAACGTAATAGCAATTTATCTCACGCCGAAAATCAGCGTCTAAATCACTCCGGCCGCTGACCTGCCAAATTCCTGTTAAGCCGGGTTTTGCCGCATAAACTTTCCTCAAAATATATGGGTTACTGTATAGCAAATCAACATCAAATTGCGGTAATGGTCGAGGACCGACTAATGACATTTCCCCTTTAAGAATATTCAACAATTGAGGAAGTTCATCAATGCTTGTCTTGCGAAGAATTGCTCCGATTTTCGTAACTCTCGGGTCATCCTTCATCTTTATTCCCTCTTTGTAAGCTGCAAGTATCTCAGGATTTTCAAAAAGTTTTCGCGTAATCTCATCAGCATTCGTATACATCGTCCGAAATTTATACGTTATAAAGCGTCTTGCCTTCCAGCCTACACGCTCCTGATTAAAGAAAATTGGCCCGCCGTCCTCGCGTTTAATCCTCCAAGCTGCCCAGAGCATTACAGGCGAAAAAATTATCAACGCAACTATTGCCCCAATATAGTCAATCACCGTCTTAATCGCAATATTCACGGGATTTAGCAAACCTTGCGACGACGTAATCACAGGCAAGCCGTCAATATTCCTAATCGAAGCCGCTGAAGTCGTAAGCATATACATATCCGGAATATAAAGCACTCGGCTCACGTTCTGCTCCAACTTGTTGAGAATATGCGCTAATTTCTCCCTTGAGACCGTCGGAATTGCTATCACAGCTTCATCAACGTTCAATTTCTTCTGCAAATCCTCAAAGTCCTTTAACTTCCCTAAAACTTGAACGCCGGAGATTATTTTTCCCTGTTTAGCTTCGTCGTCATCAAGAAAACCAGAAATTTTCCGGATTGTGAACGGCGAATTGATTATGTTGTGAGCGAAGATTTCTCCGTTCTTGCCTGCTCCGAGAATTATTATCGACTTCGAGAGTAAGCCAAGCGAGAATAACAAGCGCCTGTAAAAATACCTCGTCAGCAAAACTCCTGGAATAAATATTAATGTCCCCGTCAAAACTGCCCAGAATGAGACCGTGAATTTGTTTGCATAGAGATATAAAACGTTCAGCAGAAGCATTAACACGCAAGCCCGGAGTGTGAACGTCGTCTCGTCCCAGAGTGCTAAATTTCGGAAGCCGTATAACTTGTTGAATAGGAAGCAGGCCGCCATTGTCCCGGTCAAGAAAATATTTATCTCAAGTGAAATTTTTACAGGAAGAAACGCTATGCATAACTCGTAAATTAATATGTCTAGAATTACTTGCAGAACAGAAAAAAGATAATAATTAAGGCGATGTGCGATGTGCGATGTGCGATTATACACATTCATAACTTTTGTGTCAATCCCCTTTTCGTAAGAATTTATGTTGAGTTACAGCAAGATTGTAGCATAAAAAAATTCCCCCAGAACACTGAGGGAACGTAAACTTTCGATATTATTCTTAGGCCTTAATCCCGCGTTCCTCGTCAGTTCCAGGAATTAACGAGTCACAGATTGCCGCACAAAGTCCTGCTACTGCCATCGGAGTTTTAAGCACCGCCCAAACCATTCCGCCGATTGTCTGCATTAACTGGCTGTATTCCGGGCTCATGAAAATGTTTTGATTGGCCTCAACCCAACCGGGAAGTCCCATTGCCATTAAGAAAGCGAAACCGACGATAAGAATATTTCTCTGACTTCCCATATCCGCGCGCATAAGAACCTGAATTCCCATTGCTCCGATTGTGCCGAAAAGTGCAATGTAAGCTCCTCCGATTATTGGCGAGGGCATCGTTGCGATTAAAGCGCTGAGTTTTCCGATAAAGCTCATGAGGATTAAGATTACTGCGCCAGTGCGAACAACTATTCTTGAAGCTACTCCGGTCAAGCCGATTAAGCCGATATTCTCAGTGTATGAAGTTGTTCCGACTGAGCCGAATACTCCGGATAATGCACAGCAAAGTCCTTCTGCTCCAATTCCTCTGCTGATTGTCTCGGAATCCGGATCGCTCACTCCTGACGCGTAAGAAACTGAATGATAATCTCCGATGCTCTCAATCATGCAAGCGAAAAATCCTGCAAGCAACGCTGTAATCGGCATTAAATCAAATTTCGGTGTGCCCCAAGGGAATATTAACGTCTTCAAACTCTCGACGCTGTCAATTCTCCACCATGAAGCCGTGTTCACCGTCTCAAGGCTGATATACGCAGGATGTCCGGGCGAGAATGTCCCGTTGAGTGAGAGCCACAAACATACACAGTAAACTATCACGATTGAAAGGAGAATTGCGAAGATGTTTATGTATTTATTCTTGAGCACTAAGCTGAACAGGAAAATTAATATCACGACGGCTAAAGACGCTGGCCAGTAATTAGCGGCATTACCCTGAACTGCTGTTCCGGCGAGCGAGAAGCCTATTGCCATTATTACCGGGCCAATTACAACAGGAGTGATTACTTTGCGGATAATTCCTACAATCCTGCTGTAGCCTATAATCGATAAAATTATTCCGCCGACGATTAAGCCTCCAGCTAAGTATTGCATGACTGTTTCGGGGCCTTGAATTTTATAGAGCGCTATTACCGTCATGACCGAAGGGATAAAAGAAAAGCTCGAACCTTGAACTATTGGAAGTCCTGATCCGAGCCGTTTACTTGTCTGTATTAATGTCGCTACACCCATTCCGAAATATACACAAGAGATTAACGAGGCTATTTGTAATGCGTCCATTCCCATTGCGGGACCGAATATTAAGGGAACTAATGTTGTTGAACCGAAAAGGGTTAAAACGTGCTGTGCTCCTGATAGAAGCGTTATGAGAAGCGGCGGTCTGTCGTTGATGCCGTAAACCATTTGTTTGGCCATGTTGAAACCTCCTGAAAAGTTTTTGCTTTCAGGCGTGGAATTTTACATGTGAGATAAATTTTTGTCAAGTATGCACATTTTCAGGATAATAATCAAAAGAGCTAATGATAATCCACAAAATGAGGCAGTTATAATAACCGCAGGCATATAAGGCTTAAATAAATCTTCAGGAAGCATGACATGTTCAATATATTTCAACGTCGGCAAATTTTCATTGGGAGACAGCTTCAGCCTCTGTAAAAATTTCACAGCATCAATGTACATTTTTTCTGCCAGCACAATATCTCTGAGCTTATGCCTGTATCCAATTATTGCGGCCGAAATATTTCCAGAATATGAAATGTTCTCAAGCTCCGAATGCATAGCCTCAAGACGAGCTTCTAAAGTTCTCATTTTGGAATTCATGCTTGAAGAAAATTTTTTCATAATTGAAAGCTCTATATCAAGATCAATTATTGATTCTCGAAGCGAAGTTACACGTGAAATTATATTCTTAAGCTGTGAGTTTGCTAATATTATGTCATTTTCCTTCTGATACTTGGCAAAATTATTCTCGGCCTCAATGAGTTTAGTTTTTCTTCTCTCAATCTCGTTGTTACAAATCATAATTTTAGGGGCATTCTCTTGCGCTGATAATTCTTTTAAGCGTGTGATAGTCTCTGTGACAGCGAAGTCAAGAATTTTTGCTGCCCTCTCAGGGTCTTTATCAAGAATGCTTATAGTGATTAGATTTCCTTTTTGAGAACTTACAGCATGAATGATGTTATTAATGAAATACTTTATGGTCTCTGAACGGCTTTTTTTCGCGTAGACTTCCATCAGGTTAAATTTATTAATAATTTTCCCGGCGATATAATCATCACGTAAGACGCCGGCAATACGATTCATAGTCATCTCGAAATTTATATTATTATCAGAGAATGAGAGCATGCAATCAGCTTTATAAATTTTATCGGCATAAGAACAGTAAAAAAATGCTCCCATCGACGTAAAAGCTACGAATTTGAATATTAAGGCCTTATTCTTATACAAAATTGCGTAAAATTCCTGAAGCATAAATTTCCCTGTTTTAATCTTACGAGCTTTATATATTTCTGACAAAGCAAGCGGCGTGAATAATATGAACATATCACGGAGAAAATTCCCCTCAAAGCAGCCCCATATTAAAAAGGTGATATACATTGAGAAATAAGCCCAATATATTTTTTTGTTTATTAGACCATGAAACAGCCTTAGAGTAATTTTTGTTAATGTTAAGCAGTAAATAATAAATCCGAAACCTCCGAGCTCAAGAAAAACAGCTATGTATGAATTATGCGGGTAAAATAACGATATAGTATCATCGCCAGCTTTCCCGTATTTAAGAACAGTAAGTGGCTTTTGATATAAAACATTGTAATATGACCCCAAGCCTTCTCCTGTGATTAATGTCCTGTTTGAAGCATTTACTAAATAATCATGCCAAACTTTTGTTCTGTTCGTTGCGCCGCTGCTAAATGCTTGTGATACTCTTTCAACTGAATACCTTTTAGGCAGTACACTTGTAAGCTCGTTTAATTCATTACCGCCCGTAAGAATAAAAGCTAAAATCAGCAATCCGATTAATGCTATTGATAGTGTAATTTTAGGCTTCTTGATTAACAGCACTAAGCCCAGCCCGATTATTAAAGCTCCGGTTGAAGTCCTTGACTGTGAAATAAAAACTACGACTAAGCATGTTATAGTGAATATGCCGTAAAAAAGCCTATGCAAAAATTTTCTTGATGACTTGTAAGCGAAAAAGTTAACGTACAGGAATTGCAGAAAGAAAGCAGCGATACTATTTATGTTGAGAGATTCTCCCATGAATGACAAGCCCGGCAGGTCATCCTCATAAATAAATCTGCCTGTTAAGAGCAGCATTATTGCCAAAAAATCAGTACCTATCGCAAACCCTTTGAGAGAAATTTGACGATACTCTATAAAACATCTGAACATAACGTAAATTCCCATCATGTAGATAAAACTCTTTGTCAAAGCAGAGAATGCACGCCATGTCTGATGGAAAATATTATAGTTTAACGAGACTAATTGAAATAAATTCAATCCGAATTCCTGAAAAGAAAAATATGATATACATAATATGAACGGCAGTAAAATTTTTGAAAATGATGTTTTTCTTCGAATGAGTATAACATGATGGAAAGCATAAAACGAAATCAGCATAGTCAATGCCGCCATACGTGAATATTGATTTATCCAGGATATTCCAGTAATAAAGAATAGAACGAAATATATACTAGTCATAATCCAAAAGGGAGCATGCTTTAGATTTTAGGAGCATACTCTGTGAATAAAAAAATGATTTACTCGATAACGATATAAATTTCATTAGATTTAATCTCTTAGCCCGAAGGTGATACTGCCTTAACGTAAACAACAAATTCCTCGCCTGCTTCATAAGCATTAAGGATAAATGTGCCGTCTGCCTGAATTTCTACATCAAGAGCTTCATTGTTGACATCAACTTTTACTTCTGATATTTCGACTTAATTATTTTAGGAATTATACCATACGTCAATTTCAAATAATAAATAGTGGCCACTCGAATTTTTCACAAGGTTTGCTGCAGGTTCACCGTCATTATCGATAACGTGTAAAATATTTTCGTTTTTATCCGTATAATTAAGCTGTCTATGTCCTGTTGAGCTTTGAGATTTACAATCGCAGCAATTGAACTTGACTTATGACGAAGCTGACTTGATAGTTATCGTGAAGCTCTTCGTGTGAGTTCCGTAATCGTTCGAGGCTTTAATCTTGAATGTAAATTTTCCTGTCTTTGTCGGAGTTCCTGAGATTTTGCCCGTCGATTTGTTCAGCTTTAAGCCGCTGGGAAGGCTGCCTTTCTTTAAGCTCCATTTCAGTTTTGCAGTTCCTTCGGCTTTTAGTGTTACTGTATAAGGCGTTCCAGCTATGCCGCGTTTAAGTGTTGCTCCCGTTTTTATCTTCGGTTTAACGTATACAGTAAGGGCAAATTCACGTTCATCTTAATTCTCCAGTACTTGAGTTTAGCGTGAGGCCTCCGGGAAGTTTACCGCGAGTTATTGTTCATTCGATAGGCTCTGAACCGTTGGCACAAAATCTAAGAGAATAATAAGACAAGCTCATATTCGCGTTTATCTTCAGCGTAAGAATTTGAGGCTTGAACCGTGAATTTGTACGCACCTGCTATAGAAGTGGTGCCAAATAAATTTCCGGATTTGGCAAGCGAAAGACCTTCAGGAAGTTCCTGTGTCTGAATTTCAGGGGCATTATTTTTTCTTTCCATATATCACGTATAATTTCGTATCAGAGTAAAGCGAAGCATAAACATATTGAACATTCTTCACAGAAGCAGGATATGATAATTCAATCCCGCCTTCATCTGGAACATCTGAGCTCAGAGAAACATAAACATAATCCCAGTAATAATTATCGTCATCCGAGATAACACCTACTTGAAGACTGAATTCCGCATCATAGCCTAAAGCAACAGCCTTTGATGTATTACTCTTCTTGACAAGCCGCCGCTTCAAAGCCGTAAATTTTCCGTCCGCATTTGGTTTTGATAATTCAACATAAGGTATTGCTGTCTTGAACTGGTCATTGATGGATCTGAAATTCGTCAAAGTTGTACTGCTGTTTAGATAAGCTAATTCGTTCGTTGAGCTTCCAAGTAAATTTACGATTTTTGAAGGCCTCATATCAGTAGCGTATTCCTATCGTATTTGCTTTGCTTCCGTCCACAACTTATATACCGCTGCAATAATAATCTCCTGCGCTTGCTTCAATCGTGAACGAATCAGGAATAAACTTATAGTTGCCGTCTGAAACAGTATTTGCATCGTCTCGCACGAAATTTATAACTTTTCGGCCGTCTTCGAGCTTTACCATTTCATAATTGCCATTCGCTGAATTTTCATCAAACTGGGAGCTTAGAGATAAACTAATATAATGCCAGTTTACATTTTCATATGAAGATTTGCCGTTGACCAAATCAGCTTGAGCATAAAAATTAGTATGTATTTTCAAACTTGAAGGTAGCTGTGCAGGTTTGACAATAAGCGTAAATTCTTTCGAGGCCGTCCCTGCAGCATTCGATGCCCTAATCGTGAAAGTAAATGTGCCGCTCTCTTGAGGAGTTCCTACAAGATCTCCATATTCAGAAAGTTCGAGACCTTCAGGAAGTGAACCGCTCACAATATCCCATGAGTCTACTGAATTGCTGTGAGATATGTGCTGATAATAATATTCTCCGACTTTTGCGTCAGGCAGAGTTTCGGTTGTGATATGCGGCGGAAGCTCAAAAGTGAAGTACCAGTAATAGCATATATTGCCGTCGTAAAGCTCCCCGTATGCATATGCATATGCTAAGTCCTCATAGGAAACAGGAGTATCAAGATCTTTTTCTCCTTCTACAATATGATCCGCACTGACAGTTTCATAATAAGAGAATAAAGATACCCATTGAGTAACATCGCCTGATTTAATTTCGCCATAAGCATAAAAATTAAATACACCGTCAAATCCCAGAGAAACAGCCTTTGATGTATCATTTGCCTTCACAAGCCTGTACTTAAACGCTGTAAATTTCCCTTCTGAATTTGGCTTGATGAACTCGAAATATGGTGCAGCTGTATTGAGCTGATCTTCCAAAGAACGAAATTTATCGAGAGTTATTCCGCCGTTCAAATGTGAAAGCTCAGCGGGGAACTGCCAAGTAATTTCGCGACTCTACGTACCTGTCACCAGTATGATAACCCAATGGGCCCGCTTCAATCGTAAATGCGTCTTCAATTGTGATATTGCCGTTATCGTCAGAAATTATTGCTTTAACGCCGGAAATATCTTTAGGATTTCGGCCTTCAGCGATTGCACGTTCTCGTTCTTCATTTTCCCTGATAATTGTTGCTTCGGCTCTTTCCAATGAAGACTGGCTTTCATCAAAAATTTTGTTCAGGTGGAAATTCATGCTGTTAGCTTCAGTATTATCGTAAACAGTTCTGCCATTTACAACTTTTGCGTATGCATAATAATACATATTGAAGTCAACATCTGAAACTGCCTGTTCCGAAACATTGATAGTGTACTGCTTTGTGTCATATCCGGAAGAGTTCGAGGCCTTGAGTGTGAACGTGTAATCTCCGTATTTTCTCGGATTGCCGCTGATGTAAGCATAGTTTGAATACGAGTATAAAGTTAATCCGTCTGGAAGCTGACCAGTAGAAATTTCCCAAGTGAAAGGCTGATTGCCGTCTGCATAGAAGGTGCTCCGCTTCCAATCGTAAGAGTAAAATCCTTCGTTGATGATGCTCCACCGACAGAAGCCTGAACGGTGAAATTATATTTTCCTGGATTGGCCGGAGTTCCTGCGAGTTTTCCGAAAACGTCAAGTGAGAGACCTTCAGGGAGTTTTCCAGCAGTGATTGAGTAAGTTACAGGATTTTGCCAGCCCCAGCCCTCTGGATTTATATCGCCGCTGTAAATTGGGGCTTCTTCATCTCCATAAGCATAAAAACTTTCATAATAAAAATCGCCTGCTATACCATTTTTAAGCTCTGAGTTAGAGGCTGTAAATACTGCATAAGTGCGGCTTCCTGAATGTCCGCTGAAATCTCTTACAGGAGTTCCGCTAATGAGACCTGATTCGCTGACCATAAGTCCCCTGATGAATGAAATATCTCCTGTCCATGTTATAGGCTTTGTTCCATCGGCTTCAAGTTGGCAATTGTACGGTTCTCCGAAAATCGCGACAGGTATCTTTTTCGTTTTAATCTTAATATCAGAATCTGATTTCGAGCCTATGTATAATATTAATTCCTCTGATGTAGAATTTATTGCGTTTGAAACTCTGACTGAAAAGTAAAAATATCCTTCGCCGGTTGGAGTTCCCTTCAACGTTCCATTTGAAGTCAACGTAAGACCGTCAGGAAGTGATGAACCTTCTTCAATGCTCCAAACGAATGGGCCTGTTCCGATCGCTTCAAGTGGATAATTATACTCCTCGCCAATAACACCACTGGGCAAACAGTCTTCAATTATGTAAACAGGATTTCCGACAAGCAGAGTAAATTCCTTCTTGGTCGAACCTTTTGAACTCTCAAGTTTAACCGTGAATTTATGCTCGCCCTCATCAAACGGCGATAAATAACCGTAAAGATAACCATATGATGTCAGCTGTAGATTTCCGGGAAGTTCTCCTTTTTCAATGCTCCATGTCAAATTGCCAGAACCTATGCCCTCGAAAGAAAATCCGTAATATCCGATTGAAGCAGTTGAAATCGTCTCGGTCAAAATTGCAGGGTCCGAAGCAATCAGAAGTGAAAAACTTTCAGTGTCAGTTCCTCCAAGATTTGATGCCTTGATAGAAAATTCATACTGCCCGGTCTTAGTCGGAGTTCCGCTTAATGTTCCAGTTGAAGACAGAGTTAATCCCGTAGGCAGTGTTGCCCCCTCTGCAATGCTCCAAGTTATTGGGGTTGTCCCTAATGCTGAAAAAGTGTGTGAATAATAAGAGTTCACAGGAATATTCGCTAAAGTCTCAGACGTAATATCAGGGCTTAACGGCTCAACATAAAGTGATAAAGCCTTCTTGTCGCTTCCATATGCATTTGATGCCTTGACTGTGAAATATGCTGTATTGCCTGTATAGTTGGAAGTGCCGTTGATTGAGCCTGTTGAACTAAGTGTTAATCCCTCAGGAAGGCTCCCTTCATAAATTTCCCAGTTTATTGGTCTTGATCCTGTCGCTTTGATGAATTTGCTGTAATATCTCCCGTCAATAGCATTCGGAAGCTCAGTAGTCGTAATAACTGGCGCGTCTGGCTCATCATTCTCAGAAGCATCAAGATATTCTATAGCTTTTGCGATGTCAAGAAAACCATGAACAGAAGTTCCGTCGTCAACACAGTAATTGCTGTCTGCTCCTTTGAGGAGTGCTTATTTAATCTGCTGAGCTGTAGCGTCGGGATTTATTGACATCAAGAGTGCTGCTGCTCCTGCGACATGAGGAGTTGCCATTGATGTGCCGCTGTAATACTCGTAATTATTTCCCGGAGTCGTGCTAAGAATTGTGCTTCCAGGTGCTGTTATATTGACACATTCTGAGCTGTAATTACTGAAATCAGATTTAGTCTTGCTTGAAGTACCTGAAGCAACAACTATCAAATTATCAATTCCAATCAGAGAAGCAGGGTAGCAGCGTGTAAGGTACAGGCTTTCCGACTTCTAAGCCCTCATTTCCAGCAGCAACGCATATTACAGTCCTATTAGTCTGGCTCAATAATGAATATGCTTTCCACTCGAAATTTTGTGTCTTGAGTAGCCGTCAGTCTCAAAATTATTCTTCAAGTCTTCATGCTCGTAAGCTATTCCAGTATCAATTATGACCGAGTAAATATTATTATCACCTATGCTGGTCTTCCAAGCCTGTTGAGCGTTAATCGCCGTCAGAAACACGAATAATATTATCCTGAAACTTCGGGCATTTTCTTGACTTTTCCGAGCAATTCTTTTTCTGATAAAGTGTCTGAGTGTATCAGCATGAAATATTCATTTCCGGCTTCTGAAAGTGCAGGATAAATATTCTTGACACTTGCTCCCATAGACGAAGCGAACGAATTCATCACCGAAAAATCTGACATTACGGAAAAAGTGTTTCTGGTAATTTTTGTGCTGGACGGATTTTTGAGTGTTACAAGGACATCACCCGGCACAGTCTGCCTGTTCTGAGTATCAATGACTTCTCCTAAGAATGCTGTGTTTCATGAAGTCTAAGTTAAGGAGGTTTTTCCTCACACAAGCGTAATAACTTATGAAAAATTTTTATAGTCATTGCAGAATTTCTTGATAAAACTTTATTAATTTCTCAGCTTCCGGCTCCCATGAATATTTTGCTTCCACTGTTTTTCTGCCTCTTGTTCCCATTTCCTGAGCAAGTTCATGATTCTCAAGCAAAGTTCTCATAGCTTTACGAACTGCCTCAACGTCAAAAGGATCTACACAGAAGCCTGAACCGGTTTTCTCAACAGCTTCTATGCAAGCCGGGAAGTTCGAGCATATTACGGGTAAACCGCCTGCCATGTATTCATAAATTTTCGTGGGCTGAGAGTTATAGTAATTCTTAATAGGCTTCATGAGACATAAACCAGCTACGGCCTTACTGAAGAACTCATTGACTTGTTTACGATTAGCTTCGCCAAAATAAGAGACGTTATCAGGAACATAATCAAGCTCTTTTTCCCATTTTTTACCGGCAATAACGAGTGAGCCTTTGACTTCTTTCATAGCTTCGACCATGATTTTTTCGCCTCGTACGTCATTAACACTCCCAACATAGAATAATAAATCTTCACGCTGTGAAAAATTACGAGGAGAATAAATCACGTCTTCAAGGCTTGGAAAATTATTCACGTTCACAACTCTTTTTGCTCTATCACGGAATTTCCCGGTTATATATGGATCTGCTGCTACAACTCCATCAAGACGTTTCACAGCATAACTCTCATAAAATTTATATAAATTTGCAACAAGTCCTCTGATTAAATACGGGATATATTCCTTGCTCATAATCTGAATGGGAATTGCTTCATGGCTGTCAAAGATTACTTTCTTGCCCAAACGTTTCAGCTTAATTCCAAACGGTAATAACTCGGGATCATGAAAATGATAAATATCACAGTCAAGCGATAATGCCTTCTCGTAAACTTTTTTTGTGAAGTTCATCATACGCCTAATTTTTCCTTTGGGAGGCTCGCCAACTCCGATTATATGCACTCCGTTTTCCTCGCGGCTCTCGCCTTTGACGACATAATAAACATCATAACCGGCTCTAGCTAGAGACACGCATTCACGCACAAGTATTCTTACTTCATGACTTCCGTGAACGCTCGAAAAATGACATACTTTTATTTTACTCATAGTTTATCTACCCTCAATTCTCATCATTTAAATCAATGTTATAACCTTTATAATCAGCTACTTTTTCCCTGTAATAGAGCTTCTTGACCGGACCGTGTGCGAGATTATTTATAGTGCATAAGGCTGCTAAAATTCTCCCCTTCTTAAGTTCACGGCGGTACATCTTGTAATACCATTTTGTTAATTCCCATTTACTTACACTTGAAACAGAACCTTCATGCTTGATATAAAACGAAAGACATTCAGGCATTCTATAGCATAAATGCTTCTCAATAACGTGAAACCACATCGCGTAATCATTTCTGCGTTTAAGATCCTGTATCTGAATTAAGCCTATTTTCTTGCGCTCATAAATCACTGTGGACGTAAAAAAGTAACCGTATTCGTATAAAATTTTCTTGGTAATCACTAAAGGTCCAGTATGTATATAATCTTCCCATTTTCCATACCAGCAAACACGGTAATCAGTGAAAGTGAAAGCATAATTGTTCTTGAGCATAAATTTTATTTGACGTTCAAGTTTCTCAGGAACCCATAAATCGTCGCTGTCGAGAAAAGCTACCCATTTTCCTTTAGCTTCACGTAATGCATAATTCCTAGAGAGTGCTGCACCTGAATGGCTGTTGTTGCAAAAGTATTTAATGCGCGGGTCTTGAAACGATGAGATTACTTCTCTTGTATTATCAGTGCTACAGTCATCGACTATTATTAATTCCCAATCTGTATAAGATTGAGCAAAAACGGAATTGATAGAGGCGGCAATATATTTTCCTGTGTTATAAGCCGGCATTACGATTGATACCAGCCCTTTAGAACGAGGCTTTTTCATTGTATTTCAGTAAGAGTAAATGGAAAATTTATTTGATGTAAGTGTAAGTAAAGAAGATATACAGAATTAAGGAAAAAAGACAATAAATTATACATAACGCACTTATTATACTTTTTTTGCAATTGTACATACGTCCTTTCACTGAGTTGTATTGTAAAGAAAATTTATTATTGATTTATTATTATATAATAAAGTACATGAAAAACTTGATGATAAATGAATTTATGAGTAAAAATTTTATCAAGCATTTATTACTATATGTTACAAGTTATTGAATAGCATGCGAAAATTTATACAAAGCCTAAAACTCCATTGTCAGGAAATTTTATGTATAATGACAGCAGAATAATTTAGATATAAAAATTTTTTAGTGTAAAATTGTCTCATTAATAAATTACAGTTCAAGGAGGAATTGCAATCATGTCAACACGAATTAGCCAGACAAGCAATATTCTAAACACAACCGGAACAGTCAGCAGGCTCGAAAAAGGTACCGTAATACGCCGGACTGAGACGCAATACATGCACGTTCGGGAGCCTATTATGGTTCAGCGTCCGCAGATTGAGGACTTCAATAATCTCGTCGTAGTTCATGACCAAGTCGAACAGTATATCTAGCAATTAATTTTCCGCTCTCTCTTTTACTCGCGCAGGAGAGGGCTTATTTCATGAATAATGCCTTATAATACTTTACGAGGTGATGAAATTCATGAAACACAAATTTATTCTTTTCGTTCTTACTTTGGCAATAATCCTCTCAGCTCTTCAGGCTTCAGCTTTCCAGGCAAAAACAAAATGGGAGTTCCAACCTTCAGGAATTCCAACAGGAGGCCTCATAGTTCATCAAAACATACTCTTATTCGGAGACTGGACAGGCCAATTTTACGCGCTCGATAAATCTTCAGGCTCACTCTTATGGCACTATAACGGGAATAATGATAACGCAATTGTCGGAACTCCAGCAGTCTCAGGCGAAAATGTATTTTTTGCTTATGCTGACGGAGAAGTTACCTGCTTGAAAATTTCTGACGGCTCATTAGTCTGGCGTTATCGTCCGTATCAAGATGATTTAGGCTTCAATGACGGAATTGCAGTAGGCGACGGCTTAGTCTTTGCGGCAAAAAAAGAGGGTGAATTATTCGCGCTTGACATTAAAGACGGTCATCTTATCTGGTCATTCAAGACTTCACAAAATTTACAGTCAGCTCCTTCATACGGACACGGCTTTGTTTTTCTCGGCGAGGACAACGGAATATTCGACATCATCGAAGCTAAAACAGGTAAACGTGTGAACGGCGGCGGTGCTGGAGGCTCAATTAATACTCCTGTTGTTGACGGCGGAAATCTTTACGTCTCGGCTTGGGATAAT
>CALGHA010000073.1 GCA_937915835.1 uncultured Fretibacterium sp. | reverse complement strand
ACTTGTCAACGTAAAAATTCGCGCGTATAATTCAAGCAATTTCATGATTACAAACGTGGAAGGAGTGGGAAAAAGCCCTCTCCTTTTTTTATATGCGAGAGAAAATTAAATGAGTGAAAATTTTTTACAGCAAATTCAAGAAATCGTAACACGCTCAGGCTATGAATGTGTTCATGTCGGAGTTCGTACAGATTTCGGAAGAATGAAGATACAAATTTTAATCGACACACTCGGAGGAATTAACGTTGACGATTGCGAGGAAGTCTCACGCCACGTAAATAAATTCCTCGATGAAAACTCTGACATGCCCGAACTCGACAAAGGACGTTATTATCTTGAAGTCAGTTCGCCAGGAGTTGAGAGACCTCTTTACACTCTTGAAGATTACGTGAGATTTTCAGGACGTGAAGCAAGAATAAGATTATCACAGTTACTTGAAGGCCGAAAAACTTTCACGGGAATAATTCAGGCTGTCAATATGAACGAGAAAAATATTAATTTGTTGTGCGACGGTGAAGAGAAAATTATACCGTTTGAAATTATAAAGGGAGGAAATTTAGTATTCAGATTTGAAGATGAGAATAATAACGAGAATAAACGCAGAAAAAAGGGGAGAAAAAAATGATTCAGCTCGGTCGTGATTTCATAAATGCTCTTGAAGATGTCTCGGAAGAACGAGGCCTTGATGTCGAAGTGATAATTTCAACGCTCGAAGCCGCTTTGTCATCAGCTTACGGAAAATATCATCCCGGCAATCAGGAAATCGAAATAAAAATTAATCATGAAACTGGTGATATTTCAGTGAGTGAGCTTCGTAAAATCGTCGAGGAAGTTAAAGATGTTGACAAAGAAATCACTCTCAGGGACGCTAAAACAATTGATAGATATTCAGAACTCGGCGGAACTCTCAGGATTGAACGTAACCCGAAAGACTTCGGAAGGATTGCGGCACAAACAGCACGTCAGGTAATCTCCCAGAAACTGCGCGACGCTGAACGTGATTTAGCTTATGGGGCTTTCGCTGACAAAGTCGGTGATATGGTCAACGGAATAGTCTCAAAACTCGACGGGGATCAAGTAGTAATTCGTCTTAATGACAGAACTGACGCAATTTTACCCAAGAAAGAGAAAATTCCAGGAGAGATTTACAAGCCGGGAAATTCCATGATGTTTTACGTCCTCGAAGTTAAGCACCAGGCAAGAGTTCCGAAAATTACGCTCTCAAGAACTCATCCAGGATTGCTTAAGAGATTAATGGAGCTTGAAGTTCCTGAAATTCAGCAGGGAATAATCGAGATTAAAAATATCGTCCGAGACGGTGGAGCACGCGCAAAAGTCGCTTTAGTTAGTCTTGACCCGAACGTTGACCCCGTAGGAGCTTGCGTAGGAAATGGCGGAATTAGAATTAAAGCCGTCAGTTCTGCTATCAAAGGCGAGAAAATTGACATAATCGTTCACAGCTCTGACCCGTTGAATTACATCAAGAACGCTTTACTTCCCGCACAAGTCGCACGAGTTGAACCAGTCTTAGACCAGAGGAACGAAGCTACAGCATACGTTTATCCGGATCAATTATCGCTGGCAATCGGCAAAGCTGGACAAAACGTGAGATTAGCGGCGAAATTAACAGGCTGGAAAATCGACATCAGCACGATTGAACCTGATAGAATGCCGACGCTGAAAGACATTTTCCATGACGTATTTAATGACAAGTGAGAATGACAAGTAAACACATTCCGCAAAGATCTTGCTGTGTATGTCGTGCTAAGAGTGATAAGCAGGATTTAATCAGAATTGTGAGAAGTCCTGAGAATGAAGCTGTGATTGACATTGCGAAGAAATTACCGGGCAGGGGCGTATATATCTGTCCGGATTCAGATTGCATTGAACGTGCGCAGAAGTCAGGTTCGCTTGCTCGTGCTCTGGGAATTAATATTAATAATAATTTTTGGCCGGAACTCGAGAATTATATTAAAAATTTTTCGGTCAATGTAAACTTAAAGCTCCGTTCTGTTTTAGGCTTGGCAAGAAAGTCAGGAACATTATTAATCGGGACGGACAAGATTGCTGATTTTACACATAAAGTTTTAGTTTTATGCGCAAATGATTGTTCTGAAAGCGTGAAAAGTTTTGCGGCATCACGTGAGAATTTTACGCTCGATATGAACTCGGAAGAATTATCGGAAATAATTGGCTCAAGGGGCGGCGTTCAAGTTGTTGGGCTGCCTCTGAGTTCAGGTTTCGCGAAAAAAATTATGAGCCTGAAGAAATGAAAGGGGCAACGCTATTTGAACAGTAAAATTAGGATTTATGATCTAGCTAAGAAACTCAACAAGAGCAACAAGGAATTAATCGCAGTATTACAGCAGCTTGATATACCCGTAAAATCACATTCAAGCTCAATAGATGCCGAGACCGCACAAATTGTGGAGAATATTTTGAACGAGGCCAGTGAAGCGAAAACTCAAGAGAAGAAACAGCACGGTTCCGAAGCGGCGTCAAAGCCTCAGAATAAAAAGGGAATGCCTGAACGTGAGAGAACTCCAGAGCGAGAAGAGAAACACGAGAGACAAAAAAGGGAGTTCAAACAGCCGGAAAAATCTTCACAACAAAGACCTCAAAAGCAGCAAAAGCCCGCGAAATTTTCAGAGCCTCCGAAAAATCCTCAGCCCGAAAAAATTGACAAGAAGCCTGAACCTCCGAAACCTGAAATTAAGCCCGCAAAATCTCAGGCTAAACTTTCTGAGCGTCCGCCGATTATTACTGTCATGGGACATGTAGATCACGGCAAGACGACTTTACTTGATCACATTAGGCATGCCAGCGTTGCCGCACACGAAGCCGGAGGAATTACTCAGCATATCGGAGCTTACGTCGTTATGCATGACAACAAGCCCATAGTCTTTCTCGATACTCCAGGACATGAAGCCTTCACAGCAATGCGAGCACGAGGAGCAAACGTTACGGATATAGTCATTCTGGTTATCGGCGCTGACGATGGAGTTATGCCGCAAACTCGTGAAGCAATCGACCATATTAAAGCCGCCGGAGTTCCGTTAGTCGTCGCGATTAATAAGATTGACAAGCCCGGAGCAAAACCTGACAGAGTTAGACAACAATTAAGCGAACTCGGAATTTTCGTTGAAGGCTGGGGCGGAGACGTTGGAGCTGTTGAGATTTCTGCAAAACAGGGAATTGGCGTTGATGATTTGCTTGAACGTGTCTTGCTTGAAGCCGAAATGCAGGAGCTCAAGGCTGACCCTAATGCTGATCCTGAAGGTGTCGTGATTGAAGCGCGGCTTGATAAAGGCAAGGGCCCTGTTGCTACGGTCATCGTCAAGAATGGAACGCTTAAGCACGGCGATATAGTTTTGTTCAACTCGACGTGGGGAAGAATACGCGCGTTATTCGACTGGGCAGGAAAATCACTCAAGAAAGCCGGACCGAGCACTCCAGTAGAAATTTTAGGTCTTGACGGTGTTCCTAATCCAGGTGAGAGCTTCAAAGTTGTAAGTTCAGAGAAGGAAGCCCGTAACGCAATAGCCGAAGCAAAAATGAATGAGCGCGAGAATGCCGGAGAAATGAAAAAGGCATCATTCGAGGATTTATATTCAAACTTGGAAGAAGGCCAATTGCCACATCTAAATTTAGTCGTGAAATGCGACGTTCAAGGCTCACTTGAAGCGTTATGTGCATCACTCGAAAAACTTGCTACTAATGAAGTCGGAGTTTCAATTGTTCATCGTGGAGTTGGCCGAATTGCAGAGAGCGACGTAATGCTAGCGTCAACGTCAAATGCCGTAATCGTCGGTTTCAACGTCAGGCCGGACGGGAATGCTAAGCGTGTTGCTGAGTTGAACGGCGTGGAAATCAGAATTTACAACGTTATCTATGACGTAATCGATGATGTCAAGGCCGCAATGTCAGGATTATTAAAGCCCGTTTTGCGTGAGGACACACTCGGTGAAGTCGAAATCCGGCAAATCTTCAAAGTTCCGAAGGTCGGCAAGATTGCTGGCTCACATGTTACTCGCGGCTTAATCCGGAGGACTGCGAAAGTTCGTGTAATTCATGACGGCGTTGTAGTTTGGGACGGAAGAATTGCATCGTTGCGGCACGTTAAGGACGAAGCTAGGGAACTTCAGGCGGGAATGGACTGCGGAATTTCACTTGAAGGCTATCAAGATTTCGAGGTCGGCGACATTCTGGAAGTCTATGATGTTATCGAGGAGAAGCGTTCGTTATAAATGGGCACGAATTTACGAATGTCGAGGATTAACAAGCAGCTTCAGCGTGAGATTGCATTAATCTTCGAGAGCCAAATCAAGAAAGAAAGCGTCAAGAGCATAATCATAACCGGCGTTGAATGTTCAAAGGACTTAGAGAGAGCACGAGTTTATTTCACAGCTTTAGAAGCCCGAAAATGTCCGGGAATTTTACGCGACTTGAACGAGGTAAAAGGAGCTGTAAGGGGCTTGCTTGGTCAGACGATAAAATTGCGTCGAGTTCCTGCGCTTGAGTTCATAATCGACACGAGTAGCGAATACGGAGCAAAAATTGACAGCATTCTTGACAATTTAGGCTTCTCCAGCGATTACAGGAATAATAACGAGAATAACGAGGCTGAAGACACCGGCCCGGAATATTACGGCTTCAGCTTCAAGAATGAGAATAATAATGATGACGATGCTTAATAAAAATTTCGACGCTGAAAATTTATTGCTCGCTTCGGAAATTCTCAAGGCTCATGATGTCTGGATAATTTTCACTCACAAGAAGGCAGATGGTGACGCTGTGGGTTCAGCAACGGCATTATTCGAGGCAGGAATTAACGCGGGTAAAAAAGTCAGCTGGTTTAGTCCTGATGAGAAATTGCCTGAAGCGTATTCCTATCTTTCACATTATGACGAGCATATCACTCAAGAGAATTTTGACTTTGTTGACGATGGGAAAACTTTATACGTCTTTGTTGACTGTGCTAACCAGACGCGCGGAGTTTCAGGCTTTGACGTGAGCAGAAATATTAACGCCGTCAATATAGATCATCATGAAGATAACTCACTTTTCGGACGTGTAAATTGCGTTGATGGGCGTGCTTCGTCAACTTGTGAGATGCTTTATCGGGTTTTCACGGCTGGGAATTGGCCAATTACGCTGAAAATTGCTGAAAGTTTATACACTGGGCTTTACACTGACACAGGAGGCTTTAATTTCTCGAACACAACGCCTTTATCTCATAATATCGCGGCCGAGTTAATCAAGCTGGGAATTAAGCCGGATTACATGAACGATTTGATTATCCAGAACAAGACACCCGAAGGCTTTTTATTATGGGCAAAAGCTCTTGAGAGATTGAAAGTTTTCGGGCCTGAGAATATTTTTGCAATCTCGATGATTTACGCTGACGACTTCAAAATTTCCGGAGCTGACATGACGCACACAGTTGGGATGTCGCAATTCTTGATGACTTTGCGAGGAGTGAAATTAGCGGCGATGATTACGGAAAATCCAAGCGGGGAAATCAGGTTAAGTTTTCGTTCACGCGAGGGAAGCCCAATTTGTGCCGGAGAAATTTCCAGGACATTAGGCGGTGGAGGTCATGAACGTGCGGCAGGTTCATCGTTCAACGTTAAAGCTGAAGACGCGATGAATGAGCTTGAAGCCTTAATCATGAAGAAATATCATGAACTCTTTTGTGCTGATAAATAAGCCCGTTGATTATCGAAGCACTAAATGCGTCGCGATTGCCCGTAAGAATTTCGGCGGTCTCAAAGTTGGTCATGCAGGAACTCTTGACAGCACAGCTTCGGGGCTTCTCGTTTTGCTTGTCGGGAATGCTACGAGATTTTGCGAGTTCGTAATGTCATTGCCGAAAGTTTATCGCGCTGTAATTCAGTTTGGAGCTGAGACTGACACGTGCGATTATTCGGGAAATGTCGTGAATGAGAAGGGATTTGCAAATTTCGACGTGAGGGCTTTGAACGATGCTTTATTCTCGTTTTCGGGATGGCGGCTTCAAAGTCCTCCAGCTATTTCGGCAGTGAAAATTGACGGTAAACCTGCTCATGAATTGGCCCGATCTGGTCAGGAAATCGAGATTAAATCACGTCCGGTCTTCTTTAGAAAGATAAATATTCTCTCACCGTTTAATTTTGAGACTGGAACGCTTGAACTTGAAATATCCTGCGGACGAGGAACGTATATCAGGAGTTTAGCACGAGACTTAGGGAAAATCTCAGGAGCAGGAGCTTACGTTAAGGAACTCGAAAGGGTTTCAATCGGCAAATTTACGTTGAAAGATGCAAATTCCCCCGACGACGAAGAATATAAAACTTTATCGCTAAGTGAGCTTGCAAAGAATTTCACGCGTATTTATGTCTCGGAAAAAGACGCTAAGAGTTTCACAAACGGATTGAGCATTCTTTTGCGCCAGGCTCTGAGAGTTTCACGCGGAATTGCTGACCTGAGGGATTTAATCTGCGTCGAGGGCGATAACTTTTTAGGCTTCGGAACTTACGCGGGTTATGACTACATCAAGCCTCTTGTAATTGTGCCAAAATAATTAATCATGTTAATCACAATCGGATCATTTGACGGTTTTCACAAGGGACATGCTGAGCTTCTCGAAATTTGCCGAAAAAACGCGGTTAATAACGACTGGGGAGTTGTTACGTTTTATCCGCACCCTTCGGAATATCTGCATAATCTCAAGCATTCTTTGTTCACACTCAAGGAACGCGAGCTAGTCAGAAAATTTTTAGGCATCCCGAAAATGTTCGTGTTAGAGTTCAATGAAGCATTAAGAAATTTATCACCGGAGAAATTCTGGGGATTATTGCGTGAGAAATTTAACGTTGACGGTTTAGTTATGGGCAGTGATTTTCACTTCGGCTGTAATCGTTCAGGAAGCGCGGAATATCTTGGAAAATTGGCCAGGCTCGACGGGATAAATAAAGTTTTCATAGCTGACTTATACGAGAAAAATATTTATTCCAGCTCAAACGCACGAAAAAAAATAGCTTCAGGAGACGTTATCGGAGCAAGCGAAATTTTAGGCTATAACTGGTTCATGATAAGCGACGTAATTCACGGCTGTGAACGCGGAAGAACTATGAATTTTCCCACAGCTAATTTGAATTTATCGGGCTCACGAATAATCCCAGCTTACGGAGTTTACTCAACAGCTTTGCTCATAAATCATGAATGGCACTGTGGAGCACTCTCAATCGGCAATAATCCGACGTTTCACGACATTAACGAGACACGCGCCGAAGTTCATATTCTGGATTTCAACGGGAATTTGTACGGTGATGAATTACTCGTTGTGTTTCTTGGGAGAATTAGGGAGATTAAGACTTTCGCGGATAAATCGGAGCTGATGAGACAGATTGAACGTGATATAAACACTTGCAGAAAAATTTATAATGAGGCAGTATCAGAGAAATTTTTACAGGATTTACGAGAAATTTATTCATCAGAAGGAAACTTAATACCTGAAATCATAAAATCATGCTAATAGATTCACATTGTCATATTAATTCAGAAGAACTTAGATTAGACGCACGAGGAGTAATCACGCGGGCACATGATGCTGGAGTTGGAAAAATGCTGAATGTCGGCTGTGATTACGAGGATTCTTGCGAGGCTGCCGGAATGGCTTATGACTTCGCTTCGTCGGGACTTTACGCTTCAATTGGAATTCATCCGCATGAGGCAAAACGTTATGAGAAAATTCCTGACGAGTTCGCAAATATGCTCCATGATAAGCGGGTTGTTGCAGTCGGGGAAATTGGGCTTGATTATCATTATGATCATTCACCGCGAGACGTTCAGAAAAAGTTATTCGAGCTCCAGTTAAAATTTGCTGAGGATAACAACATGCCCGTAATCTTGCATATTCGTGAAGCAATGAATGACGCTATGGAAATTCTCACGGCTCATCGAGGCTTGAAGATGTTGTTTCACTGTTACAGCGGAGGACTTGAATACTTGAACGAAGTCTTAGGAATGAAAAGTTTATGTGCATTCGGCGGAGCTGTTACGTGGACGGGTAAAGCGTCTGAGGAATTGCGCGAGGTCGTGAAAAAAATTCCCGTTGACAGAATATTAATCGAGACTGATAGCCCTTACATGTCGCCTGTTCCATTTCGAGGGAAAAAGAATGAGCCTGCGAACGTGAAATATGTTTATGAGGCCGTCGCAAGAGAACGGAATATTATGCTTGACGAGTTAGCCTCACAGGTTGAAATTAACGCAAAAAATTTCTTCGAGTGGGAATAAGTGAAAATGTTTGAGTTCAGAATTATCGCGGAATGTCCGGTTACAGGTGCTCGTGCTGGAGAATTTATCACGCCTCACGGAGTTATTCACACGCCTGTGTTTATGCCCGTCGGAACATTAGCGACTGTAAAAGCAATGTCACCTCGTGAGCTTGAGGAGATACACTCGCAAATTATTCTTGGCAACACTTATCATTTATATTTGCGTCCTGGAGCTGAGATTATCTCTGAGGCTGGAGGACTTCACAGCTTCATGAACTGGAACCGGCCAATTCTCACGGATTCGGGAGGCTTTCAGGTATTCTCGCTCGCAAGATTGCAGAAGATTACGGACGAAAACGTTTTATGCCGCTCTCATATCGACGGTTCGCAGTTGATAATGTCGCCTGAATGGTCAATGAATATGCAAAAAGTTTTAGGCTCGGACATAGCTATGTGCTTTGATCAATGCTGTGAATTTCCTGCAAGTCATGAGAAAGCTGAAGATGCCGTCAGACGAACAACTTTATGGGCGAAACGTTCACGAGAATTTTTCATAAGCAATAATAATCCGGACAAGCAAGCCTTATTCGGTATCGTTCAAGGTTCAGTTTACGAGGATTTACGGAGACGAAGCGCGGAAGAGATTACGAGCATGGATTTTCCAGGTTACGCGATTGGAGGTTTATCCGTCGGTGAAAGTCATGCCGAGATGTATAAAATTCTCGATGTCCTGAAAAATATTATGCCTCGTGAGAAGCCGCGTTACTTAATGGGCGTTGGTTACCCGTTGAATATCGTTGAGGGAATTGCGCGCGGAGTTGACATGTTCGACTGCGTTTTGCCGACACGAAACGGAAGGAACGCTACAGTTTTTGTCTCGTCCGGAAGATTAAACATGAGAGGGAAAAATTACGCGCATGATTTTTCCCCGATGGATGACGAATGCGACTGTTACGCCTGCAGAAATTTCACACGAGCATATTTACGGCATTTAGCGATGACCGGCGAAATTCTGGGAGCAAGATTATTCTCATGGCATAATTTACGCTTCACAATAAGAATTGCTGAACAAGCACGCGAGGCTATTATCAACGGCCAATTCCCGGAGTTTCTCGAAAGTTTCACAGCAAAATTTCATGATGACAATCACAGCGAAAATTAACAAATGGAACCCGGACAAAGCTATAATCTCACGAGCCGCCGAAATTTTACGTTCTGGAGGTCTTGTTGCTTTTCCGACTGAGACGGTTTACGGTTTGGGAGCTGACGCGTTGAACTCCGAAGCTGTCAGGAAAATTTATGAAGCTAAAGGCCGTCCTTCGGATAACCCGTTAATTCTGCATGTTTATAATATGGCTCAAGCTGAAAGTCTCGTGTTCATGAATGATATTGCTAGAAAACTCGCAAAAATTTTCTGGCCTGGACCGTTGACGTTCGTATTGCCAGCGAGAGAAATTATCCCGTTACGAACACGCGGAGGACTTGAGACTGCCGCCGTAAGAATGCCCGATAATCCCGTTGCATTGGCCTTAATCGAAGCCGCGAATATTCCCATAGCTGCACCAAGCGCGAATTTAAGCGGACGACCAAGCCCGACGGATTCACAAAGCGTTTATCAGGACATGAACGGCCGGATTGATTTTATTCTTGATGGAGGAAATACGGAAGTTGGAATTGAGAGCACCGTAATTGATTTGAGTAATCCCGAGAAAATCTTAATGCTCAGGCCCGGAGGAATGTCGCGTGAAATCATCGAGGAAGCTGTAAACATGAAATTGCAAGTCCCGGATAACACGAGCAAGAAACGTTCACCAGGAACACGCTACAAGCATTATTCGCCGTCAATTCCCGTGAAAATTCTGCGAAGAGATAAAGATATAAACATTCCTGCTAATTCCGGATTTATGGGGTTGAGTAATCTTGAGAATGAAAATTTTGCTGAGAGAATTATATTTGATGACATTGCTAATTATGCTCACGGCTTGTTCTCGGGATTTCGCAAGTTCGAGCATGAAAATCTTGCGTGTATCTTCGTTGAGTGGCCTGAAGAAAATTCGGGAATAAGCGAAGGATTACGCGATAGAATATTACGAGCGGCCGGCGATTTTGTATAATAGGCATAATTTTATTCTGAAGGAGTGAAAGTTAAGAAAAAAATGAACTGGATAATTTTAGCGTTGACTTTGGGCGCATCGATCACGTCTATCATACACGGAGTATTTATGCTGTTTGGTTCAATTTCACTCAGCGGCGGTGCTCTTCCTGGAATTCCATCAACAATGCTTGCGAGCCTTCCGATTGTGGCGGCCGTGTTCGCTTTAATCGGGGGGATTATTGCCTTCAACCGGAACAAATGGGGATCTTTATTCCTGTTAATCGCAACCGGAGTTTGTGCAACTTCTCGTGATACTTGGCTGTACGGAGGAATATATTTCTTCACGGGATTATTCTGCTTCTTCCTCAGGTCAAAACAGCAGGATTACATGTCCTACGATTACGACGACGAACAGGAAAGCGACGAGCCTTATTCACCGGCAAGCGATGATTTATTTTACGAACGGGAAGAAAGTTTTGACCCTCAACCGCCGATTGTCGATAACATCCCCGTCAACAACGTAAACTTCAACAATTACGACGACGATATAAAAATTCAGCCGATAGTTGAGCCTCAAAGAGTTACGAGACACAGGACGACGAAATCATGTCCGACATGCGGGGAAATTGTTTCACGCGATACTAATTTTTGTCCGACGTGCGGGACTAAACTTTTCGTTGCTGACAATATTGAATTAACGCCTCCAATCCTGAACAACAGCGAAGAGAACATGGAGATTAACCAACAACTTATTGCTCCTGCCAGTTCTCAGCCCGAAGAGGTCGGATATGACGATGAAGTATTATTAGCGCAAGAAAACGCAAATTTTAATGATGATGATGGTGATGACATGAGCAGAGTACAGACGGCCCCAAGCCGCAAGGTATTAGTTAGGGACAGACGCGACGACGATTATTATCAGCCTAGAGCGGCGAAGCGTCCTATTAAGCGACAGTTTGTTGATGATGAGGCGGCATCTTCGTATCAGGAATTTTCGCAGTCTCCTTACACACGAAGGGCCAAAAAGCGCAAGCGTTCAGCCGGACGAAAAGTCTTAAGCGTAATGCTTCTTGTTGCTGCTGTTGGAGGAGCTTTATACTTCCTTCTTGGACTTCGTAAACTTCCGCCCGGAGATCTGCCTCCTATGGTTCAGCCTGAAGTCGTAACAGCGAGAGAAAATTTGCCGCCTGTGAACAGCAATAATTCTTCGTCGAGCTCAAATACCGATATACCTATTGCGGAACCCGGCGGGCTTGCTGTTGCTGAGAACATGCTGCCTAATTTTATTCCTGACAGAGAGCCTAAAACTGGGATTATCACGGGAAACAGCGTAAATTTCCGTGCGGATCATACGACTAATTCAGCAAGTCTTGGCAAGCTCAAAGCTAATACGCGCGTTGAAATTCTTGACACGTTCAACGTAACTTCGGGCAAGAATACAGGCATCTGGTACAACATCACCGCTAATGGCAAAGAAGGCTGGGTTTACGGACAGTATTTGCGTCCTGTGGGGTCAGGCTTGCCATCAGGATATTCGAACGCGTTGTTAAAGACTTTCGGCGGCAATCGCAGTGAAATTCTCGAGTCACTCGGAGCACCACGACGAAGCACGACATCAAGCGCGGAATGGTCGGGACTTACTGCTACGTTCAAAGGCGATGACATTACGAGTATCAAGCTCACGAACTCCAGCCGGGAATTACAGAACGGACTTAAGACGGGAATGACTCAGACGGCTTTACAGCAAGTTATGGGTTATCCTTCGAGCACTAAGGGAAAAACTTTGAGCTATAATGAGGGCGGAAAAACCGGATTAAGCGTACAGCTTGATAATAAAAATATCGTCAATGCAATCACGGTAAACGAAGTGCAATAAAATTTTCATGCAAAAAAAAAATTCCCCCTGCCTTTTACGACAAGGGGAATAATTTTTTACTCGATTACAATGTAAATTTCATTCGTCTTCAGCTCTTCACCAGAAGGATCAAACGCTTTCACGTAAACTTTGAGATTGTCGCCGGTTTCATACCCGTCAAGAACAAAAGTTCCGTCCTCGTAAATCTCTACATCAAGAGCTTCATCGTTCACATAAACTTTTGCACCTGATGTTTCAGTTTCGAGCTCATCGGAATTAAACCATGCGCCCAATTCAAACAATAAGTCCTGCCCGCTTGCTATTTTTACGATGTCCGTCGCAGGTTCGCCGTCGTTGTCGATTACATAAAGTTCAGCACCGGACTTGATAATATGAGGAGCGTTCACGTTCTTAGCTTCATCCTGTGTAATTCCCGTTGAAAAAGTATCTTGAATTCCTTCTGAAATATCAACCTGGCTTTGAATTTCTTCCCCAAGTTTCTCTTCAATTTCAGCGAGGTTCGAAGTCGCAGAAGCATCTTTTATTGTGAGCTTGAAACTCTTAGTGTGTGTCCCGTAAGAATTTGTCGCCTTAATCTTGAATGAGAATGTACCAGTCTTTGTGGGAGTGCCCGAAAGTTTCCCAGTGGAGGCATTAAGTTTTATTCCGCTTGGCAATGTTCCAGAGGACTTTGACCACGTGATTGGTGTTGTGCCTTTTGCCTTTAGAGTAACACTATACTTCGTGCCCTTTGTGCCGGTCTTCAAAGTTGCTCCTGTTGAAATTGTCGGCTTAAGCCCTATCGTGAGCGTTAAACTTCTTGCAGCACTTCCGAAATCATTTTTGGCCTTAACTTTGAATGTGTAAACTCCCTCAGTAGTCGGAGTACCTGAAAGTTGCCCTGTCGTTTTATTCAGCGTCAAACCGTTTGGAATTGTGCCTGAAGATTTCGACCAAGTTATTGGCGTTGTACCTTTTGATTTCAGCGTTACGCTGTAACTTGTGCCGACAACTCCGTCTTTGAGTGTCTTTGTTGAAACTGTAGGTTTTGTGCCAACTTTAACAGTGAACTTTTTATCATACTGGCCGTAAGCATTTGAAGCCCTAATCGTGAAAGTAAATGATCCTTCTGTTGTAGGTGTACCATGAATTTCTCCAGTTGAAGCATCGAGGATCAATCCGTTGGGCAAAGTTCCGGATACTTGGCTCCAAGTGATTGTGCCAGTGCCAGTTGCAGTTAATTTTTGGCTGTAGGCTGTGCCAGTAATACCAGCTGCAAGCGATGATGTCGAGATCGTCGGCTTCTTCCCTACAGTAATTTTGAACGTCTTAGAACTGCTGCCGACTGAATTTGTTGCCTTAATCTTGAAAGTGAATGTTCCTGTTTTCGTCGGAGTTCCTGAAATTTTTCCGCTCGATTTTGTCAATTTCAGGCCGTCAGGAAGTGAGCCGGAGCTTATTTTCCAAGTTATAGGTGTCGTGCCGTCTGCCTTGAGAGTAACACTGTAGCTTGCATTGTAAGTCGCTTTCTTGAGGGTTGTGCTGGTTGTGATTGTGGGCTTTGTCCCTTTGGTGCGAATAATCTCTACTCCCTCATCACATTGAACTTCGCAGTTTGGACAATCAGAGATATCAATCACCGTTAAAAGATTATCGCTGCATTCAAGATAATACAAACTTGAACAGTCGCTCACGTTTAAAGTCTTTAATTGATTATTCTTGCAATTAATGTTTTTTATCTCTAAAAGGCCGCTTACATCGAGAGCTGCTAATTTATTATTGGAGCAGACCAGATTTTGAAGACTATAACAATCGCTTAAATCAAGAGTTGTTAGTTTATTACCGTCGCATTCAAGCGTTGTTAAATAGAAACAATTGCTTAAATCAATACTGATTAATTGACTATACATGCAGGAAAGTTTTAGCAAATCGTAACAGCTACTCAAATCAAGGGTTTGGAGAGAAGTATGCTTATAATTAAGTTCTTGCAGGCTATAACAGCCGTTTACATTAAGACTTGTTAATTTAGGATTATAAGAACATAAAATCGTTTTCAAAGAAGCACAATTGCTAACATCAAAACTTATTAATTTATTATTGTTATAGCATTGCACACTTTCCAAATAAGAATGTCCACTCAAATCAAGAACCGTTAGTTTATGATTATACCCACATAGAAAAACTACCAGAGCAGAACAATCACTTAAATCAAGCTCCGTTAATAGATTAGAACTGCAGTCTAGAGTTTGGAGCTTTGAACAGCCGCTTACATTCAAAGTATTTAAATGACTATTATCACAATAAAGTGTTTGCAGGTTAGGGCATCTGCTCACATCAAGAGTTATTAGTCCGCTACCATAGCAACGAATTTCTTTAAGATTGGAGCAGCCGCTTACATCAAGGTTCTTTAATCTCGTTTGATATGAGCAGTCAAGATACGTTAAAGCGGTGAAAAATTTTATGCCTGTAAGGTCAATTATCATCCCATTATAGGGAACACTAAGCTCTGTAGCCTTCGCAATTTCTTCACTGCTTAATATTCCGTCGTTGTCCTTATCAAATTCCTGAGAGACTATACCGCGAAAAACTGCATCAGGGAAATTCGTCTCATCGATTTTTACATCATTAGCCGGAACGTTATTTTTGGGTGTAGTAAAAGCCTTAATGCAAACATTATAGCTATACTTTTCACCTAAATCATACCATGTACTGCCGCTATTAGTTGAGTAATACGATTCCTTTGAATTAATTACAGCAGGATAACTTGTTCCATATTCCCATTCAATAGCTGTCCCCTTGTAATTATTCATAACGACAGAAAAATAATGTCCCTTTTTCAACGTTACTTCGTCAGTAATCTTTTCAGTATGATAGCCGGTGTAAGGTGAGTAGCTGTTTATCTGTGTTAATAATTCTCCGTCAGTCGGTGAAGTCGGCTCATCTGTTCCGAGATCGTAAACGTAAATATCATAGCTGGCGTTATTGGCTATCGTATAAAATCCTACAGAATTCAAAATTTCGTCCTCGTCAGTTTTGAATATATTTGCGCCCCATTTTATATATGACCATGTGGCAGTCTGTCCGAGATCATCATAGCCGTAATGCTTCAAAGGCTCGTCAACAACATCTGCGATAATCATAGCTACACCGTCTATGTATTGCTCATAGGACATAAAGAAATAGCCTTCATCGCCCCACCATGTGCCCCAGTTGTTACGGACAATCCAAACTCCGTCGTGTTCAGGCCTCATGGCTTCAGGGAAATTCTCGCGGGAAAAATTATCATCCCAGCCCACAATAGCTACTGCATGATTGATAGGCATATGATTGCCGTCTTCATCAGTCTCGTTGTTAAAGTATATCGTCTCTTCGTTTGAAGGAGTTTGATACGCGCCGCTCTTGGAATAATAATGAATATACACAGCTCCTTTGTTCATTATGAGGTCTTTAACCGTGTTCATCATAGCGTCTCCGCTCAATACTCCAAGCTGATACGTTTCTTTAATGCGTATATTCGTCTTCTCGTATTCTTCCGGCAATAATTCAGGTTCATCGTAGCTGGACTTATTTGTAGGATACGGCAAAGTTTCTTCATTTACAGTTCCGAGTCTCGAGGTAAGTGCTGTTACTTGGCCGGAATTTCCCCCTTGACTAAGAATGTTCTTGTTGGCATGATTTAGTCCGAAAGATTTTCCGGGTCTTTTATCGCCATAAACAAAAAACGCCGTGAACATTTCAGCAAGATCAATTTCATTGCCTAAGCCCTGAGTAAGAAAATTCGACTCGAGCGAGCTGAACGTAGCAAATGCCCAGCATGCTCCATATGGATTTTGATTTCTGATTGCTGGGAGCCTGTTTAGAGTTCTGAGATCATATTCCGCCGGTAATGTAAGAATACTGATGTCAGGACTAGAACGAGGACGCGGAGGATCTTTCCAGAGGTCTGACCTGTCAACAATGTCCGGTATTGCTCCTGTTGGATATTCCTCGAACTCTGAGTTTTCTTCGTTGTTGCCCTTAGTTGAGTTTTTTTGCTGCTGACGATTTACCCATTTCAGGAACTCAGGAGAGACCGGAGCGGGACCAGGAATTTCTGTTTCAGCTGCCAATACCGGGACAGACAAAAGCGCAAGTAAAACCAAAAATACCGATAGCTTTTTGAGCATAAATAAAAACCTCCTTGTTAAAAACTTGAGAAAAATATTAGGATATATGAAAAAGTTTAGCACATACATTTTTACAAATCCAATGAAGCGCAAAAAAAGCCCCCCAGTTTTGGCTGAGGGGTTATTTTTATGACTCGTTAGTCTTTACGTCTGAGAATAAATCCGGCAAGAATTGTCATCGCTAAAGCGCTAATTCCCGTCGAACATCCGCTGCTTGAACCTTCCTCAGGTGAAGCCTCCTTATTGTTGGGTAATGCTCCTCCTGTCATCGTTGAAGCCGCGCTGAATTCTGAACCTGACACTTTCGCCGCAAGTACAGGCCTGTAAGTTATTCCGGCATTGAGCCACATTGAAACCGTGAGTTTGTAACTTCCAGGGACAGAATTAATCTCTTCGCCTTCGTCGTTCATGAACGTGTAAATCTCTTCGGTCTCTTCGCTCGGGAACATGAATAGCTTCAACAATGAGCCTTCAGGTACAGCCTTATCAACTGAAACTTCAAGCTCGTAATTTCCGCTCTCAATCGTCGAAATTTCCGGAATGACAGCCGCAATCACGTAATCATTATTCTGGACTAAAGCTAAGTTTTCACTTTCAAATTCTACTTGCTCGCTTTCAATCATAGGCTCCCGGCGTAAAATTTCTTCGCCGATTTCTTCTATGTTAATCTCGGTGTCAGAATTGTCGTTGCTGGATGCACCAGAGACCTTAGCACCAGAGGCCTTATTAATCTTCACTTTGTAAGCCTTCTTGGCAGTTCCCGCTGAGTTCTCAGCATATATCGTGAACTTAAACGTCCCTGAAACGCTCGGTATGCCTTCAATAATCACATTACCACTTGATGATGATACGTATGGCGTTAATCCATAGGGCATAGTGCCGGAATAAGACCATTCAATTTTAGGAGAACCGGTTGCCGTAATTATCTGATAATAATAATATCCTACAGTCCCAGTTGGAAGCGAAGAAGTCGTAATCTTCGGCTTTGTCGCTTTGATCGTGAGCTTAATTGCTTTTGACGCTCTTGTTCCGGAATCATCTGTGACGTAGAACGTAATTTTTGAGTTCCAGCCAACCTTAGGAGTACCGGAAATTCTTCCTGTGCTTGAATTAAGACTAAGTCCAGTCGGCAGCCCCGAACAGGACCAAGTGAGATCGCTTCCCGTAGCAGTGAGCTGTGCAGAGTAAGTCGAGCCTAAATCCCCTTTTGGAAGCGAAGAAGTCGTAATCTTCGGAGGAACGCCGATAATCGAGATGTTGAAAGTTTTTTCTGCGTAGACAGCTCCATTTTCAGCCCTGACTTTGAACGTAAAGTTGCCTTTCTTGCTCGGATAACCGGTAATCTTTCCTGAAGATTGATTAAGATATAAGCCGTCCGGTAATTCTTTTTCGATCACTTTCCAGCTCTTAGCCTTAAATCCTGAAGATTTCAGCGCACCACTGTATTTTTTCCCGACCGTGCCAGACTTAAAACTTGATGTTGTAATGCTCATCGCCGACTTGTTTACTTTGAGTTTTAATGTCTTATACGCTGAACCACCGCGATTTGAAGCCGTTATGTAGACGTTGAAATTCCCGTAACTTCTCGGAGCACCGGAAATTTTACCCGATGAACTTATACTTAAGCCAGTCGGTAATCCTTGAGCTGTAATTGTCGGCTCAGGCTTTCCTGATGCTATAACCTGATATGAATATTGCGAGTTCAATGCAGCGTCAGGAAGACTTGAAACATAAAGGACTGGCGGCTCTGCCTGCGTTACAATCTCAAGCGTGAACGTCTTCGAATATTCCCCAGCGTCGTTATAAGCCGTAATCTCGAACTTGAATTTTCCTGTCTCATATGGAATTCCTGAAATTTTGCCGGTCTCCTCGTCAAGCTCCAAATTATAGGGCATTTCTCCGTCCGTAAGTTCATATGTGATGGGTTGTGAGCCTGTTGCTTTAATCGTTTCTGAATATTCCGTGCCGTAAATTCCTTCAGGAAGCACCGAGTTTGTCGTGATTACAGGGGGCTCAAGTTTAATAATATTAATCGTGAACTGTTTCGTGTCAGCTCCGCCCTCGTTCTCAGCAATAACGGTGAACGTCTTTTTCCCGACAGTCTCCGGAGTTCCTGAAATTGTACCGTCTTCGTCAAGCTCCAAACCGTCAGGAAGCTCGCCAGAATAACTCCAAGTAATCGGCTGTGCTCCAGAAGCCTCAAGTTTAGCTTCATAGTCAGTGTCGATTACGCCGTCAGGAAGTTGTGTTGTCGTAATTTTCGGAGGATTTGAATTAGGAGGAGTTGTGAAGACCTTTATGCATGCATTTCTACGAGGGGAATACTCATAGCCGTCATACCATGAAGACGAACTCGGCACACTTGTGCTTGTCGACGTGCTGAAATAGCTTTCCCCTGAATTAACTACTACATCTGCATAATACGAAATAGGATATTCAATTGCTGTAGGGTAATAATATGAACTATCAACTTTCATAATTACAGAAAAATAATGATTTTTGGCAATTGCAACAGGCTTGTCGAGCGTTATTACATGATATCCGGCATAAGTTTCGGAATGATTTTTCATCGAGAACAGAGGACTGCTCGTGTTTGACGGTACAGGGCTTGTAGGCTCAGACATTCCTAAATCATATATATACAGATCAAATTTATCAAGATGACTGACCGTGTATACTCCGATTTCCTTGATTGCCTCGTTGTTATCCTCGATTTTGAAGACGTTCGCGGCCCAGTTAGCACGTGTACTGTTCAAATATCCAAGTGCATCATGTCCGTAATGCTTAAGCCCCTTTTGAGTATTCTCAGCGACAAAGACCGTAATCATTGAAATATACTGTTCATAAGACATCCAGAAATAGCCGTCGCCGTCCGGAGAAGGCCAGTTGTCGCCCCAAGAGTTACGAACAAGCCATGCTCCATTCCCTGAAGGTCTCTCTGATTCGATGCTGCTAAACTTCTCACGAGAAAAATTATCATCCCATCCTACTATCATAACTGCGTGGTTAATTTCGGTTCCATAAGAATTATCGAAATATGCTGTTGTGCCTCCGTAAGGTGAAGTGTTGCTGCCACCGGATGCATAATAAGCTATGTGTATTCCGCCATGCTTAACTAGTAAATCTTTAATCAGCGACTTTTGCTGCGCGCGATTTGAACTATTCATACTTCCGAGATCATAAGTTTCTTTGAGCCTTATATTAGCCAATTCATAAACTAAAGGATCCTGCGAGATTGTTGTTACAGATGAAGCCTTAGAATACGGCAGGGATGCCTCAGTTACAGGGCCTGTTACTCTGGCAAGATAAGATACACTCATATCGGTATTGCCGCCTTTGTCAAGTACGTATATTCCGTATTTCGTGTTATAAAAGCTGTGGCCAGGTCTAGGATCCTTATAAACGAACCATGCTTGATGAAGTTCAGATAAATCATAAGTTCCTAATCCTTGAGTAAGAGCATTAGACTCCAAAGCTCCGAGTGAGGCAAAACTCCAGCATGTGCCGTAAGGATTTTGATTTTTGACTGGAGTAAGTCGGCCATAATCTCGAAGATCATATTTCGACGGAAGTGATAAATTGACTATTTTACTGTTTAATTCTTGAGGAATATACCCTAGATGTGTACGATCTACAGGAGACGGAATATACCCCTTTGGATATGTATCATCGTTTGAAGGATTTACATCATCGGAATACATATCATTGCTTGAAGGAGATACATCACCAAAATACACAGTATCCCTTGAAGAAATTTCACGGTCAGCTGCGAGTTGTGCCATTTCTGCCTGCCATATCAGAAACTCAGGAGACAAGGGAGCAATGTCGTCTGATCCTGCTGCTTCGAGCGAGAGTTCTTCGGCCCACACTGAAGATGCCGTCAAAATCCCGACGAATAACAATAGCGCCGAAAACTTTTTGAAAGTGGACATGAAATAAAACCTCCCTGTTAGAATATATATATAAACAAATACCTTCATTCCGTCGTGTAATATAATTTTTTATGGAACAGGTATCAATTTATATCAGTGGTTACTGTGGAATTTAGATCAAAGCAAATTTTATTATAGCATAAGAAATTTTTCATTCCCTCATTTCACGCAAGCCGCTCCATGCAAACGGAACCGCCAGCAAGAACGTCAACCCGTCAGCAACAGGCTGAGCCGCGATTATTCCCGTCAAGCCGAAAAATTTTCGCCCGAAATAAAGCGCAAGTGCAAGCATAAATCCCTGTCGTGAAGCTGATAACGTCGTAGCCCTGATTGTCTTTCTCGTATTCTGCAAGAACATATTGGACATAGTTACGAAGCCGACAGTCGTATATACAAAGCATTCATAACGCAGAGCCTTTGAAGCCAGCGAGATTAGCTCCAAGTCATCGGGCCTGAACAAAGCTATAATTCTTTCAGCAAAAAAATAGCCTACGACACTTAACAGCGCGCAATATAAACTCGTTACAGTAATTCCAAACTTGAAGGCACGTTTTACCCTGTCAAATTTTCTTGCTCCGTAATTAAAGCCGCATACAGGTTGAAAGCCTTGACCGAAGCCGAGAACTATTGACGTTGAGAACATTGTTACTCTCGTTACGATCGAGATTGCCGCAATAGCTAAATCCCCGTAAGCTCCGGCCAATTGGTTCATGTAAGCTACTGAGATGCTCGCTAAACCCTGACGACCTAAAGCCGGAAGTCCTCCTGCCGTAATCTCCTTATAATGCGCGAATTTAGGCCTGAAATTTTTTATGCTCAAGGGAATTCCATCTTTCTGACCAGTAAGCCGAAGCAATATCACGAAGCTCACACACTGCGAAATCATCGTAGCAAGTGAAGCCCCTGCGACACCAAGCCCGAACACGAAGATAAATATCGGGTCAAGAATTATATTCAGTCCAGCTCCGGCAGTAATCCCCAGCATTGACATAAAAGCGTTGCCCTGAAATCTCATCTGGTTATTCATCACGAACGAGGACATTATGAAAGGAGTTCCCAGCAGAATATACTTGAAATATGCGCGCGCATAAGGCATTATCGTTTGAGTTGAGCCTAAAAGTATTAATATCTCATCCATAAAGATAAAGCCCAGACAGACAATTATTATTCCGACGATAAGTGACGTAAAAAATCCCGTCGAAGCTATCAATAACGCGTTCTCGCGGTCTTTTGCTCCCAAAGCTCTGGAAATGTAATTCGCGCTGCCTTGACCGAAGAAAAAAGCTATTGCCTGGATAAATGCCATGTAAGAAAATATTATCCCGACGGCGGCCGGAGATTGTATGTCAATTCGAGCGACGTAAAAAGTATCTGCCATGTTGTAAATCGCACTTATCATCATTGTGATTATTGAGGGAACTGCAAGACGTGAGACTAATTTTTCAACCGGCTGTGTCGTCATCATCTGAAATTTTTTGTCCTGAGCTTGTGAAGT
>CALGHA010000072.1 GCA_937915835.1 uncultured Fretibacterium sp. | reverse complement strand
AATTCTAGCGCATGATTAATATTTTCGCAAGACAGACATAAAAATATAACACGTTCTATTTTCATGATGATAATTTACTAGATGTGTAGGGACAATCACGGCTTGTAAATATGCTTAGTGAGTTACAGAACGGCTTATCAATACGCGAAAGTTTCGAGGTCTGAACACGGAGAAAGCTGCCGGAGCAATGAGGGTACATATACTCCGGAGCATGAATGATATGCTTACTCGTTACGTGTAAAATCTTCCTTGAGATAGTTAATAATTCGCTGGCCAATTTTTCCGTCGAACATCATATGTTTGTAAATATATTCCTGACGCTGTAATTTTAAGTCGTCGCTGCCTGCAATAATTTTCTCAAGTTCCGCGATAAGCTGTTTCGAGTTTTTCACGGAATAGAATATCTTTGAGATATTCATGAAGTCTTCGTTGAATTGGTTAGTCGTACCAAGATATATTATCGGCTTGCCAGTAATAAACTCCTCAATCAGGAGGCTCGACATATCCGCGAGAAAAACATCTGTTTTCATGAACGACGAAATATAATCCGGGTTATCGTCATACTCAAAATTTTTCTCGTCATGAAAGACTTTCAAGAAAGCGTCAACTTCTGATTGTGTCATTTCTCCGGTCGATAAAAAATTACGGAGCATTAAGGGATGAGGACGGCAGATTAATTTTATGTCTTTATGCTGAAGGAAATAATTTATGATTAAGTCTTTATACTTGAAGAAGGTTGTAGCAGCACCTATCGGATCAGTTGTCCAGCGAGGAAGCCAAAGGACGGTCTTGTGAAAGTCTGCCCCCCCCCACCGTAAGTAATATTGCTGAATAAGTCGAAGCGAGGGAAGCCTAAAAATTTAACATTAACACCGGAGATACGAAGAAAATTGAACATGTTATTCAGGATTGAGGCCGAACTTTCTGATTCTGCGAAGATATATGAACAATTCGTAACAAAATCAACGTTATATGTCATCTTGAGTGCCCAAGTAGTTACACTATAACCATAATCCACAAAGCAGATTTTCGTATATTTTCTGAGCTCATAGCTTCTGTAACACGGCGGAAGATGAATATCATACGGACGCGGAAGAAAAACATAATCTGGTTCAAATTTTTCAAGGTCAAACCATTTCCCGGAAGAATAATCGTATGCGTTGATTGTCTCCTTGTCGAACTCACAGCACATTTTATATGCCTCATTTTCTCCGTATTCCTCATGGTTGACATCATAATTCTCATGCATAATCTTTTCGGGCAAGGCAAGAATATACGTTTCAATATCATTATCGCTTTTTGCCGCAAGATACACTGATTTTACGGAGTTCCAGATCTGCGGAACTTGACATAAGAAAACAACTCGTAACTTTTTGTCAGGCTCTCTGGTCTTAGTTGCTGGTTCAGGCCTTGAGCGTAACTCGTTAATTTTTTTCCTTAAATTGCCAAGCTTAAGAGATGACAGGAAATATCTTATCTTTACTTCCTTATCATAGGGCACATTAAACCACATGTAATTTCTGACAGCGTTTTTAATAAATCCTAACAAATAGCATCAACTCCTGATAAAAATTTATCCTGCCGAAGAGTTTTTGAAGCTCAACAGCAGGATTATATTATTGCACAAGTTTTAACAGTTTCTAGATATTTTGATGAATTTATTTCTTGATGAACATAGCTTACTCGTTACATAGAGAGTTGATTACAGGCTCAAGATATTTTTCTGCGTTAAACTCTTCAATTTTCCCGTCGTCGCATAACTCAGCAAGTCCCGGAACAATTGGAAGCCGTGCGGTCGCGTTAATTCCGTAATCGTTAGCAATGTCCTCTAAGTGGCTTTGTCCGAAAATATAATGCTTTTTCCCGCAATTATCACACTCAAAATAGCTCATATTCTCGACAATCCCTAAAACCGGAATATTCATGAGTTCTGCCATTCTTACGGCTTTAGCTACAATCATACTCACGAGTTCTTGCGGTGTCGTTACGATTATAATTCCCTTGAGCGGCAAAGATTGAAAGATTGTGAGCGGCACATCACCAGTTCCAGGAGGCATATCAACGAACATATAATCAGTTACGCCCCAGTTGACTTCTTCGTAGAATTGCTGAATAACTCCGGCCAATACAGGACCACGCCACACAACAGGCTCATTCTCGTTCTGAAGGCATAAATTCATCGAGATAACTTTTGTCCCGTTCTTGCTGATTGCCGGCATGATAAAATGTCCATCGGATAATACGCCCTCATGAAGTCCGAACATCTTCGGAATTGAAGGCCCCGTGATATCCGCGTCGAGTATCGAAGTCCTGAAACCCTTACGCCTAATCTCTGAAGCAAGCAGTGATGACGTTAAAGATTTCCCGACTCCACCTTTGCCGCTGACAATGCCGATTACGTTTTTGATTAAACTCTCTGTGTGAAATTTCGGAGGCGCTGAACGTTCCCCGCAACTTGCTGAACAACTTTCACAGTTATGATTACACGCCATAAAAAATTTTACTCCCCTTATGAATGATTAATTAAGATTTTACGCTTTGTGTCAATGATTTATGAGTGATTTCATCGCATTAATCGCTACTCGAATTCCCCTGTCAGTGTCGAAATCATCAGGCTCATTATATCCTGCGGCTTTGCGTTCTTGGTTCCAGATTACGTTTAAGACGCTTCCGCACCGAACTCCGAGTGAACTTGCTACGACAAAAAGCGTGGCTGACTCCATTTCGCTGGCGAGAACTCCTAACTTTTTCCAGGCTTCCCATTTGTTGAGTAATTCATATGATACAGGCATTCTTTGAGGGTTATGCTGACCGTAAAAAGAATCTTTGCACTGAACAATTCCAGTATGATAATTTTCTCCGAGTTCTTGAGCCGATTTCACGAGCGCACTCACAATCTCGAAATTCGCAACAGCCGGAAACTCTATGGGGGCATATTCTCGTCCTGTGCCGTCAAGACGAATTGCCGCCGTCGGAATAATCACGTCAGAACTCTTCACTTTCATGTTAATTCCTCCGCAAGTTCCGACACGGATAAAAGTATTTACGCCGATTGCCGCTAATTCTTCCATAGCTATAGCCGCAGAAG
>CALGHA010000071.1 GCA_937915835.1 uncultured Fretibacterium sp. | reverse complement strand
AACCTTGAGCCTTTTCCGCCGGCAACGATTATAAACGCAAAACTTTTCATGATTAATTTATTCTCCTTCGTGCTTCTAATGCCGTATGAAGAGTAAATTTGTCCGCAAAAACTATTGAGCCTCCAACAGGCAAACCGTAAGCAATCCTCGTAATCTTCTCAACTTTTGCCCTCTTCAGAACGTCTAGCAGAGTGTAATATGCTATATCTCCTTCAACTTTCGGGTTCGTAGCAATGATAATTTCCTCAGGCTTGACCTCGTTAATATGCTTCGTGAGAAAATTAGCTTGTTCATCGCTCAAGTCATCATTATTCAATGGAGACACAGAGCTTCCTAAAACGTGATAAAGTCCGTTGTAACTTCCTGACTGCTCAAATGCCGTCAATGCTTCGACATCCTGAATAAGGCATAAAGTTTTTCGGTCTCTTAACGGGTCATCACAAATACTGCAAGGATTA
The DNA here is from genome assembly GCA_937915835.1 of uncultured Fretibacterium sp. Lineage (GTDB taxonomy): Bacteria > Synergistota > Synergistia > Synergistales > Aminobacteriaceae > JAFUXM01. The sequence continues at coordinate 1,455 of CALGHA010000071.1, read as the reverse complement.
TTAGCTGAAATATTCCCGCAAAGTTCACACGTGCATAAATTCTTCTTGAGACTTGAGATTAACGAGCCTAATTTTTCGAGTTCCTCTTCGCTTTTATTGAGAAGGTTAAAGGCTATACGTCTTGCGCTTCTTGGGCCAATTCCGGGAAGTTTCTTTAACTCTGAGATTAACTCTTCCAATTAGAAGCCCATCCCCATAGCTCCAAGTGCTCCGGTAATTCCTCCCATTTTCGAGTTCATGAGTTCACGGCTCTTCTTTAAGCCTTCATTGACGGCCGACATCACTAAATCTTCAAGCATCTCTTTATCCTCAGGATTAATGACCTCTTCATCAATCTTAATGCTGACTAAATCGCCCTGACCCGTGAAAGTTGCGCTGACCATTCCGCCCCCGACGCTTGCTTCGACTGTCTCGTGAGCTAAACTTTCCTGAATTTGCATCATTTGGGATTGCATTTGACGAGCCTGCTTCATAATGTTGTTGAGTTTCATGTGAAATTAATTCTCCTTTGCAAGAACATAAATATTTTGAACGGGTAAATTCTATCACTTATAATTACAAGCAAAAAATTTTAGGAGCAAAAAGTTTTAATCATGATAGAAATCTTCAGAACTATTCCTGCCGGAGGAACAGTATTTAACTCAATCACAGTATTTTTCGGAAGCATTATAGGCTTATTAGTTGGGAAATTTATTCCTGAGAGAATGCAGCAGACAATCTTTAACTGTTTGGGACTTTTCACGCTTTACGTCGGAATTAATATGACACTGAGCACGAAACATTCAATCGCTGTCTTATTAAGCCTGGTAATCGGGACAATCACAGGAGAACTGCTCGGACTTGAGACGAAATTAAACAATCTCGGCGACACGATAAAAGCGAAACTTCACACGTCAAATTCAAGTTTCACTGAGGGCTTCGTAACGGCGACATTATTATTTTGCGTCGGCTCAATGGCGATAATCGGAGCTTTCAACGACGGCTTGCGACATGATCCGGAACTCTTAATGACAAAAGGGATTATGGACGGGATTGCTTCAATTTTATTTGCCGGCTCACTTGGATTAGGCGTGTTATGTTCGGTCGTGCCAATGTTCATTTATCAGGGAACGTTGACATTAATAGCGATTTGGGCTGAACCGTTTATCACTGCTGACATGTTCGCGAATATTTCAGGACTTGGCGGCTTAATGATAATGGGAATTGGCCTGAACTTGATGAAGATTACGAGATTAAAGCTGGGCGATATGCTTCCGGGATTGATTTACGTGATATTCTTCACTATGCTGTTCAGCGTCAACTAGTCTTAAGGAGGATTTACACTTTCATGAAGGATTTTGACACTTCGAGCTTAACGGCTTATTCAGGATATTTCAACGACACGGAACAATTATTGCAATCATCTTCAGGCGGAGGAGCTTCGGCTTTATCCGCTGAAATACTTACGGGGGGGGG
>CALGHA010000070.1 GCA_937915835.1 uncultured Fretibacterium sp. | reverse complement strand
GAACTCCAGCGATTACGTCGTCAACTCCGGCCAATTTCCCGATTGATTTTGCCGTTCTCTCATTGTCACCAGTCAACATTACAACTTTCACGCCTAATTCCTGCAATTCTTTCACGGCGCGCGAGCTTTCAGGTTTAATCACGTCAGCAACAGCGATAATTCCCAGAAATTTATTATCCTTCACGAACATTAAGGGAGTTTTCCCGTCATTCGCAAAATTCTGAGCTTGAAGCATAAACTTTTCATCAATAGCAATTTTCTCACTGATAAACTTTACGCTTCCTCCGGTTAATGTCGAGTTGTCATCAAGATTTGCGGTTAAGCCATTGCCCGGAAGAGCATGAAAATCTTTGACGGTTTGAGCCTGAATATTTTTCTCACGTGAGAACTCAACAATCGCTTTTGCTAATGGATGTTCACTCTTCGCTTCAAGAGAATACGCCGATATCATTAACTCCTCTTCGTCGACATCATCAGCCGTGAAAATATTCGTAACTTTCGGTTCCCCGCTCGTAATCGTTCCGGTCTTGTCGAGTGCCGCAATGTTAATCTTCCCGGTTTCTTCAAGTGATACGGCCGTCTTGAATAAAATTCCGTTCTTCGCACCCATTCCATTGCCGACCATTACAGCGACAGGAGTTGCAAGCCCTAATGCACAAGGACAACTTATTACGAGCACAGCAATTCCGTATGAAAGAGCATCGCCGAAACTTTTACCAGCTATTAACCAGCCGACGACAACACAAATTGCTATGAAGATTACGGCCGGAACAAAGACACCGCAGACTTTATCAGCAATCTTAGCAACAGGAGCTTTCGTAGCTGCCGCGTCACTGACCATTTTTATAATCTGTGATAAAGTTGTGTCATTCCCGACGCGTGAAGCCTCACATTTAATGAAGCCGGATTGATTGACTGTTGCCGCCGAGACGAAATCACCTGGAACTTTATCAACCGGAATACTCTCACCAGTCAATGCCGCCTCGTTTACCGCGCTCGTGCCCTCGATGATTACGCCGTCAACTGGGATATTCTCGCCGGGCTTGACGACAAAAATATTTCCCTTCATGACCTGTTCAATCGGAACTGTAACTTCTTGACCATTGCGAATTATCGTTGCTGTTTTGGGCGCAAGCTTCATTAAACTTTTAAGAGCGTCCGTAGTTCGTCCTTTTGACTTGGCTTCGAGCATTTTTCCGACGGTTATTAACGTTAAGATCATTCCGGCACTCTCGAAATATAAATCATGAAGCATAAATTTCCCTTTCGTCATCATGAATAAAACGTAAACACTCCAGCTGAACGAAGCGAATGAACCCATTGCAACGAGAGTATCCATGTTCGGAGCGAGATGAATTAACGTGCTGAAGCCTGAGATAAAAAATTTCTGGTTGATAATCATGATAATTCCGGCCAATAATAATTGCGCAAGTCCGACGGCAACATGATTATTCACGAAAAATTCAGGCAAAGGCAAGTTCAGCATATGGCCCATTGAGAAATACATTAATGCTAACAGGAAGATTAGTGAGGAGATTAAACGTTTCTTGAGTATCGGGGTTTCTTTGTCAGCAAGCGCGTTTTCTTCTTGAGCGTGTGAAACTGTCTGAGATTGCTCCGGAACGTTCAGGCTTGCACCATAACCGGCTTTTTCGACGGCGGCGATGATGTCAGAAACTTTTGCGGTTCCTTCGACGCTCATTGAATTTGTGAGAAGACTTACAGCACACGACATAACTCCCGGGACTTTTTTCACGACGCGTTCAACTCGAGCACTGCATGCGGCACAACTCATCCCCGTAACACTGTACATATCTGACATGAAAATATACACGACCTTTATAGTATGATTAAATTTATTATATATGGCCGTGCAAGAAATTTATCAAAATGTAATTCCAAGAACATCATGCAAGAGATTTTTTGTGAAAACTTTTGCACCTTCCCTATTCATGTGATCTACATTCCAAAATAAACCGTAATTACTGCTGTAGCGTTCATCGGCTGAGTAATCATAATATTTTATTCCTGTATCGCTTATAATTTTATTAATCACGCTGTAAAAGTCATCGAAAAACTCCTTATCCTCTTTTTTCCCGGCATCAGGATATTCATGAAGATACGGAGTAGTTATCATAATCGGGTTCGCTCCAATTTCTCGGCATAAATTAATAATGTTGTAAAGAGCATCTATTGCTTCGTTCTTGTAAATTCTCCTGCCGTCTTTGTCAAGATGCTCAGTAACATGATATTTAAACCTGGAAGGGCCATCAATATTTGCTTCATGTTCATTAGTCTTTCTGTGATTTATATCATCTATATCCTCACGAAATACAATGTGTCGGGCGAGTGAAAAACAATTTTTAGCTGTTAAGGCAGGAAATGAAGAGTAAAAATTGGTATTGCTGTCATAATTTACTATTAAGCTGGCAGGGAGAAATTTGTAATAGCGTTTATTCTTTGAAGCAAAATCATTTTCCTGGACCTCTGGTTTACCGAAAAGAGAAAAGTAGGATATTACGATAAAAACATCAGCACCACGCTTAATTTTATCCTTGTAATACTGCAAAATTCTATAGTCATAGTTCAAGGACTGTGAGGCTAGAGCGAAATTGAAACATGTATAGTATTTCATAGCACCCTCATAGTTAAAAGCATACAAACCATGACTGCTGCCGAAATTACATATTTGAATATTGTCTGGAACTCCTGCTATAAATTTTTCGGTATCATCATTTTCGTAATATAATGCATTTATTCCCAGTGTAATTAAGATTAGAGATAAGGCGTAAATTAAAACTTTGCATAGAAATTTTTTCATGATATATCAGAACTGAAAATACACAAATTCAGTTACTACTCCTTTGGGTGAGAAAAATATAATGACAAGTCCAAGCATGACATAAGCAAGCCTCCGTAAATTTTTATGTTCATGCAGAATTTTTCCGAATACAGGGAATTGTTCATAAAGGCTCATTGTGGAAATCAAGATAAATAAATGCATCAGCATAGGATTATTCACACCAATATTTTTGAAGCCGATATGTAAATAGTGAGTAAAATTTCCTGCTCCGTTGAAGATATTCGCAAATACATATAATGCCTCATTAATGCTCTGAGCCCTGAAAAATACCCAAGCAAACATACAGAATGTAAATGTCAGCAAAACTCTCAAGCCCCAGATTACGCCGTGAGCTTCATTGTGCTTATTCTTCGTGAAAAAGTTCTCGACAACCTGCGCAGCTCCGTGAACTGCTCCCCAGATTATGAACGTGAAATTAGCTCCATGCCATAAACCGGAAATTATGAACGTAATCATCAAGTTCAAGTTATGCCGAAATGGCTTTACTCGATTTCCTCCCAATGGAATATACACGTAATCCCTGAACCATGTTGAAAGCGAAATATGCCACCTGCTCCAGAACTCCTTAATGCTCGCCGAGAAATAAGGGCTTCGGAAATTTTCCATTAAATTAATTCCCATCATCTTCGCACAGCCGCGCGCAATGTCGGAATATCCGGAGAAGTCGCAGTAAATCTGTATCGTGAAGAATAACGTAGCTATCAACAAGACGGACCCTTTATAGGCGTAAACATTCCCGTAAACTTCATCAACCCAGACAGCGAGGACATCAGCAATAGCCACTTTCTTGAATAATCCCCAAGCCGTTAATTTCAGTCCGTACATTGCCTGTTCATACTTGAAGACTTTCGGAGCTTTTATCTGAGGTAAAAGATTACTCGTTCTCTCAATTGGCCCAGCAACAAGCTGAGGGAAGAACGACACGAACGCAGCATAAGCACAAAAATTCTTCTCGGCCTTAACATCTCCGCGATATACATCAATAACATAGCTTAAAGTTTGGAACGTGTAAAACGAAATCCCAACCGGCAATAATAATCTCAACGTTACAGGATGAAGCTGAATTGTGAAGAGTGAGAGGAATTTTACGAGGCTGTCAGCGAAGAAGTTAAAATACTTAAAGACGAATAACACTCCCAAACATGAAATTAGCGTTATAATCAGGATAAATTTTTTCACGCGCGGGAATTTCTCGGTTAAGATTGCGGCATAATATGATATTATCGTCGTGAAGAGAATTAACACGATGTATTTTGCGTTCCAACTCATGTAGAAATAGAAGCTCGACGCTAGAATAAAGTATACTCTGAATTTGTCAGGAAGTGCCCAGTAAAGAATGAAGACTACCGGGAAAAATATTGCGAAGTGGAAAGAGTTAAATAACATTGCCCGGCCTCACATGAAAAGCAAAAAGTTATCACTGAGCCGGATTTTGTGAAAGTGATGGGAAATTAAGTTACAAGAATGGACAGGAACCAGGAACCAGGAACCAGGAACCAGGAACCAGGAACCAGGAACCATTATAGCGATTTTCTTTCATTCGTGTCAATACCTTTCTTTATGAAAATTTTCTTTCGCTCAAAATTGTAGCACATTGTATAATTCTAATATCCCTAAATTTTTATACAGGAGGAATTATAATCATGAAGAAATTTACTGTTATTCTCCTCGCGTTATTACTCGTCAGCATTGCTACTTGTGCATTTGCGGCGGATTACGTCATCCGAATTTACTCGAACTCAAACTCTTCCGAACGTGTTACATGGCTCAAGAATGCGGCCAAAGAAGCGGGGTTCAGCATTAGCCTTGACGACTCGACAGTCTACAAAGGCGACACTAGCGCAATACAATTAGCCAACGAGAACAAGGACGGCGATATAATTTTCGGGCTTAACGAAGTTCGTTGGTCTCAACTTGTAAACGGTGACTATGAAAATCTCCGCGTTGCAGACTGGACGCCTTCATGGGGCGATAAAGTCGGCGAGTATAAATATCCCGGCAAGGCTTACGGAATTGTCATCCAGAATATTTTAATGCTCTATCGTACTGACAAGTTCGGGACTAACGGCAAAGAATTACACTTCAAACACTGGGCTGACCTCGTAAATTCCGGCTACAAATGGTATCGTCAAGGACGCGTCGGCGGAACTACCAACATGAACATTAACAACGCAATGTTATACGCCTTCACTGATCCGAGTTCACCAGCTGGCGGAATTTCTGTTGAAGGCTGGAAGACACTTTGGAAGTATTGCGCAAATGGGACTTTCACCGGTGAGAGTTACGGGTTTGACGCTCTTAATCGCGGCGACGTTCAAGTCTCAACGTTTTACTCATCATCACTTTACGGCAACATCGACGCAGCAGCTCAATCATCAACTTATCCGCTCAAGGGAACAATTCAGCCTGAGAACTGGCAGCTTGTAGATATTGACGACGGAACTTATTACATCGCTGAATACATCGGAGTTCTCGATAATCCCAATCGTACAGACGTTCAGACCGCTATAGTAAAACAGTTTGCTGAATGGTTCGGATCTGCTAACGTCCAGCGCGAATGGTCAGAAGAATTTGATTCTTATCCTTGCAACGTTGACGCTCTCAGTGATCCCGTACCGCTTTATACGATTAAGAACTTTGCGCTCTCAAAAGTGGAAGGAACTGATATGACTTACGCTGAATACGTCGGTGCTCACAGTTCAGAATGGACGAATATAATGACAAATTTAGGCTTTTACTGGGCTGATAACGCAAATCCTCCGGCTGAACCTGATTGGGAAAATCTCGACTGGACGACTTTAACACAGAAAGCTGTAAAGTAAATCATCATGACTGAAGACATTTGCAGGGGACGTAAACCCGTACTTGACTTGCTCGCTAAAACTCCGTCGAGATGTTCAAAACTTTTAATCGCTAATAATGTCCGGCCTCCGTTTCTTGATGAATTGCTTGACTTGGCACGAAGCGTAAATGTTACTTGGCAGATTGTTGCGCCTGAAGCTCTCGATAAAATTTCGCTCGGTGAAAAACATCAAGGGGTAATTTGCCGCTTAACTCAAGCAAAAGTTGTTGAGCTCGATGAATTTCTGAAGGGGATTAATTCTTCGTCCCCTGCACTTGTTGTTGTTCTGGATCACATTGAAGACCCTCATAACTTGGGAGCTGTAATCCGTTCAGCTGAGGCCGGAGGAGCTTTATGTGTGATTTACGCGAAAAGACGCTCGGCAATTCCCAACGATACAGTCATAAAGACCAGCGCAGGAGCTTCATTGCGTGTTCCGTTAATTCCTGTTGCGAATATTACACGGACGATTGAGAAGTTGAAGGCCGCTAATTTCTGGACTGTTGGGCTTGACGCAAAAGCGAGTTCATCAATCTGGAGCGAAAAATTACCCGAAAAATGCGCGCTCGTAATTGGTGCTGAAGGTGAGGGACTTTCACGATTGGTGAGTGAGAGCTGCGACATGCTCAGGAAAATTCCCATCAAGGACGAAGGAGTAAGCTCATTGAATGCGAGTGTTGCGGCGGCACTAGGAATATTTGAGTGGACAAGAAGCTATGAATAAGCATGATAATTTTGCGGAATTTCTCAATAATATACGGATGCATGCAAGTATTACGATAGCATTAGAAAACTTATGATATATAAAACTCAATGTTGTTAGGTTATCGACAGTCCGACTTTTCGCTCCCATATTCAACGTTAACTTGAAAGATAGTGTTATCAAAAATCCGCCCTATGCTCCCACCCACCCAC
>CALGHA010000069.1 GCA_937915835.1 uncultured Fretibacterium sp. | reverse complement strand
AACTCCCGGCCTCGACAATGCGAATGTCGCGCGCTCCCAACTGCGCTACAGCCCCGTATGAATGGGATAAGGTTCCTAAAACGTGTGATATTTTATGCCCGCAAAACTTTCTTGTCAACATTACCGATATTATATAAGTATCACTATATCAATTTTTATCTCAAAGGATTGGGAATTATAATGTACAAATTATTTATGAGGAATAGCATGATTTTATTCGTGTTATCTCTCTGCGGTTTCGTGTAATTCATGGAGGGACATAATGAGAATCGCAAATAATATTTCAGCATTATCGGCCTTTAACGTCTTAAGCAAAAGTAATTCACCGTTTCAGAAGACTTTGCAGCAATTATCTTCTGGGCTGAGAATTAATTCTGCGGCTGACGATGCGGCGGGTTTAGCAATAAGTGAAAGGATGCGTTCACAAATTGGCGGGCTTGACAGGGCAACTCGTAACGTTCAAGACGGAATTTCACTCTTGCAGACAGCAGAAGGAGGGCTTGAAGCTACAACCTCGATTTTACAACGAATGCGAGAATTGAGCGTACAAGCCGCGAACGATGTATTAACTCAGCAGGATAGAGGTTATATCCAGACTGAGATTGAGCAATTGAAGGAGGAGATTGACAGGGTAGCGAACACGACACAATTCAACAAAAAGAAATTGCTTGACGGAAGCGCAGGAGCCTTATGGTCGAGCACGGATAATTCTGTGAAGGCAAAAATTCACGGAGGCATAATGGGACTTGACATGTTCGGGCAAAAAGTTAATCCGGAGGGAAATTATGAACTCGAGATTAAAGCCTCACCAGGACGCGGACAAGTTCAGAAGAGCAATATATTCAACGTGAAATATGACAAGGAAACAGCCGAATACTTCATCAAAGGTTATGAGGAAAAACGCGTTACTGAAACAATTACGAGCGTCAATGTAATCACTGATTCCGAATACGTAGACACAGACGTTTGGATTAATCTTAACAGGGGAATTGACGACTTCGGCAGGACAACCGGGCAAGGCTGGGAAGTTCACAAGACAGAATACGGTACATGCCTGGAAATTCAGAAGGACGGAAGCTATCAGATTTACGGCGAAATCAACGAAGAAGGCGGCCAGATAGCCACAAGCCATTACATAAGAGTAGCTAAAGGAGTTACGGCCGATATACGCCTAAGAGATGTCTGTGTAATTTCTCCCTCGTACTCGTTTTATCTTGAGGGCGGCGCAACCGCTAATATCTTTCTCGATCCCGGCGAATATGACAACACTAACATATTCCAGTCTGAAGGGTGGAGCAGCCACAGTTCCGCAATCATGGCTTCTGAAAATACGACGCTGACGATTACGAGCATTGACGGTGATTACGAGACAAGCGGAAAACTTCAAGCTATCGGCTCAACTCACGGTGCAGGTATCGGAAGCGCATGTTACGTCGGCGATGCAAGCACTTCACAGCGAGGAGCAGGAACCATCAAGATTTACGGCGGCACCATTGAGGCAAAAGGCGGAATTAATGCGGCTGGTATCGGCGGAGGAAGCATAGGCGGAGGAAGTCCGGGATACAGCGGAAATATCACAATTTACGGCGGCGATATAACAGCTACAGGAAACGGCGGTGCAGGCATCGGCTCAGGTACAGGCTCATCTGCTTACGGCTATGTAACTGACGGAGGCACGATTAAAATTTTAGGCGGCTCTGTTACTGCTAACGGAACCGGAGGAGGAGCAGGCATCGGCGGAGGTCGAGGCGTTAACTCAGGCGTAATTATAATTGGAGATCAAGCCAGCGTTTCAGTTGACGGCTTCACTGATTCCAATCAAACAGAATCCATCGGCTATGGTCAATATGCTTCAAGAAGTAACGTTGTATATAGTGATATTGCCCTTCCTGACGCAAGAGATCCGTTTGTGCCGCAAATTGAGAGCGTCTTAGTAACTGAGGAAGAATACGAGACAGTTACTGAGGAAATCGAAACCGTCGAGATAATCGAAACCAGCATTGCCCAGCTTGAAACTTTTTACAAGCAGGACGGAACGTTTTTAGTTGAGGATCCCCAGAAGATTACGATTACACAAGGCGACGGAAAAAGCGCTGACGTTATGCTTTATGCCTATGACACAATGTACTCGCTCGCCGAGAAAATCAACAACGCGATCGCTAACGATTTAGGCCAATCCAAATATACTGATGACGCAACGAAATTTTGCACGATTGCTGACGGCAGCGAAGGCACATCAGAATCAATCTACAATGAAGTCCCGGTTTATGACGAGTTCGGCAACGTAGCAGGCTATAAATATGACGCTACAATGCTCGTTCGTTCTGTAATAGCCGGCAAAAATGGTGAACTTACTTTTTCAGCCAATGAAGACTTGCTTAATGCTCTCGGCCTCAACACTCTTCAGGCTTCTTCGGAGAATGAATTTGATATCACCGTGAGAGATGCTCATTCAGGAAATACTGTAGCAATCGGCGAAAAAATTACGGGAAATATTGCTTACGGATTAATCGATGAGAATATTGACGTTGAGTTTGACCCTATGGCCGGAATTATTGCTTCTTGGAACGATGAACGAAAAGTTTATAACATGACATCAACAGGAAGCTATAAAGCCGTACTTCACTTGGTCGATAATACTATGATGCTTCAGATTGGCTCTAATGAGGGCGAAGATTTTATCGTCAGGATTGGCGACATGTCAGCAGACTCACTCGGAGTAAACCGCGTTAATGTAATGTCTCATGACCGTGCGGCACGAGCGATTACGATTATTGATGAGG
>CALGHA010000068.1 GCA_937915835.1 uncultured Fretibacterium sp. | reverse complement strand
GATAAATTTAGCATTACAAAGTCAGGCATTGGGACACGCTGATGATCCGAGATGGTTGACCTTCGATCAAGCAAAGGAAAAAGGCTGGCACGTGAAGCCGGGCGAGAAAGGAACTCACGTAGAATTTTATAAATTTGATGAGAAGCCGAAAGTTGACGAGTTCGGCGACCCCGTGCTTGATGAGGACGGGAAGCAGGAAGTTGAGAAAAGCGTCCTTGTGAGAAACTACGTTGTCTTTCACGCTTCACAAATCGAAGGGATACCAGCATATGAACCGCCTTCTCATAATCCAATCGAAACGAGCGAAAAAGCAGAACGAATTTTGAAAGAATCGGGAGCAGAAATTCGACACGGAGGAAATGAGGCATTTTACAGTCTGACAGGGGATTATATTCAAGTTCCAGAACGCGGACAGTTCAACAGTCAGGCGGATTATTACGCTACTTGTCTTCATGAATTGGGAGATTGGACAGGCCACCCCAGCCGATTAAACCGAGAGACCTCCAGCGATATGAAATCCGAGACCTATGCGAAAGAAGAACTTGTAGCAGAAATCAGCTCAATGTTTGTATCAGCGGAGACAGGAATCCCACAAACACAGGAACATTTTGATAATCATGCGGCATACGTGGATCACTGGGTAAAGGCAATCAAAGAAGACCCGAACGCCTTATTTCGGGCAGTAAGTCAGGCACAGAAAGCGTCAGAGGAAATTTTGAAATATGAGCGAGTTCGAGAACGGGAACAAGCCCAAACTCAGACAGAGGGACAAAAGCCAGCCCTTACTGAACAGACAATCCGGGATATGAAACTGATTGAGGGGGATACGAAAGTATTTTTGAAGCCGCGAGTGGACGGTCAGCAGTATAAAGGAAAAATTCTTCATGTAGATGAATCGCAGGGATATTGTGTCCAGCAGGTAGGCCGTCAAAGTCTCGTAGTGCATAAACTTGAGAGAATGGAAGAAGTCCCAAAAATCGGAGAAGCCGTAAAAATTTCTTATGGCACTAACGACGAGAAAGCGAAAATCAGCGTTCAGGAAGAACGACATCACGGCTTGAGGCGTTAGGAGCAGGGCAATGGCGAAAGAAACAGCTCTTGAGGAAGCGAGGCGCAGATTTAATGAAGTAAGCCAACGGGTAAGGACTGACGGGAATAACTGGTCAGAATTTTTGACATGTGCGGCACGTAATCATAAATATGACTTCCGAGACCAGCTTTTAATTTACGACCAGCGACCGAACGCAACGGCATGTGCTGATATAGATTTATGGAATAAACATTTTAGTCGCTGGGTTAATCGTGGAACAAAAAGTGTCCGGCTGTTAAGTGCCGACGGTAAGAGCGTAAGACATGTATTTGACATAACGGACACTCGTCCGGGCTTCGGACATGAATTTGATGAACCACCTTATATATGGAAGATTGAGCCAGAAGATTCGCAAGATGTATCAGCCCGATTAAGTCAGGCGTATGGAATATCAGGAAGTCTCGGAGTGCAGATAGCCGGAATAGCCCGTGATTTTGCGAAAAA
>CALGHA010000067.1 GCA_937915835.1 uncultured Fretibacterium sp. | reverse complement strand
GGAGCATATGCCCCGAAAATTCCCGTACCGGCCGGAACGTCTACAGCAAAGTATGCCCCTCTTTCAGCCGCCGGAGCAATCGTAACTGACGGAATTATGCTGATAATTCTTCCCCTGTCATTCTCAACACGAACGAGAATATGAATTGCATTGACCGCCGAAGCACAGACAGTTGAAGGCTCACACCATTTACTTGCAGTGTAAGCGGGCCAGTTAGTTTTTGCGGGATAAGCCGTAACTTTCCCGATGTCAATAATTTCACCTGAGGGCAGAATTGCTTTGACAGTTTCATTTTCTCGGCAGGGAATACGTAAAGTTATGAAGTCTTCAGCGTATGAACACGAAACTTGAAGGATAATGATTATTGCAAGTATAAATTTCTTCACGATAATTCACCTCTCACGGAACAGGAGCAAACCATACGGCCCAGACGTTGCAAATTGCGTGATAAATTATCGAGGGCAGGACAGAATTACCGCGATAACGCAAAATTCCCATGATTATGCCGGGAAAAAACGTTGCAACTCGAAGCCAGCCGGTTAATGCGATTAGATGACTGAGAGCAAAAAGCAAACTCGCTGACAATATCCCTAATATCACTCCGAACTTCTTAATCGTTAACGTCTGAAGCCAGCCTCTGAAAAAAGTTTCCTCGATGAATGCCGCCGCAATCCCCCCTCCGAGATAATCCACAGCCTGCCAAAATGAAGGATGCTTAAAGCCTCTTCCTCCCCATTCAGCAGGCCAATGAAGCGATATAAACGTCAAGGGAATTAGCGTTATTGCCAGCGCGATAATCACGTCTCGTTTTGATTCGCGTGTGAGAAACCATTTCAGGCCGTAAGTTCTCTCGTCCTCATGTCGAAATCTGCACCATTCATACGGGAAATAAAGCATGAATGCCGCCGCAATAAGCCCAAAAATTACGCCCATTTACAAAACTTTGATTGCGTCCTGCAGAAATTCGACGGTAGTATTGATGTATGTTGCGATATTGAAACGATTGACGTAAAGGACTGCTGACAACTTCCAAAGCCCAATAATAACAGGAACAGCAACGATTACCGCACCAATCCTGTAAATAATTTTGCCGGGAATTTTTCCGTATTTCTCTGAGAGTTCACCGACTAACCAGCCGAGTACCATGAAAGCAAAGCCCATAATCCAAATTGAGAGGCCGAGAATTACCTGAGTATTAACGACGCGCAAAATAATCAGCTCCGAGAATTAAGAATAAAATTTTTGTGATTATTATACGTTAAAATTCTTAGTGTGATAAACTGTTTAGAAATTTTTCATCAGGAGGATTATTAATGCCTAAAAAATTTATCACAGCTTTCATAATCACGTTATTACTCGCAAATCTCGCATTCGGAGCTGAGAGTTCATCATCAAAAGTTGTCGCACGCGTCGGAAGTCAGGACATCACAGAAACAGAAGTACTCGCGTTCATTCAGCCGTTTGGTCAGCAGGCTGTTATGCTTTACGGGACTGAACAGGGACGAAAAATGATTATCGACGACGTAATCTCAATGAGGCTCTATGCTCTTTACGGTGAAGAAGAGAAACTTGACGAGACCCCGGCATTCATCGAAGCTCTGGCCAATGCGAAACGTGCAATGTTAGCTCAGGCGGCAATGAGACGTGAAATTGCTAATCTCGTAATCAGAGACGACGAAGCCAAGAAATTTTACGACGAGAACCCGAATTTATTCACTCAGCCCGAAAGAGTTCATGCCCGTCATATTCTGGTAAGCGATGACGCAACTCTCGCAAAAGTTCAGGAAGAGTTGAAGGCCGGAAAATCCTTTGACGTTGTCGCGAAAGAATACTCGACAGATCCCGGAAGCGCGCTCAACGGTGGAGATTTGGGCGAATTTCCTCGCGGCGTAATGGTTCCGGAATTTGAGAAGGCAGCGTTTGACCTGAAAAATCCCGGCGACGTTTCAGAACCCGTGAAATCACAATTCGGCTGGCATATCATCAAGCTCGAAGAACATATTCCAGAAAGTCCGACAGCGTTTGAACAGGTAAAGTCTCAGATTATGCAGGAACTCAGAGAACAGAAGACGCAGGATATTCTTCAGGCAAAATCGAAAGAGCTTGAAGAGAAGTACAAAGTCGAAAGGTTTTAACGCAAAAATAAGCCCCCCGCCTGAAAACGAGGGGTAATTTTTTTACTCTTTCACTCTAGCTTTTGCTTCGTCAATTTGCCGCTGAACTTGTGAAAATCCCGTAGCTCCGTAAACGTTTCGTCGTCTTACACTTTCACGAGGCGATAAAATTTTCAACATTTCTTCGTCTGCTTCGGGGATATTCTCCTGCCATTGCGATAAAGTTAATTCGTCAAACGCTAAGTTATTCTCAATGCACCATCCGACTAAACGCCCGACTTTCAAGTGAGCTTCACGGAACGGAACGCCCTTCATCACGAGATATTCAGCGACATCCGTAGCGAGTGAATAACCTTTTTCGAGGCCTGATAACGCGGCTTTTTCGTCAACGTCAACTTTCGAGAGCAAATCGCTCATAATCTTTATCACGTTTTCAACAGTGTCAAGTGAAGCCCATAATCCCCGCTTGTCCTCCTGTAAATCTCGGTTGTAAGTCATCGGAAGGCCCTTAAGGTTGATTAACAAGTCTATCAAGTTCCCTATGACTTGGCCGGATTTCCCGCGTGTGAGTTCGAGAACGTCAGGATTTTTCTTCTGGGGCATCATGCTTGAGCCTGTGCAGAACTCATCAGGAAGGATTATGAACGCGAACTCCTGAGTGTTCCATGTGATTAAATCGTTGCAGAGACGGGAAAAATGTATCATTAAGACGCTCGCAAAATAATGGTAATCCGTCATGTAATCCCGATTTGCTACTGTGTCAAGACTATTGCGTGTGGGATTGTTGAAGCCTAAAAGCTCCGAAGTAAATTCACGGTCAATCGGCAAAGTTGATCCGGCCAATGCTCCAGCACCAAGCGGACATTCGTTGAGTGAAGCAAGCGCAAATTTCAGTCTCTCATTGTCGCGATAAAACGCTTCAAACCAAGCGAGCCAGTAATGACCCATTGAGACGGGTTGAGCCTGCTGCATGTGAGTATAGCCGGGAATGATTATGTTAACGTGTCGTTCAGCGTTGGCGATAAAAACTTGCAATAATTCATGTAAGTCTTCAGCCAAAATTTTTAGTCTCGCGCGTAAATAAATTCTCGTCGTCGTTGCTACTTGGTCATTTCTTGAACGTGCTGTGTGTAATTTCGCTCCTAATGGCTCAATCTCCGTCAATCTTGCCTCAATGTTCATGTGAACGTCTTCAAGATTTTCTGAGGGAACAAATTTTCCCGCTTTAATCTCGTCCAGAACTTTACTTAATCCCGCTTCAATTTTGCTCGCTTCGTCATGCTTAAGAATTCCCGTTTTTCCGAGCATTCTTACGTGAGCAATACTCCCCGCAATGTCAGCTTCAGCCATCCGCCAGTCAATATCAAGAGATTGCGTGAAATCCTGAACTATTTTTGCCGTGTCTTGCTTAAATCTTCCGTGCCACATCGTTTATTTTCTCCTGAAGAATTTTGCAACACTCTCAATCAATTTTGCCTGTTCGTCCTCAGTCAATCCCGGAAAAATCGGAAGTGCTAAAGCCTCATGCGACAATTTCTCGCTCTCCGGAAAATCCCCAGCCTTATAGCCTAAATACTCAAAGCACGGCTGAAGATGCAACGACAACGGATAATACACACGCGCTGAAAATCCCTGTTCTTCAAGCCACGTCATCAACTCATCACGTTTTGCCTTAACTCTCACAACATATTGATGATAAATGTGATAATTCCCGTCGAGTTCAGCCGGAATCGTGATAAATTCCTGCAAATTATTCGTCTTGATTAAAAGTTTGTAGAAATCCGCAATCTTTCTTCGTTCAGCGTTCCATGTCTCAAGATGTTGTAACTTTATATCCAGAATTGCCGCCTGAATTGCATCAAGCCGACTGTTTATGCCGATCTCGTCGTGATAGTAAGTTTTTCCCGAGCCGTGAACCCTGAGCCTCCGTAATCTCTCAGCTCGTTTTGCGTCCTTTGTTACGACCATTCCGCCGTCTCCGCAGCCTCCTAAGTTTTTCGTAGGGAAGAATGAATAACATCCGACATCGCCGATTGTCCCGGCACGTAAAATTTTCCCGTCAACGTTTCTTACTGCTCCGAATGCCTGTGCTGAATCCTCGATGATTTTTATTCCCTTATCGTGAAATTCATCAATTACTTCCTCGATTGGGCATAATTGGCCGAAAAGGTGAACGGGCATAAATACTTTCGTCCTGCTCGTAATTTTGCTCAATGCCTGTTCGAGATTTATATTGTAAGTCTTAGGCTCAATGTCAGCGAACACCGGCACAGCTCCAAGCCTCGCGATTGTCCCCGAAGTTGCAAAGAACGTGAACGGTGTAGTGATAACTTCATCGCCAGGCTTAACATCAAGCGACATTAAGGCCAGCAATAAAGCGTCAGTTCCAGAAGCACAGCCTATAGCCGAGTTTTCCGGAAGCTCTAAATATTTCTCACAGTGAGCCTCAAAATTTCTGACTTCTGAGCCAAGAATAAAACTTTGAGCGTCAAATATTCTTTCGAGTGCTGCAAACACTTCCGGCTTAATCTCGCTGAACGAACGACGTAAATCTAAAATTGGTACTGTCAATTAATAATCATCTCCTGAAAAATTTCATCGTAAAAATATAACACGTTCTATTTTCTTAATCTCCTGTTTCGTGGTCTAACGGCAGTAAAATATTTCTCTCATCTTTAACCCAGTCCACAGTACTGCCCCTGTAATTCTTAAGCATAGAGGACTTAAAGTTAAAATGTCTCACTAACTGATCCGCAAATCTTCCGGACAAAACTCCAGTGTTGCAGTAAACTATTATTGTCTTATCCTTCGTAATCCCTGCCCGAGCAAGTGCCGCCGCTGCCGCACGAATTTTCAAGTCCTCAAACGGAAAACTTATCGCTCCGGGAATGTGTCCTCCGGGAATGCCAGGTCTTGGAGATTTCCCGTAATATTGTTCTTCCGGCCGCGAGTCAACAAGAATATAGCCGGGCATAGCCGCATGTTCCTTCACGTATTTTCTATCAACTTCCTCAACATGAGGCTCAAATCGCGAGAATATCAACGTAACTATAAAGACAATCACGAATACTACGGGTGCAACAAGATCAAGCGGAGGATATTTTTTTACAGCCATTGAAGCCGCGCTCCTTCCGAATGAAAATTTTTTGAGTTATTATACTCTGTGAATAAATCATGTTTGCAAAGTTTTAATATATGGTATAATTGCCTATGCTTTTTGTTCATCTTGAAATTTAAAATTAAATTGTTGTTATTAAAAAAACGAGGTCGTTAGAGATTTTCATGAACCGGCAGCCTGTGGTTGCTTTAATTGGAGCGACAGCCGTAGGGAAAACAGCCCTCAGTTTGTCAATCGCAGAAAAGTTGAATGCTGAAATTGTTTCGGTTGACTCACGTCAAGTTTATCGCTACATGAATGTGGGTACTGATAAAGTTTCGCCTTCACTTCGTTATGAAATCCCCCATCACATGATAGACATTGCCGACCCGGATGAGAAATTTACAGTTTCAGACTTCGCCGAAAAATCCTCACAAGCTGTTTCAAGAATTTATGCACGTAAAAAAATCCCGTTATTTGTCGGAGGAACTCCATTTTACTATAACGCTTTGTTTCATGCTTCGTTGAACTCCGATTTGCCTTCAAGTTCTGAGGTCCGCGAAAAATACGAAACTCTTGCGAACTCACAAGGGGCAGAATTACTTCACATGAGGCTTGCTGAAGTTGACCCGACGACGGCCGAAAAATTACACAAGAATGATGTTCAGCGTGTAACACGAGCATTAGAGATTTGGGACTTAACGGGTAAAGCTCCATCACAGATTTTCAGCGAGGGAACGAAAAGGGATTACGGCTTTGATGTGCTGTATATTGGCCTGGCACGTTCAAGGGAAGAATTGTTTGAGCGAATTGAAATCAGGCTTGAGCAGGAATTTAACTCAGGATTTCCGGAAGAAGTTGCTTGGCTCATGAAACACGGCTTTGACGAGAGATTTAATCCGTTGAAGGGCTTGGGCTATCGTGAGTTAATCGATTATCACAGAGGAAAAATTACTCTGGACGAAGCACTAACGAACTCAATATCACGGACAAAAGCATTTTGCAGACGACAACAGACCTGGTTCAAGAAATTTTCGCCGGCAGTCTGGTTCGATATGTCGGAATCCAATCACGAGGAAGAAATCATAAATACGATAATTACACACTTAAACAAGACAGAGGACGCTCCAGAATGATAATAATGGCTGAACATGCCGGATTCTGTTTCGGAGTGAAGCGTGCTGTCAACGCAATATCTGAGGCCCTGAAAAATAATCGCGAGGTCTGGACAATTGGCTTGCCTATTCATAATCCTCAGGAAGTCTCAAGGCTTGAAGCTCTGGGCTTGCGTGTAGCTGATGACGAGAGCGAAATTCCTTCAGGAGCAAAAGTCTTAATCCGCGCTCACGGTGAACCTTTGAGAGTTATAGAGAGCTTGAAGGCACGAAATATTGACGTTGAGGACATGACTTGCCCGTTCGTGAAAAAAGCTCAGGACATGGCGGCAGAGTTATCACGCAAAAATTATTATGTAATCTTGCTTGGAGATAAAAATCATCCGGAAATTAAAGGCATATTAGGGCATATTGTTTGTGATAATAATAATAATTCTGAAGTCGTCGCCAATGAAGACGAAGCCGAAAAAGTTTCAAGACACGCCCGAATAGCATTAATCTCACAGACGACTCAGAGAGAAGAAAGATTATCGAAGGTTGCGGGGATTTTGACGCGTAAGACATCAGAACTTCACGTCTGCAACACAATCTGCAAGGCTACGGCAGAACGTCAAGAGGCTGTGCGTGAACTCGTAAGAAATCATAACGTTGACGGAGTTGTTTTGATAGGCGGAAGAGCCAGCGCGAACACGGCAAAACTCAGGGATATTATTCAAGCTGAGGGCGTAAGTGTCTTATGGGTAGAGGACGAGAGGGAAATTACGGAAAATATTAACTGGTTTAGCGATAAAAAAACGATTGGTATTGCTGCGGGTGCAAGTACACCTGAGTGGCTTATCGATAAAGTAAAAATTAATATTGCGGAATTACAAGGAAGTCAAGGGGGTATCCATTAATCATGGATGAAATTATTGAGCGTCAGGAAAACACACAGGACGCAGCGCAGGAAACACAGCCCGTTTCTCAGGAAGCGGCACCCGTTCAGCAGGAAGCAA
>CALGHA010000066.1 GCA_937915835.1 uncultured Fretibacterium sp. | reverse complement strand
TTAGTCCGCAAAATCTTTACCTCCTGTTTTTTGGGTAAATTTTATTTTATTCTCTATATTATGCTCTTGTCAATCCATTAATAATTTTCACTCTCAATAACTCTCACGCAATATCATCAAGAAAATATAACGTGTTCTATTTTGCTGTCGAAAAAATATCGCGCGTGTGTGAAAGTTTCATTACGTGTTAAAATTCTAATACTTATCCATTTATAAAATTAAATATATTCGGAGGTCATAAAATAATGAAGCTCGGATTTATAGGACTCGGAATTATGGGAAGGCCGATGGCGTTAAATCTTCTCAAGGCAAAAGATAATCCCCAGTCAGAATTGCTCGTTTCTGATTTGAACAAAGACGCTGTAAACGCACTCGTTCAAGCCGGAGCACGTGAGGCAAGCTATGCTGAAATTGGCCGGGAATGCGAGATTATTATCACGATGGTTCCGAACGGCAAAATCGTCCAGGATATTTTGTTCGGGAATGACGGCGCTGCTTCAACGATTAAAGCCGGAAGTCTCGTTTGCGATATGAGCTCAGTAACGCCGGTTGAGAGTAAATTTTGCTATGACAAGCTCAAGGCTCAAGGCGTGGGCTTCGTTGACGCTCCAGTTTCAGGAGGAGAGCCGGGAGCGATTAATGCCAGCTTAGCGATTATGTGCGGAGGAGATAAAGAAGATTTCGAGCGAATGAAACCGTTCTTTGACATTCTCGGAAGTTCGGCATTATTAATCGGCCCGTCAGGTTCAGGAAGTACAGCCAAGCTCGCCAATCAAATGATAGTGAATAACACAATCGCTGTCGTCAGTGAAGCGTTCGTTTTTGCCGCAAAAGCCGGAGCTGATCCCGCAAAAGTTTATCAGGCAATTCGCGGTGGACTTGCAGGAAGTGCTGTTCTCGACGCGAAAATCCCGATGATCATCGAACGTAACTTTAAGCCGGGCGGCCCAATCCGAATTAATCATAAGGATATCAAAAATTGTGTTGAGAGTGCTCATGCTATTGATGTTCCTATTCCGTACACAGCACAGCTCTATGAAATTCTCCAGACGCTGAAAATTCACGGACATATGAACGACGATCACGGCGGAATTGTGCAATATTTCGAGAAACTTGCTGACGTTGAGGTGAAAAAACATGAGGCTTAATGCTTCTGTGTTGAGTTCGTACCCGAAAATTGATGAGGCTCTTGTTGACGATTTATTAGCGCGCGAAATTCAGGCCAATAACAAGAAAATTGTAGTGCTTGACGATGACCCGACCGGAGTTCAGACAGTCCATGATATTCATGTTTACACGGGCTGGGGACATGATGATATTCTCGCAGGATTTCAGGAGAAGAATAATTTATTTTACGTCCTCACAAATTCTCGCGGCTTCACAGCTGAACAGACAACAAAAGCTCATGAGGAGATTGCGGCGGTCGTTAATGACGTTGCAAAAGAAACTGGACGTGAATATATCTTCATAAGCCGGAGCGACTCAACTTTAAGGGGACATTATCCGCTCGAGACAAAAATTTTGAAGGATGAATACGAGCGCTACACGGGAAAAATCATTGACGGCGAAATTTTGTGCCCATTTTTCAAGGAAGGCGGACGCTTCACGATTGATGATGTGCATTACGTCAAGTACGGCGACGAATTAGTCCCGGCAAACGAGACGGAATTTGCGAAGGACAAAACTTTTGGTTACACAGCCGCGACAATGCCCGAATACATCGAGGAGAAAACTAAAGGCGAATACAAGGCTTCAAGCGTAACATGCATATCACTTGCCGACATTCACGCGATGAACTTTGACGCAATCGAAGCTCAGTTAATGGCCGTGAAAGACTTCAATAAAATCATCGTGAACGCCGTAGATTATGTTGACGTGAAAGTCTTCTGCGTGGCTCTTTACCGTGCGATGAAGAAAGGCAAAGTTTTCATGTTCAGAACAGCGGCCGCAATCGTTAAAGTCATGGGAGGAGTTACGAATATTCCGTTATTAACTCGCAAGGAAATGGTAACGATTAAGAACAACAACGGGGGAATTATCGTTGTCGGCTCTCATACGGACAAGACGACGCGCCAGGTTGAGGCTTTAAAGCAGGTGAAAGATATTGAGTTCATCGAGCTTGACGCAAGACTTGTGAAGGATGATGAGGCATTTTCGCGTGAAGTTCAGCGATGCTTAGACTTGGAGGAAAAATTTATTGCTGAGGGTAAAACTGTCTGCTGTTACACAACTCGCGCTTTAATCACGGCTGATACTGGCGACAAAGAAGACGAATTGCGTTTATCCGTGAAAATTTCTGACGCTGTGCAGTCGTTAGTCGGCAATTTGAAGATTACTCCGGCGTTCGTAATCGCTAAGGGCGGAATTACATCAAGTGATGTCGGAACAAAGGCATTAAGAGTGAAACGTGCGCTTGTGTTAGGACAAATTCGTCCGGGAATTCCAGTTTGGCAGACAGGCAATGAGAGCAGATTTCCCGGAACTCCTTACGTAATTTTTCCCGGAAATGTCGGCGAGGATAACACGCTAAAAGAAGCAGCTGAAATTTTGATGAAGAAATAAGGAATTAAGAATTAAATTAAATAAAAATAATAAAAGCAAAAATTATCCAAGGATTCATATTAATTGTGTGCAATATTTATCTGAAAAATGTAATAAAAATTTGCTTGAATTTATGGCAAGTAAATTTTATAATTATAGAATGGGTGAGCAATTTACGGAATTTCACTTTATGGAAAATAAAAATAAATATTTAAATAATAAAATATTAAGTGATGAATTGCAATATGTATTAGATAGAAAACAATATGAAATAAATTTAGGTAATTCTTTAGAAAATCCAAGTTTATTATTAAAGCCTCAATTCATCAGAGAAACAACCACCGAAATTAAAGAAGGAAAAGAAGGCGAAGCCTTCGATAGATTAGCTGAACCAGAACGTGAAGAATGTTGTGATGAATGTGCTACAATGGAAAGAGGAGGTATGATGAATGATAATAGTATAAAAATTCATGATTTTATAAATATGTCTCCATATATAGAAGAAAATTTAATTCCCGATGAAAATGGTGAAATAATAATAAAAGATATAGATTTAAATGAATATTCATTTTTACATATATTAT
>CALGHA010000065.1 GCA_937915835.1 uncultured Fretibacterium sp. | reverse complement strand
TATACGAGATTAAATAATTTATTAAAACTTACATTAGAAGATGAGAAATTAACAAAGAAAATCGAGATAGAAGATAAAAGCGGTAAACGAGCTTATGATTATGCTGTCAGTCGTTCATATGGAGATAGTTTGAGAGAAGAAATCTTAAAGCGTCTTGAATAAATAGTAGCTGGGCAGGATAAATTCTGCCCAACCGTTAATTTCCGGCCAGTTGGGAAAATTCCTCTTCAACCTTTTGAGTATGTTCAATCAATAATCTTACTAATGCGAATATCGGAGGAAGACCCATCCTTGAAAATAATCTGAGACGATACGAAGCGAATAGAAGCGTCATTAGTTCTGAAGAGGACGTAAGGTTCGTAAGCGTCGAGATTGTTGAAGTCAACTTCTCTGTCAGGGATTTCATTATTGATGCCGTAGAAAAGATGACTAATGGAGCTTCTGATTTCCTCAGAGAACATGAAGGGGCTTAACGATGCTTCTGAAGTAACTTTGTTTGTGGTGAAGATTTTGTATTGTTCAGCGGAGACCCAGGGCATATTAAAATTAAGAATGAAATTTTTATTGAGTTTGAAGAGTTCGTGAGCAACGTCAAAAGAAAAATGCCATACAGAACTTTCAATATTATTGTCGTCAATGAATTTAACATCAATCTCTGCGATACTGCTATTGACGTTATTGTAAATGGATAGAGCCGGATAGGGCAAGTTAGTGTTAGGGTTAATTTGATTGAGGAAGCCCGTAGAGTGGAAAGATTTATCAGGACTGATACGGTAAAGAAATTCTTTGACGTTGTTAATGTTAGAGTTAATCTGAAAGTTAATATTGCGTGTGAGTTTTTCGCGTATGTCCATATTGGTGGCGCGAACGGGAGTAAGAATAATATTGTGTTTTACGTTTTGTGTATGAAGTCTATCAACAGACAGAGCGGCCGAGATCCACAGCAGAGTAATTAACAAAGCCCCAGCCCCGATATTTGAAAGAGTGTCAGGAGTAAATTTGCGATTATGAATGAGAAAGACGCAGATGACGGAAACGACAGCAGGGATGACAGCGAACCAGAGCTGAATGCCGAAGCCCCTGCGAGCGAGTTCGAAGCAGACAGCAAAAATGACAGAGCTTATTGTGCTAATCCTGATATTGAAGACCTTGTTCCAGATGAGTGAGAGAATATTAATCAGGCTCATTTGTGGAATATCTTGAAAAAGTTTCTTCCTTTTATGTATAGCAAGATCATTGACGTTGTAAAAATCTTTGAGGTAGTTCCAGAAGCGTTTAATCTCTTCAAAGTCAGGAGCATTATCTTTGCTGCCCCATCGGGGACTTGAGAAGCGCAGTAAATATTCTTCTTCGTATTTATCGATAATTAAGTCAAAAATATCTTGGTGATAAACGAAAATCGAATTTCCGTTAGCAGATTTAACAGGCTTACGAACAGCGATAAGTCGAAAGTTCCAGTCTTCGGAGCGTTCGATACTTGAGAGAGTGCGAGAAATAGACGACTGATTTCTGCCCAGAATGATAGCAATGTCGGAGACGTGCCATAAGATTTGATTATCAGAGAAGATTAAATGACTGAAGTCAGGGACACGATTACTGAACTGACCTTCTAGGAACTCTTTTCTGTCGTCATGAGAGCCGCTGAACTGTCTGTAATCAGCGACATAATCAAGCAGAAGTTCGTGAACTCTTTTTCTTGAGTTCTGGAACTGTAAAAACTTGCTTTGAAGTTTAGCAATAGTATCATCCGGCAAATTAAAGTCCTGCAACAATAAAGCTCCTTTCGTAAAAAATCAGTTATATCAACGGCTACTCAGACGCATTCGACAGAGTGAGTAAGTAGCGTCTAAAATATTCCGTTGGATAAATTATAACGTGAAAGGAAATAATCGAATGTCGAAGAAGTTAATTGTATTGTGTCTAGGAGCGTTGCTATTGCTAGGATTAGCTCTAGCGGCCAGTGCGGAAAAAGCAGTTCATGTGCAGTGGGTCTGTGAATATTGCGGTTCAAGGATTTCGTCAGTGAGGATGCCAAGTCCCGGAACGTGCTCGAAAAATCCTTACGGCAAGACGCATTCATGGACAGCGGAACGATATTATTAAAGGGTTTAACTTATAAAAAAGCACAACAAATCAGGACAAGTGATATGCTATAATATAGCTCGTTGAAAAGTATCAAGCATATGATCTATGGACTTTTATAGCCCAGAGGTCTTTCTTGTCCTGCTTAAATTATAGCATAAAGGAGGAGTGAAGACTGTGAAAAGATTATGTGCCAAGAAAAAGTGCGCTGGTTGATTGTCTTCAAAGCGGAGATGAAGAGATTGGCGCAATATTTGTATTAAGGAGGTTACTTTTGGAAGTCAATGGGTCTGTCAACGTCAGGCAAGTCGCGTTCTTGAGCACAGCCGAGCAGGTAGCAGATAAACTCCGAAATAGAAAGCTGAGTATCATGGCAGAACTGGTCGAGAAGTTGTTTATACTCGTCAGGAATGGACGCATGAATATCTTTGTAGCCAGCAAGTTTCTTCTTGGCTCTGATAACTCTCATGTTCTCGGCCTTACTGTTGTAAATTCTAGGTCTGCCGTGTTGATTACTCAGAATATCTCACCTCTTTTTGATTGAGTTTAAGAGGGGAGATATAAAGTAACTTAGTGGTA
>CALGHA010000064.1 GCA_937915835.1 uncultured Fretibacterium sp. | reverse complement strand
CCACCCGCCCGCCCAAAATGTAAACTTGAAAAATATTCTATCGTTTTACAATTTAGGCTTTCTGATTTATCATTAACGCCATCATGAAGACCAAAATTTTACACATGTTAGAAGCTAAACGGGGCGAATTTCTCTCAGGTGAAGAACTTGCAAAAAGTTTCAACGTCTCACGCGCCGCCGTCTGGAAAGTTATTGCTCAGCTCAGGAAGGAAGGCCATAAGATTAAAGCTGTTACTAACAGAGGCTACATGCTTGAAGAGTTCAGCGACGTATTAACCGAAGAGGGGATAATCTCTCACTTGAAGCCCGACACGAAAATTTCGCGCGTAATCTGTCTTGGGGAAGTCGACTCAACCAACAATTACGCAAAGAAACTCGCAATGTCCGGAGCCTCACACGGAACTTTAATCGCGGCTAATCACCAAACAGCCGGTCGCGGACGACGAGGCCACAGCTTTGAATCTCCTGCAGGAACAGGACTTTACATGACGTTAATCTTGCGTCCGAAGGTTGAAGCTGAGAAATTCCAGATGATAACGATCGCTGATGCTGTCGCCGTATGTCTTGCAATTGAAGATTTGTACGAAGAAGCTCGCGGAAATCTTAAAATTAAATGGGTAAATGATATTCTCTTTCGCGGCAAAAAGATTACGGGAATATTAACCGAAGCCGTAAGCAATTTCGAGAACGGCGAGATTGAGAGCGTCGTAACAGGTATAGGCATAAACGTAACGACGAAGAATTTTTCCGGAGATTTTGCACAGTCAGCCGGAGCAATCTTTCAGGACGATAATATCTCGTTCGGACGTGATGAACTTTGCGCGAGAACGGCTGATTACATTATGACATTCGCAGAAAATCTCGACGCTCCGGATTTAATCAATGCTTATCGTGAACGCTCAATGCTGACGGGTAAAGATATCACTTACATGAAAGGGAATATTTCACACACGGCTCATGTTGAAGGAATTGACGACTCCGGAGGACTTGTGATTGTGAACGACAAGGGAGAAATTGAGACACTGAGAAGCGGAGAAGTCTTCATGATTAGAACGGAGGAAAATTAGTTTATGGCAACTACGAAAAATTTAGTATTATGTGCATTATTCGCGGCATTAATCGCTATCGGAACTCACATAAAAATTCCTACGCCTCTTTTGCCTTTAACTTTGCAAACTCTTTTTGTCGTATTATCCGGGCTTGTACTCGGCAAAAAGTTCGGAGCTGTAGCAGTCTGTGTTTACGTCTTCGCGGGCTTAATAGGCCTTCCAGTTTTCACCGGCTCTGTCCTAAATCCAACGTTCGGATATATTCTCGGCTTCATTCCTGGAGCTTGGCTTGCTGGATATATCGCTGAGAAGTTTACACCGAAATTTTTAACTTGGACACTTGGAGGATTGGCCGGAATTGCTGTGATTTACGCGTTTGGAATTCCCTATTATTATTTCATGTCGAAATATTATCTGGAAAATGAGCTTGGAGCTAAAACACTCTTAATGTATTTCGTGTTAATGCCGATGCCCGGAGATATTCTCAAGTCAATTCTTGCAGGCTTAATCGTTCAGAGACTAGCAATATTTTTCCCGGATAATTTCACTTGGAAGCGATAAAAAATTTTCCCCCTCATCAAAACGGTGAAGGGGATTTTCTCAATTGTCAGCTGATAAAAATTCCTAGAACTTCCAACGTCCAAAAATTTGCCTGGCCATTCTCTCCCATTGAGATTCTTCGTCGGGTAAATATGTCATGATAGTGCATATAATTTTATTCCCCTGATTAAACGCCGAAATCTTCTGTCGAACGCTAAGAATTTTCCCAATATGTAAGTCATAGGTGAGAGCTTTAGCCTTAATTTTTCCACCGGCAATATCCCCTATGCTTACAAGTTCAGTAATATCGCCGTATTGGTTCGCAAGTTCATCACCCATTACCTTTATGAAGGCTTCAAGTACATCTTCGTCAAGGTCATTAGGAACAGGCCAAAATGAAAATACCAGCAGTGAACGGTTATAAGTATCATTCGGGTCATCAGTTTTGACTACAGCATTTAGGCATTGTTGATAATTCGTGCCGTCCCCGTATTTGTCCTTGTCGATCTTCTGGTTTTTGCCAACGACAGTCCAGTTTTTGGGGATTGAGATTGTCCCGGCATTATCGAGCTTGACTTTCTGCCAGGTAATTTTTGTTGATGATGACGATGAAGCAGCATAGACGGGAGGAGTTACGAAGCAAGCTAAGATTAACAATAACGCAAAAACTTTCTTCATGATATAAACCTTCTTTCTTTGTATTTCATTGGGAAAACTAACCCCCTCGAAACAAGCTCAAGGGGATTATTCACGTTTTACTTATAGATAAACTTCTGCCCAGCCGTCGTTTTCGTCAATCTTCAGCGCACATCTCAACGGCTCTTCAATCTGTTCACTGAGCATTACAGGCCACAAATTATCTTCTTCCTCGTCGAGTATGTAGAAATTGTATCTGCCCTTGTCGGATTCATCGAAGTCATCACGCAGAATATCAACGTTAAGTCTTCGTTTCGTTATCATCATGGGTTCAAGCATTTGATACCACATTAGCCGTTTTTCTTCAGGCAGCATAGTAAGCACAGTTTTTAACGGGCCTTCAGGAAGCGTGTTAATGTCAATGCGCGGAGGTTTCGGCTTCTCTTTTACAGGTTGAATGGGTTGCACAGGTTCAGACTTTGGCTGTGGGGCCGCTGGCTCAGGCTCTGGTTCTGGTGCTGGGACTGGTTCCGGTTCGGGAAGTTCCGTAATAACCTGCTCAGGTTCAGGCGCTTTTTCCGGTTCAGGCTCAGCTTCGGGCAATGACGAAATTATCTGTTCAAGCGGCGACGGTTCCGATTTTTCCGGCTCTGACGGCTCAACTTTCACAGGCTCATTATGATTTTCAGGCTCACTTGTTGCGTCAAACTTTCTCATGAACTCTTCAGTTACAGCCTTGTAGCATTCGGCACCTTTGGATTTGGCATCGTAAGAGAAAATTGACATTCCCATACTTGCGGCTTCAACGAGAGTAACATTCTGACGGATATAATTCTCGAACGCTGCTTCAGGAAAATTCTTCTTGACATCCTCGAAAACTTGACGAGCAATGAAAATTCTCGGGTTGTAATTCGTCATTAGAACGCCGGAAATTTCAAGCGCAGGATTAAGACGCTCACGGAAAATCTGCAATGATGTCTCTAAAAGTTTCAGGCCCAATAAACTGTAAAATCCTCCGTCCATAGGCACAATGATTTTACTGCAAGCCGTGAGGACATTACGCGTGAAAATTCCTAATTGAGGCGGGCTGTCCATCAGAACATAATCATATCTGAACGGGTCAATCTTCTTCACAGCGTCGCGCAAAGCCGTATCCTGACTTAACGGGCCTTTGTTATTGAGTTCGGCCATCACGAGATTTAATGAGCTGGGGATTATGTCAACGTCCTCTTTGCGAATTAAAATTTCATCCCAAGAGGCTTCTCCAGCGAGCAAATCAAAAACTTGAGGATCCGACGGCGACGGCATAATTCCGAAACCTGCGCTTAAGTTGCTTTGAGGGTCCATGTCGACAACAGCAACTTTTTTACCGAGCTTGGCCAATCCCACAGCGATATTCTGACAGGCTGTAGTCTTGCCTACTCCTCCTTTAAGATTGCAAAATCCGATTATTCTCAATTTCCTGCCGCCTGCTTTCTTAAGAATTCTTCGATTTCAGGATTTTTATGAACTTTCAAGCTCTCACGATAAAGATTAATCGCTTCGTTAGTTTTCCCGGACTTGAAGAGTGAATTTGCTTCGTTTATCATCCTGTTAGCGTTGTTCACTGCGTCGCGTTCCTTCACAGCCGCGTCAAGTCTTACGATCCATCTTCGCATTTCGTCGGACGGAGCAATATTGTTAGCCTTGCGATAAAGAGCTAAAGCCTCGTCAAGATTTCCCTGTGAATATAACTCGTCGGCTTCTTGAGTAATTTTCTGAGCGTCTAATCTCGTGCCAATTCCGAAATCCTCAGGCCCGCGAATTACTGTATCAGCCGGAAGTCTCGTGTTCCTGTTGAGCTGTCTAATTCTCTGTTCTGCTGTGTCAGTCGGCCAGACGTTCATGCTCTCAGTGTAACGCTTCAAGGCTTCCTGATTGTTATTGCGGCGCATTAAGTCCTGAGCTTCTCGGTTTAAGGCGTTGGCTTGACGTTCACGACGGGATATTACACTCTGCAATTCTTCAATATGCTGGCGTAAAGTTGCGTCGGGATTGCTCATTATGCTTGCGCTGTAATGGTTCAAGGCCTCCTGCAATTTTCCCTCGCGTTCTAAAGTATTTCCTTCTCCGGCGTATCTGTCAGCGTCGGCGATTAACGTCAAACGGTTTCTTATGCGTTCCATTCGGTCTTTTACGGCATCAGATGAGACGAGGGCGATACTTTTTGCGTAATATTCTAGCGCGTCCTCGTACATATTTTCGTTGTCGTAAGCGCTTGCAGTGTCTCGTAACCAGTTAGCCTGCTGAATTAATACTCTCTGCTCGTTGTATTTCTTCTCGGTCTCAGCGATAATTTCAGCTCCATTCTCAAGAGGCCAGATAACTTGTGCTGTACGTAAATTTTTCAGAGCTTCATCAAATTTCCCTTGAGCGTTAAAGTTTTCTGCTTCATCTCGTAATTTCTGGGCTTTCGTGAATCTCGCGTAATTCGTGTTCATTGCTCGAAGTCCCTGCGAAATCTCTAAATCTCGTGGTGCTAAGTTTATAGCTCGTCCAGCAAGTTCGACGGCTTCAGCGTAATTCTTGCTCTCCCATAATTCTTGAGACCTCTGCCAATTCTGCCAAGCCTCACGCTCATTCGCAGACTCGTTAAATCTCGACACAGGAAGAGAAATATTCACTCTGCTTTCACCGCTTCCGAGTTTTACGCCCTTAGCATTGAAAGCTGAAACGGAAATATCACTTTCTCCGATTGTTCCGCGTCGAATAAAAATGTCGTCTTTATCCTGGCTGAGTAAAGCTGTAGCCGCGTCAGCTTCCCACTTGAAAGAGTGCTCACCTTTGAACGGAGGATTTAACGACGCACGAATTCTGACAGGAGAATTTGCGAGTAAAATATCCGGGCTTAAGGCATAATTTGAGCGAGTTGCTGAGTTCCAAAGGGTTAAAGGCCTCTCGATTACGACGGCAATATCAATCTGGAATTCTTTGGGATTAACAAAAATTTCTGAGCTTGAGACAACATCGCCATCACGATTAATGAACGAGGCTATTACTCTGATTGGGTGAGTGTCGAGCGGAGTAAAAGCACATTCCCGGCCGCCTGCTCGAAGTGAAATTCTGTCGGGATTAAGCCCGGTCGTCGGACTTACTGACCATTCAACCGAGCCTCCAGACGGAATTTGTGAGTTTTCGACGGAAAGCACGGCTTGTTCTCCAACATGAGCATCACCGTTCATAATGATAGCTTGAGCGGCAAAAGTTTGTGATGCAAAAGCAAATATAAACATGAAAGAGAAAAGGAGTGCATGAGATAATTTTATGCGCATGAAATTATATTCCTCCCTTATGAAAAAAAACGTTTTAAGTAATGTTGATTATACCCTAAATGCTGAATGTTATAATACTTTTCACAAGTAACTAAATTTTTTTCACAAAGGAGCTTGA
Organism: uncultured Fretibacterium sp.; assembly: GCA_937915835.1. Taxonomy (GTDB): domain Bacteria; phylum Synergistota; class Synergistia; order Synergistales; family Aminobacteriaceae; genus JAFUXM01. The sequence goes on along the minus strand of CALGHA010000064.1, from coordinate 10,726 downwards.
CAAAATATGCAAGTAGTGTATAATCGCTTGTCGCTTGTCGCTTGTCGCCTAACTATTACCCGTAATTTCCCCTTTGTCCGTTATGTTGAGGAGGCTTCATAATGCTCTTCAACAGTTACGAATTCATTTACATCTTTCTTCCCGTTACGCTCGTAATCTTCTTCACACTGGCCAATTATAATAAAAACTTTGCTTCGTTATTGCTCGTAATCTCATCGCTAATATTTTACGGATGCTTGAGCGTGAAATTTCTGCCGTTATTAATAATCTCAGTCATGGTAAATTATTTCGTGAGTGTTAGAATTTCAGCGAGCGGCTTTTCTGGGAATTGGCCGAGTAAAAAATATTCATCAGCAAAAAGTTCCGGCAGTTCGTGTAATTTATCGTCAGCAAAAAAGTTCTGGCTAATCTTGGGTATCGTGTTTAACTTCGGCTTATTGGGATATTTCAAGCTGATTAATTCGCTTCCGTTGGGAATTTCATTTTACACTTTCACGCAAACGGCCTATCTTGTTGAAGTCTTTCGCAATTCAATCACAACAAAATCACTTCTGGAATATTCAGGCTATGTTACGTTTTTCCCGTGTATAACTTCAGGGCCGATTATGAACGCAAAAACTTTCTCACTGAGTTATGAACTTGACTATGAAAATCTTGCAAAGGGGATTACTCGCTTCATTCTGGGATTGTTTAAGAAAGTATGTATTGCTGATGTTATAGCTCTCAGTGTCAATGAGCTGTTCGCTAATGCCGGAATTTTGACGTTCTTTGAGGCTTGGGCGGCGGCTCTTGGCTATGGGATGCAATTATACTTTGACTTCTCAGGTTACAGCGATATGGCGCTTGGAATTGGCCTGATGTTCGGTGTAAATCTTCCTGAAAATTTTAACTCACCTTACAAATCAACGAGCATTATAGATTTCTGGCGACGCTGGCATATCTCATTAGGGGCATGGATAAGGGATTATATTTACATTCCATTAGGAGGAAGCCGAGAAGGTGAGTTCAAGAAAGTTCGTAACGTTTTTATCGCAATGCTCTTCACAGGAATTTGGCACGGAACAGGCTTAACGTTCATAATCTGGGGACTTCTTCACGGCCTCATGCTCGCTGTCAATCATCAATGGAGAAGGCTTAATGTGAAAATTCCGGCGTTAATCTCATGGCTGATTACGTTTTTATGCGTTACGTTCGCTTGGGTAATCTTCAGGTCAGAAAGTCTTGATGAGGCTGGGAAAATTATTACGGCGATGCTGTACGTCAAGAATATCATGCTGCCTTCAAAATTAGTCGGACAACTCGGATTTTTGAGAGCATACGGGATTTCATTCGGCTCATTAGCTACGAACTGGAAATTTTTTGCTTATGTTCCCTTTGTTATATTGACGGCCTTGATTTTTCCGAATACTCAGGAATTAACAGGAAAATTCAAGCATGGGACTTTTAGTTTAGCAATTATCCTTGTCCTTTCTGTAATCTCTTTCATGAACTTTTCGGGAATTTCAGACTTTCTTTACTTCCAATTTTAGGCCAATTCAGGAGGAATAATCATGAGTGCTAAAAAATATGTAATCTCGCTTGCGTCAATTCTGTATATTTTCCTCGTAATAAATCTCTCGCTTTGGCATATTTCCACGAAGAAATTTTTCATTCAACGTGATTTGAACAGGTTAGGAAGTTTTTACACGGTTTCAGAATTGACGGGCCCGGCCAATTATCAGCGTCATCATGAGAAATTTACGCCAGCGACGACCGGACATTTTGACATCATCACAATCGGGGATTCTTTTTCACAGGGAGGATATCAGGATTATTTTGCTGACAAACTCGGCATGAAAGTCTTGAACGTGAGCATGACGGGCCATTGCCTTAACGATATTTACAAGCTGATTAGTTCGGGAATAATTGACGAGTTCAGCCCGAAGGCCGTAATTCTTGAGAGTGTTGAACGTTCTGTTCAGGGCAGATTAGGAATAATTGAGATTGTCACTGAGAAAAGCTCACGTGAAGATGTCTTGAAGAGAATATCAAAGCCGAAGACTTCAGAAATCATATCACAGGAATTTTTGCTCCAGTTATGATTAAAGCGAACGCGAAATTTTTACAGGATATATTTTTCCGTCTCAGACATCCCGAACAATTAAGCTCCACCGTCTACATCAATAAGCTCACGCAAAATCTCTTCACAAATCCCGGCCAAGAAAATTTATTCCTGCATTATTACGAGGACTTGAATTATTTATCACAAACTCATAATCCCGAGATAATTAACAGGAACTTGAACAATGCCGCGAAACTTTTAGCCGAGAAGAATATTACGCTCTTGTTTATGCCGTGCGTCGACAAATACGATTTATATTACCCGTATATTAAAGATAAACACGGCCGACCAGAGAACCCGTTTTTTGACGAGATGAGAAGAGTTCAGCCGAAAAATTATATTTTCATCGACACGAAAGCGATTTTGCGAAAAGCCTTTGAACGCGGCGATAAAGATATTTACTGGCTTAGTGATACTCATTGGAGCTGGAAGGGAATGAAGATTGTCAGTGAGGAAATTGCGAAATATTTATTGCCCTGAAAATGCAAGCCCGATACGACGAAAAGTTTATGTGAAGAAATTTTATTGTCGAGAAAATATAACATGTTCTATTTTGTTGATGAAAAAATTTACGCAAATATTCACTGGCTTTACAAATTGAATTAAGCGTGATTATCACATAAAATTTATACACGTACCAAATCACACAGCAAATTCAATTTTACAAGGGGGTAATCTCTTTATGGCCGATAATATCAGGCATGGCGTTTCACCGATTACGGATTATGATATTTTCCTGTTCAAGCAGGGCACGCATTATCATCTTTACGAGAAGATGGGCGCGCAAAAGTTCACGGATCCTTCGGACGGTGCAGAAGGCGTTGCGTTCAGTGTATGGGCTCCGAATGCTCAGGCTGTAAGTGTCGTAGGCAATTTCAACGGCTGGAACACTGAAGCTCATCCTTTAGCGGCACGCTGGGACGGTTCAGGAATTTGGGAAGGCTTCATTCCGGGACTTCAGAAATGGGAATTGTACAAGTTCTGCATTCGTAACTCTCACGGTGAAGTAAAAGAGAAAATGGATCCGTTCTCACGCGCATTTGAACTTCCTCCGAGAACTTCATCGATTACGCATTGGTCGGAATATCAATGGGGCGATAATGAGTGGCTTGAACACAGAGGCGAGAAAATGAACTTGTCGGCTCCGTTAAGCGTTTACGAGGTTCATATTGGCTCATGGCGAAGACATTGGGACGACGGCCTCTCGCTTTCGTATCGTGAAATGGCAGAAGAACTTCCAGGATATTGCGAGGATATGGGTTTCAACGCTGTGGAATTTTTGCCAATCATGGAACATCCGTTTTACGGCTCATGGGGTTATCAGACGCTCGGATATTTTGCTCCGACAGCACGCTACGGAACTCCTGAAGATTTAATGTATTTAATCGACTCGCTCCACAAGAAAAATATTGCCGTAATCCTTGACTTTGTCCCGAGCCATTTCCCGACTGACGACTTCGGACTTGCACGTTACGACGGAACAGCTCTCTACGAACACGAGGACCCGCGCAAGGGTTATCATCCTGACTGGGGAAGCTACATCTTCAACTACGGACGCAACGAGGTACGAAGCTATTTAATCTCATCGGCGGCATTCTGGATTGATCAGTATCACGCTGACGGCTTAAGAATCGACGCAGTGGCCTCAATGTTATATCTTGATTATTCGCGTAAAAATGGCGAGTGGATCCCGAACATTTACGGCGGACGTGAAAATCTTGAAGCAATCTCTCTCCTTCGCGACATGAACAGTGAATTATTCGGACGTTTCGGGACAATTCAGACGATAGCCGAAGAAAGTACGGATTGGCCGATGGTTACGCGCCCTGTATTCTTGGGAGGCTTAGGCTTCGGCATGAAATGGAATATGGGCTGGATGCATGACACTCTTGACTACATGAGCTTAGAGCCGATTTATCGCAGCTGGCACCAGAACCAATTAACATTCTCAATCTGGTATGCTTTCAGCGAAAACTTTATGCTTCCGTTGTCTCATGATGAAGTTGTTCACGGTAAAGGCTCATTGATTAACAAGATGTCCGGCGATTGGTGGCAGAAGAGAGCGAATTTGCGTTTGCTTTACGGTTACATGTGGGCACATCCTGGCAAGAAATTATTGTTCATGGGCGGAGAATTTGCACAGGGCCTCGAATGGAACCATGACAGCGCGCTTGAATGGCATTTACTCCAGAAGGACGATTTTAGAGGCATTCAAGACTGGGTACGCGACCTTAACAATGCTTACAAGAAATATCCGCCGTTCTATGAGCTTGATTTCGGCAACGAGGGCTTTAAGTGGATTGACTGTTCAGACTGGCAGGAGAGTATTGTAGCCTGGCTTCGTAAGGGCAAGAGCGACGACGAATACATACTTTGTGCCGCGAATTTCACTCCTGTTCCTCGTTACGGTTATCGCATTGGAGTTCCGAGAGCCGGCTTCTGGAAGGAAATTCTCAACAGCGACGCTACGAAATACGGCGGAGGCGGTCTCGGCAACTGCGGAGGAATGGAGGCCGAAATGATAGGCTGGCACAATATGCCTTACTCACTGCCGTTAACTTTACCACCACTCGGAATTGTAATGTTCCACTTCAGTACGAAGAACGAAAAAGACACCGAAGAATAATTTGAAATTTTTCATTCTCCCCTTTGAGCTTCGAAGGGGGAATTTCTTTATGCTTTGCTGTAAGAGTATTACTTTTTACGCTCCGATGTGAAATAATTACGCAAATTTTTTCAAAGGAGATGACTTCATGAAAAACTTCTTTAAAATTTTACTCGGCATTATCATAATCGCAGGCATATGTTACGGCCTGAACACCTTACGACAAACTCAAGCCCCCGAACCTGAACCCGAAGTTGTTAGACCAGTACGGACGATTACGCTTCAAGGCGGAGGCAATGAGTTCACACGGAGATATTTCGGGACAGTTCAAGGCGGCAAACGTGCGGATTTATCGTTCAGAGTATCAGGAACTCTCAGCAGAATTTACGTTGAGAAGGGTGCAAGCGTAAAGAGAGGAACATTGTTAGCGACGCTTGACCCCAGAGACTTCAACACGAGAATATCTCAGGCACAAAGCGCATTATCTCAGGCACAAGCTCAGTACAATAATGCTCAGGCTGATTTTAAACGTTACGAGAATTTATACAAGCAAAAAGTTATAGCCAGACAGCAATATGACAGCGCGAAAACTCAGCTTGACGTTGCCAAATCAGCGGTGAACTCGGCCAATGCAAACTTGAAATCTGTACGTGATGCCTTAAAAGATACGGAATTGCGAGCACCTTTTGACGGGATTATTGCCGACAGGACGGTAGAAAATTATCAAGATGTTACGGCCAAGCAAACAATTTTCAGCCTTCAAGATTTGAATGCGCTCGAAATCGTGTTTAATATCCCGGATAATGACGTACTCACCGCGCCTGTCACGGAAATTCGGAGCTTGAGAGATTTGCAGACACATTCAGACCTCTTTAACTTAAACGCGAGATTTGAAGCTATGCCCGATAAAGTTTTCCCGTTAAGAGTAAAAGAAATTGGAACATTGGCCGCAGCTTCGAACACTTACCCTTTTACGGCGTTAATGCCTTCGTCAAGAGAAATTCGTGCGCTTCCAGGAATGGCCGTGACTGTCGAGATGAATTTTGTGAGCGATAAATCACCGGCTAAAGAGAGCGGAAAATTTTTAGTTCCGATTACGGCGATAAAAAATCAGGACAATAGCAATTTCATCTGGCGTTATGCTGTCGGTCAAGTCTCATTAGTTCCCGTTAATGTCGGCCAAATGCGTAATGATTCTTCTGTTGAGATTGAGGGCAAAACTCTCAAGAACGGCGATGTAATCGTAACGGCTGGAGTATATTTTTTACATGAGGGCCAGAAAGTTAGACTGCTGGAGGAGTAAAGACATGACTTTAACGAATGGCGATAACGGCGGGCGTGTATTTTTTCAGAACGTCAGAAATCAGGAGGATTAAGCATGGACATTGCAAGAGAAAGCATAAAGCGTTTCAGGGTAGTAATTTTCCTGTGCTTGATGACGTTAATCGGCGGAGTTATGGCTTATGTCGAGATTGGCAAACTTGAGGATCCTTCGTTCACGATTAAGACTGCTGTAATCAGCGCGATATATCCCGGAGCAAGCGCTTCTGAAGTTGAGCAGGAAGTTACGGCCAGAATTGAGGACGCTGTTCAAGCAATGGGTGAGATTAAGCATATCCGTTCACGTTCAACGCCGGGAATGGCGATAATTTACGTTGACATTAAGGACGAATACACGAGCACGGAGCTTCCGCAAATTTGGGATAAGTTAAGGCAGAAAGTTAATGACGCGCAAATTTACATGCCTTCAGGGACGACTATATTAGTCAATAACGATTTCGGAGAAGTTTACGGGCAATATTATTCACTTGTCGGTGACGGTTACACGATGAAAGAGTTATACGATTATGCTGATTTCCTGAAGAAAAATTTAGTGTTAGTTCCTGGAGTTGCGAGCGTAAAAATTCTTGGTGAACAGACCGAAGGAATTTACATAGAGTTTTCAGCGTCGAGAATGTCAGCACTCGGAATTTCTCCCGTTATGTTACTTGCGGCCTTAACTCAACAGAACACGCTTTCAGCTACGGGAAATATAACGCTTGGCGACAGATATATACGAATTTCACCGACCGGAGCAATTTTAGACGTTGAAGACATTGATGATTTAGTTGTAAGTGACACGGGCGGAACTCTCACACGTTTAAGAGAGATTGCGACAGTAAGAAGGGATTATGTGGAGCCTCAGAGCTTCAAATTAAAGTTTAATAATCGTCCTGCGCTTGCAATTGGAATTTCTACGGTTGAGGGCGGAAATGTTGTAGATATGGGGCGTGCTGTTTCCGCGAGATTGAAGGAGTTAGAGGCGTTTCGTCCGGTTGGAATTGAGCTTAATGAGATTTATATGCAGTCGGATCAAGTCACTAAATCCGTCAATAATTTTATAATTAACTTACTCGAGTCGCTCGCTATAGTTATCGGAGTGCTTTTAGTCTTCATGGGCTTACGTTCGGGCTTAATAATTGGCCTGGTGCTTTTAATCACTGTTGCCGGAACTTTCGTAATCATGAATTACATGGGAATAACTCTTCAGATGATTTCATTATCGGCTTTGATTATTGCTCTTGGCTCACTCGTTGATAACGGCATCGTTGTAGCTGAAGGAATGTTAGTAGGCGTTGAACGAGGAATGACAATAGAAGACGCTGCTTCTGAATCAGTTGAAGGCTCAAAGTGGGCAATGCTCGGCGGAACATTTATTGCGGTAATGGCGTTTGCTCCTGTTGGATTATCGAAGGCACAGGCCGGTGAATATTTACGGAGCTTGTTTCAGGTTGTCGGAATTTCCATGATGTTGAGCTGGTTTGCGGCTTTAGTCGTTACTCCTGTTCTGGGAAAAGTTATGCTCAAAGTAAACAAGAAGGCCGGGGATCCTTACGACAGCTTTTTATTCAGGGCATATCGGGCATTACTTGAAGGATGCTTGCGACACAGAATTTTGACGGTTTTTGTCGTGATAGGAATGTTCGTTATCTCGATGTTTATATTCTCAACGATAGCAACGTCATTTTTCCCTGACGCAGAGACGGCATATTACAACGTGGATTTATGGGCACAAGAGGGAACTTCATTAGCGGCACAAGAGAAATACACGCAAAAAGTTGTTGACTTTATCACATCACATCCGGGCGTTAAAAATGTAACGCAGTTTATCGGCGGCGGGAGCTTAAGATTTATGTTGACGTATTCACCGCCTGAGAGTAACACGGCGTTTTCGCAATTAATGGTCGAAATGGAGGACGCTAAATATACTCGTGAAATGCTTCTTGAAACTCAGAAATATATTGACGAGAGCATAACTGAACTGAGCGGACACTGCCGGTTATTTGCGCGTGGAAGCGGAATGAGTGAGAAAATCGGCCTTAGATTTTACGGGGAGAACCCCGACACTTTGAGACGATTAGCGAAACAAGCACTTGAGATTATGGAGCGTGATCCTTTTTCCCAATTTTTACGTATGGATTGGCGTGAACCTGTTGAAGTAATCCGCCCGAAAATTCTTAAGGATCAAATGCAGAGTTTAGGACTTGGCCGACCGTTAATAAATTATGCTATGCAGATGGCCACAACAGGAATGACGATCGGAGCTTTTCGTGACGGTGATAAATCCCTAGCGATATATGCCGCATTCACTCCGGAAGAACGCAATAACATTTCGCTTTTAAGCTCGCTTCTTGTGTGGTCACCGACAATAAACAGATCTGTTCCGTTGGGTACGGTCTTTACGGAGCTTGAGACAGTCTTTGAAGATAATATAATAATGCACCGGGACCGCAGCAAATATATTACGGCTATGAGTGAAGTAAAATTTGGTGAGAACGTTGACGCTATGATCGCGAGGATTAAACCGGCTATTGAAGCTATAAAACTTCCTTTGGGTTATACTCTTGAGTGGGGCGGCGAGCATGAACTTTCCGATGAGTCAATCGCTGGAATGGCAGTAGCTTTTCCTGCGGCAATCTTGATCATGTTCACAATAATGGTATTTTTATTCAACGGTTTCCGTCAGACATTAATAATATTTATATCTTTACCTTTAATTTTAATAGGCGTTGTAATTGGCTTATGGGTTGCGAATATGGACGTTAGCTTTATGGCGATTGTCGGGCTTCTTTCACTCGTCGGAATGCTGGCGAAAAATTCGATTGTGTTGCTTGACCAAGTGAGCGCGGATTTTGCGGCCGGCCGTGATAAATATGAAGCTATCGTTGAAGATGGAATTTCGAGATTACGTCCTGTAGCGATGTCGGCATTAACTACGGTTTTAGGGATGTTCCCGTTGATGTGGGACGTAATGTTCGGGCCTATGGCTGTTACTATAATGGCGGGCTTAACAGTCAGTACGATTTTGACATTACTCGTAATTCCTGTGCTGACGGCTATAGCTTATAACGTTCCTTGTCCTGATGAAAATTATAATGATGACGAAGAGGACGACGAAGACGAGTAAAAAAAATTTGGGAGAGAGTTTTGTGTGATACTCCCTCCCGTTTAATTTATGCTCTGAACTGTTCAACTTCGTGTGTGAGCCTTCGGATTTTGCGAGTAACGAAATGAACAAAGCCAAGCATGCTCCTGACGATACAGCCGGAAAGTTCATAGACAAAATCAACGTGAATTAAGCTCAATAATGAACCTGCAAGCATAAGTACAATTCCAAGCGGAGCTCCTACAATGACGACAGCAAAAGCCAAACTTAACCAGAATAAAGCGATTAATAAAACTTGAAACTTTTTGAGCTTATAATACATTGATAAATTCACTCCTTCTTTTAATATGCCGGGACGTAAATAAGTCCGTTCACTCTCACTAAATCGACTTCGGAGTATTCACGATCCCGAACTTCAACGATATAAACGTCGCGGGCTTCGGGCCTGTGAAGATTAGGGGCGATATTCAAGATTTGATTTCCAAACGGGATATTTTTCACATTCGCTAAATTCCTGAGCAATAAATTTCTGGGTAAAGTATCTACAGGCTGAGGCATCATCTCAACTGCACCCTTCAGCCATTCATACAATGTTATAACTCTTCCTGCTGCTACATAGTCTTCAACCTGAATAGCACGTGTCATCAATAACATTCTCTTTATGTTGATGAATCCTCCGAGAGTACTTAGCTGTATATTCTGGTCTGCAAACATCATTCCGCGGCATGACAGATAGGCATTATTCGGTTCTGCACAGTTCCAGAGCTTCCACGATGTTTTCAGTCGCATGAAGTTACGCCAGATTTCGCGTGCTCCCATACTTCCGAGAAAAGATATTACTATTCCGGCTTCTTCTCCCTCGTAGCTTTCTATCTCTTCGGACAGCATATAATATGAATCCTTCACTGATGCGTCAGTCCAATAAGGCATCGGCATAAATCCGGCCCTTTCGAGAAGTTCATAGCATATCCCGGCTTCACGTTCCTGATTGACGGTGAAACGGCTCGCAGCAAGTGCAATTCTTTTCCCCCGGTTGTATATCTTCGTTGCGTACTGTGCGAAGGCTGAAGCCCTGTAATCCCGGAACATATCCAGAGCGAACACATTAGCCGCAGGTCTGCCTCCACGCAATAACTGGACACTTTCACCTCGTGCAAGCATTAAGGGTATATTGCTGCCGGATAGACGCGACACTAATACGGTATCAAGTTCTGACAGCTCCGCAAAACTCATCACAGCTATAGTCCTGCTGTCAGTATTGAGATCCAGGACACGGAAAGATTCGACATCGCCGGAAACATTGAGCCGCCGAAAGACGACATCATGACCTGCAATGCCGTTACTGCTCTCGGATATTTCGCGCTCGCACCAAGTCAAAGCCCTATTGATGGATATTCCGGGTTCTGTGTTCCAGCCTCCGGGCGGAGGGACAGCAACGACATTCCACACCCAGTTATAGCTTTCCGGAGCAATAGTGGTGCAGAATGCCGGTGAAACAGCGCATAAAAAGATTACGGATAACGCAATGATTTTACGCATAGCAATAATATTTATTTCTTGCGGGATAACTGCTGTATTAAGTCCTGAGTTATAT
>CALGHA010000063.1 GCA_937915835.1 uncultured Fretibacterium sp. | reverse complement strand
GCCCGATTTCATACTTATCAAGCAAAACTTTATCCTTCTCAGAATATGCAATCCCCGCAAAATATGCCGCAATTTTACTTTCAGCTGAGATTACTATCTTCGTCGCTTGCCTCAATGGTACAGAATAGGCTCGAGATAATGAAGCATTAACAAACGCATTCGCTTTCTCAATATGTAACGCAATATTCTCTTCAAATTCATCACCGTAATCACGTTCCATACTTCGCAATAACGTCGGGTGAAATTCATGAATTACGTCTGATACTTCGCAGTAACTCATCACACTACTTTCGCTTTGATCACTCCGAGATTGCTCACGATTACCGGCAACGGATGACTTTCGGCGTAAATGTCTAAAACTTTTCCGTCCTCGCTCGTTTTCATCTTGGAGAATATATCTCGCGCAACTAATGGCGGATTTCCGGCGTCAAAATCACTGATTGCTCCGTAAAATAATCTCCATAGTGTTGAATTCGTCAAATAAACATAACTTTCCTCAAGATACGGCACGGCTTTTCCTTTCGCGTCCTCGTACGTCGCTGAATATTCGTAGAGTTCGGCTCCCTGCAATTTCCCTAATGGAGCCGCTTCCCCGCGCGATAATTCGGTCTTGTTCTCGAACAGCTGAACTCCGGGCGATTTCATCCAACTCTCTACATGCTCATTGTTCATGAACGCGTCGCCCGCTTTTCCTCCCATGATTATTAAATCTGGAGCTAGCTGATTGTTCAACGCCTTGAACTGTTTCCCCAATGAACGAAGCTGATGAATTGGATTGCCCGTTTTGTCCCACGTTTCATTCGCCGTGATTTTTACAGTCTCAGGGAGATTGTATTCAAACGTGAAGTTTCTACCCTCTTCACTCTCGTAATTTATTTTCCCGTTCAATGCCTGCGCAAAAAACCATTCAACTCGACGCTCTATTAATCGCTTCAATCCTGTCTGTTTTATCCCGATCATCTCGTCATACGCTGAAGTCTTATCGCGCGATGTCATGTTGATGGGGTTCTGTGAGGCCGTCCGGATTCTCGTAAGCTCACTCGCTGTTATTCGGTCTCTCAAAAATATTTGCGGCGGAACTACGGAATACCTCTTACGTTTGCGCGAAATATTCACACTGCTCGGTGGGTCATTCGGAAATCCTACAGGCGCTAAGTTGTAGCTTCCCTCTTCAACTTCAAACACACACGCCTCATCTAACATCGTCAGCGTGTTTTTCCCGAGCTTCGTCTTTAACACTAATGGCTCGTCCGTCTTGATTAACTTTATCGCCTCTGTTAACGTTAATGGCGTAAAGTTCTGCAATATTTCCGTCATGTCAAAATTACTCATATATTTAATCACCTCTTAAAAATTTTTCTCCAATGGGAAAGTTGTCTCGTAACGTTCTCTTATAACATCGCAATACTCCGGCGAAATTTCCATCATCAGGCATTTTCTATTCGTCTGCTCACAGGCTATTAATGTCGTTCCTGAACCGCCGAATGGGTCAATAACGTAATCGCCTTCGTTTGTGCAAGCAAGAATGTATTCACGCGCAAGTTTCACAGGCATTTGTGCCGGGCCCCAGACTGGTCGCGCTTTTTCGGGATGACATGGTATTACGGTTTCTAGCTGTTTATTTCTTTCGTGCAGTTGAATGTTCTTGCTGTTAGTACGAACTGTTCCGTTAGGTTCCCTAATCCCCCCGTAATTCCTCATGTCTATTCTGCCGCGCTTCGGTATTGTACGGTTCAGCTTGAAGGGGTTTGCTCCAAAGACGAAAATAAATTCATGCCTTATCGGAAACATCGCTTGCTGTTGCGTTACTGAGCCGGGATTTAGCTTATCCCAAACGTTCCACGATAAGAGTTTCAAGCCTGAACTTTTCGCTCGTGCTATATATTCATCCCAGTATTGAATGACTTCATGATTTTTTCGCTTAAAGCCCAAGTTTACGCACATTACTTCGCAATAATCCTTGAATGTCTCAATAAAGCCTGCTAGTTTTGCCGGTGAATTATCACAGCCGGTGTAATCCCGCAAATCTGCATACGGAGGACTTGTGAACAGAATTTTTGCGCGTATATCCTCACAAAGTTTTGAAACGTCTTCTTGGTTCGTCGCATCTCCACACATTAAACGATGGGAACCAAGATTTTTTACCTCTCCAGACTTCATTAACTCTGCTGAACTGAAACTAGCTGAAATCCCCACGCTTCTAGCTGTACGTTCAAGTTTATCTGCTGTTCGTCCGTCAGCTCCGTAAAATCTTTATCGCCAATTAGTAAACGTCCTTTATCAACTTGCCCGCAAATTCCCACTAATACGCTTGAAGGTGTCGTTACGGTTTCTTCGTCCTGCGTCGTCGTCGTTCCTGTCTTCGCACTGTTGTCCGCAACAATCGCAAGTCTGGATCCGGGCAAATTCTCAACAGCTGAGACAATATCAGCTTCACTTATTGGCGTATATGTCCCGTCTGTAAGTTCCTTCATGATTGTGCCATATGAAATTTCTTCAGCCTCTGAGCTTGAACCGTTCACTTTCACCGTCTTAAACCATGTCGACGATGGAGAACCTTGCCACAAACTACCTTCGTTGCGGTATTGCTGACTTGTTGATACGCCTGGTAACTTTTCATTCCCGTACATTATTTCTTCGCCTCCTGTTCATAACTTCCTACACTCGCCGCTATCGACCTTGCACGTTCTCGAGCTTGCTCAATGTCCGAAAGTTCTACCGTCGGAGCTTCGGAGTTGCTGATTTGTCCCATCGGAATTTTAGGAAGTCCGTCAAAGAGTTCATCAAAAAATTTCAACGAGTTGATTTCGTCTCTGGGTGCGTCACTCAGCTTGATTGTTCGTGAACTTTCTCCAAGCAGTAAAGGTTTCACTTTCTCTAGCATTACAGGCGGTATTCCCTTTGATGCCCATTTGTCGCAGAAACTTTTCACTTCAGCTTCATTCTTCGCGGCCTCCGCTTGCGCACGCTCCTCTTTCAGCTTCTTGTTCTCGGCTTCCAGTTCAGCTAATCTCTTCGCCATCTCTTCAGCTTCCTCTGAAC
>CALGHA010000062.1 GCA_937915835.1 uncultured Fretibacterium sp. | reverse complement strand
CCAGTCATTTTGATTTTGTCGGTGTTCCAGATAACGAAATTATGAGAGCCAGTTTTAGACTTGTCCAAAAATTTATGGCCAGGAATGCCGAACTCGTTAAAAATCTGCGACGTTCTGACTTTAGCTTCAGGCAAGATATTCTTGTCATGATTAATGAATGCTTCACGGGCTTGTTCAGGCGATAAAGTTTTCAAAATTTCCTGCTTCATGAAGTCCATAATATTTTGGTAGAGCATACCGCCTGTAATATTTCCTGCGCGACCTTGAGTAATATCAATACCGCCAAGCTGAGAGAAGAAAGCCTTTTTGTAGATGTTAGAGCCGCTAAAGCCCATTTGAGCCAGAGAGTTAAGCATAGACTTCAACTTTTCCTGAACTTGTCGGGATTGTTGGAAGAGAGGCAAATCCCAGTCGAGCAATTCATAATCTTCGGGGATGTCGAAATGATAAAGATTACCGTTTTTCTTTTGGAGTTTCTTGAAGTCCTCCAAAGTTGAAATGTTATTGATGAGGTTTAAGCCGCTTTGTAACGCGTTCAGTCTCTTGACGGCCCGAATAATTTTTGACTTGAGAGTAGATTTGCTGTTACGTGTAATGCTGGCTGTTGTTGAGGAATTATCGCTTTGAGAAAATTCGCTGAACAGAGCTTTAATTTAGCGCTGTAAGTCTTTAATTCTCAGCTTTGTATCTTGGCGAATATCATCAAGAGCCTCGTTAAGTTTCACGCCGTTATCCAAGTCGTTATTAATGCGGTCAATAATTTCATTCCTGAACAAATTAACCTGTTTATTTCTGCCTGAGTTTCTGAATTTCGCGACGATATCAGGATTTTGTGAGAAGTAAGCACCGTGTCCGAAGTCCGAGAAGCCTTCACCGGAGCCGACATAAGCCAGGTCAAATTTATTGCCCCAAATGATATTGCCTGTAGCGTGAGTAACGAGCTGATTAAATTTCTCAAGTTGGCGTTGTCCCATGAAGCCGTCTTTGCGTAAAGACTTATCGAAGACTTTGAACAGCCCAGTAAAGTTTATATGTTTATCACTATCGACATCTTGAGTTTCAGTAATTGGAGTATTACGTCTTTCTTCGTCTGACATGGAACTTCTACGAGATGAGTTACGAGCCTCAACTTCGCCGCCGAAGCGTTCATAGGCCTCAGTACCAGGAATAAAGAAAGAGCTACCATGTTGCATGTGTTTTTTGCCTTTATTCAATAACATACTCCAAGCGTCAAATTTATCTCTGAAGCCTTTAGTGAGAGTTTCATGCAAAAGTTTATTGAACTCGTCTTGAGATAAATTATTCTGAGCTTCGAGCAAGAAAGTAAAGTTATCCTGTTGTTTGGGAGATAAGTTATTAAAAATGGTGTTAGCTTGTCGGAGATAATTTTTGCCTTCAAAGTAAAACGGAGCAAAATATGACTTATCACTTCTATTAACAGCTTTTTCGTCTTTTAGGTAATGTCCTGTATCATAATTCCCGCCGCTAGCGAAGCCTTCAATGCTTTGAACGAAATGTTGAAGTTCATGAATAGTAGATTGTCTTAAAGCCTCGTCGGAGCCGTTAGCTTGATTAATGTCAATACTAATGGAGTTATCGTCATTGAG
>CALGHA010000061.1 GCA_937915835.1 uncultured Fretibacterium sp. | reverse complement strand
TCATATCAGCGTTGAAACAAGGAGGTCGAACAAAATGCAGAAGAAAAGGATTGCAGGTGTCTTAGCAGTAATCGTAGCAGGAAGTGTACTTTACAGCACCAATCCGGCAGATGCAAATCCAAGACGAAGAGTGAATATTAACATCGACGAGATTAATATTAACTTAGGGAATGGCAGAAGTGACAACGACAAGAACGACGCTCCGCCGCCTCCGCCTCAACAGAGAGAACCGGAAGCAAACAGGCCGTCAAATCCTCGAGATGATTATTATGATCGTCAACATGAGAGAATTGACAGAGATAGCGACCGAGCACATCGAAGAGTTGAGGAACGTCGCGAACGAGACGAACGAAGAGAGCATATGCCGCCGCCTCCACCCCCTCAACATCACGGCAGACACGGAAGGCATTAATACAAGAAAAACGTGCTAAGATAAGAATATTGCCGCCGAACTCATAAATGCAAGAGATATAGACGGCACTAAACGAAAGGAGTTTTACTCGTAACATGAAGAGAAAAATCGTAGCAGGAGTAGTTTTAGCAAGTGTAGTTTTCGCAGGTTCAGCATTCGCCGCAAGCAAAAAGGAACTTCCGAAGGACTTTGACGGAAAACAGCCGCCTAAAATGTCGAGCATGGACAGACCACCTGAGCCTCCGGAGGGATTCGATGGAAAGCGTCCGCCGATGAGTGGAGATAAAAGACCGCCCCGCTTCCGTTCAGGAGACAAGAAGCCGCCGGAACCGCCAGAAGGTTTTAACGGGAAAAGGCCGGAACTTCCGAAGGACGTAAACAAGAGCAAATAAATTCTTAAGGAGGAATATTTATCATGAAGAAAGTTTTAGCAGTAATCTTAGTCGTCAGCGTAGTGTTCGGAGCAGGGGCCGCAATCGCTCAGCCCAAACGTCAGCCAATGCAGAACCAGCTTCAGCGTCAAAAGTTCGTCCAGAGTGAGCACGGAAATCAAAACGTTAAGGACCAGAGGCCTGAACCAATGCGCAGAGATTTCGGAGCTCGTGACGACAGAGGCCCAAGACCTGAAATGATGGGTCCGAACTTCGGAGAATGTGACAGAGGCCCGCGCTTTGCTCCTGATATGCCGAAGGAAATTCGTGAAAAAGTTGCTGAACTCGCCAAATTGAAGATTGACCTTGAGGAAGCATTAACCAGCAACCCAATTAATAAGGCTAAAGCTCTCGAAGTTTACGCGAAAATTCAGCAGGTCAAGAATGAGATTGACGCATGGAAATTTGCGAAACGTCTTGAGTTCATGGAGAAAGCAAGAGAACAGCGCGAGCTTAACCGTAAGAATAAGCCAGTTCCTCCAGCACCAAAGCCGGAAGAGAAGCCGGAAGTTGAACCGGAGAAATCCCCTGAAGAGTAAGAAAAATTTTGTGAAGGCCCCCAGTCGCAACAAGCTGGGGGATTTTTTGTGCGCTAAAATAATTCCGTGAAGGCTTTAATGCAGGGATTAGCGTTAATCTTTATCCCGTCTGTCCAAGTTTTGCCATCTCGTGAAAAATAGCTCTCCTTCTCATTAACTCTTGCGTTCTCGGAATAATTATCAAATCTCGTCTCAACCGGCATAAATCCTCCTGAGAGTTTCAGGACAACCGAGAAATATTCCCCTTCGTTCAGCAATAATAATCTTTCGGGTAATTCTATCGTGTGATAGCCGGCAAATTCTTTCACGCCTTTAACGCTCGATAATAATTTTCCTGAGACTGGCGACGACGGAACTTTTTTGCCGAGTGAATAAACGTAGACTTCATAGCTGGAATTATTTGACGGGGTATAAAACGCCGCTTCCTTGAGCTGCTCTCTTTTGCTGGAAATCTTGAACACGTTTGCTCCCCAAGAATAATTTACGCTCGAGCAGAAGCCTAAATCATCATAGCCGTAATGTTTAAGTCTGGAATTATTTTTTGCGGCGATAAAAGCAGTTCCCCCCTTCATGAATTGCTCGTAAGGTGTCCAGAAATAACCGCCGTTATGTCCTCGCATTGTTCCCCATGAGTTTTTTACGAGCCATGCGCCGTTTTGTGAAGGCTTCGGGGAAAATCTATCACGCGGAAAATTGTCATCCCATCCGGCTAATAAGACTTCATGATCCGTTTTAGTCCCTTCGGAATTGTTGAAGTAAGTAAAATATTTCCCCTTAATCTTATACTTGAATATATCACTGTAAATGCTGACGGCTATAGCTCCATGCTTCATGATTAACTCTTTGCGTTTCTCGACGGGAATTGTTGTTTGTCCAGAGAGAAAATATGCGTCGTGAAGTCTCATTGTCCGCTTGTAACTCTCAGGAGCTTTTTTCGCGAGAGCCTGCCTCTGTTCGTAAGCGATTGTTGTCGTATACGGTAAAATTTTCTCGTCAGTCGGTCCTGCTAGTCTTGACAGGAAGGCAATTGCTTTGAATGAATTTCCCTCAAGGCTCAATGTCCCCGATGAATGTCGAGGAGTAAAATTTTTCTCAGGGTTCGGGCCTTTGTATGTGTAAAAAGCTAACTGCATTTCGGACAAATCCGGCTTCTTCTTGTCGGTGTTAAGGTGCTGAACAAGATAGCTGCTTTCCATTGAGCCTAAAGCCGCGAATGCCCAGCATGGTCCGGGAATTCCTTGATTTCTTACGCTCGTGATATAGCCGTTTTCTCGTAAATCATAGCGTGAGGGTAATGCTTCAGCTGAACTTGCAAGTAATATTGAAACTAGAATAATCATAAACTTTTTCATGAATATGTCATCTCCTTAATGGGAATTATACAGACAATATGATTATGAGATGAAATCAAGAAATTTTTTCACGTCATCGACAGCACGAAATTATACAAACTTTTTTACGCCGCTGAATGAAATTATATGCTTATGCTAAAATCACTTGCTAAATCTTAATGCTGAAAGGGAGAATAATATTGCCGGGAAAATTACAGCCTGATATTCTGAAGCAAAAAGTTTTGAATTACACTGGAGCTTTGCGAGAAGATTTATTAATCGGCGGTGGAATTGGTGAGGACGCTGCGTTGATAAAAATCCCTGAGGGAATACTCGTAGCTGCGTCAGACCCCGTAACAGGAGCAGGGAAAAATGCCGGTTCGCTTCTAGTTCACATAAACGCTAACGATGTCGCCTGCAAAGGTGCTAATCCGGCTTGGCTAGTTGTTACGTTGATAATCCCTGACAAGCTCGGCGAAAAATTCATCGAGGACATTATGCGGGAAATTCACGAGACCTGCGCAAGAATGAATATTGCGATTGCCGGAGGACATACGGAACTTACGAATAAATATGATGAGCCTGTAATTTCGGGTACAATGCTGGGACTTACTCGTTACGAGCTTAACACTAAGAAAATTTGCGAGGGAGATTTTATTCTTGCAACCGGACATGTCGGACTTGAAGGAATGAGCATAATTGCGGACGACAGGGAAGATTTATTCACGGGGATTTTCACTCAAGACGAGCTTGATGTAATTCGTTCATGGAAAAATGATTTGTCAGTGATTGAGCCGGCAAAAATTTTACGGGAATTTTCACGCTACATGCATGATCCGACAGAAGGCGGCTTAAACGGAGCTTTGTACGAAATTCAGGAGGCTTGTAACTTGAGGCTTGAACTTGATGATAAGAATATTCCCATTTCGAATTTAACATGGAGAGCTTCAGTAAAATTAAACTTTAACCCGCGTAATCTCATATCTTCAGGAATGTTAATCGCCGTAATTCCTCCTGATAAAGTTTTGCATGCTCAGGCCATATTGAGAAAAAATAATATACACTCAAGCATAATCGGAAAATTCGTGAAAGGGAAAAAAATTTCATTAAGCACGAACGAAGAACTCTGGGGAATATTGAAACGTTAAGGCTAGCGCGTGAAAAAGCTATATAATATGCAAGTTTAACATTGAAAAATTATTGATGAAGGGAACGTGTAAATAATTGGGAAAAATTTTTGATAAGACCTGGCAACGAACAAAACTTTGTGGAACATTCACTGAGGACGACGCTGATAAAGAAGTTCGTGCTAACGGTTGGGTACGAGCAAGACGGGATTTAGGCGGAATAATCTTTATTGAAATTTGGGACTGGACCGGGCCGATTCAAATTGTCTTTGATCCGTCGTTATCCGAAACTTCCGAAGAAATTCACGAATTGGCCGCAACTTTACGTAACGAATATTGTGTTGCTGTCAAAGGCAGAATGAGAATACGTCCCGAAGGCACGGATAATCCGGAGCTTAAGACTGGGAATATTGAGATTGTCGCGCATGATTTTCTTGTGCTGTCGAAGGCTAAACATATTCCGTTTGAGATTGGCGATGAGACGGACAATGTTGACGAGAATTTACGCCTTAAGTATCGTTATCTTGATATGCGCCGCGATAAAATGCAGTATAACTTACGCACTCGTTCAAAGATTAACGCTTTTACTCGCAAATATTTAGGTGAACAGGATTTTGTTGAGCTTGAAACTCCTATGCTGACGAAAGCTACACCGGAAGGCGCGCGAGATTATCTTGTTCCCAGCCGAGTAAATCAAGGGTGCTTCTATGCATTGCCTCAATCTCCGCAATTGTTCAAGCAAATTTTAATGATTTCTGGCTTTGACAGATATTATCAGATTGCAAGATGCTTTAGAGATGAAGATTTACGCGCTGATAGACAACCGGAGTTTACTCAAGTTGATATTGAGATGAGCTATATTGTCGAAGATGACATTATGAACTTAATCGAAGGTTACATGAAGGGATTATTCAAGGAAATTCGCGGAGTTGATATTCCCACGCCGTTTTTGAGAATGTCATACTGGGACGCAATGGATAAATACGGAAGCGACAAACCAGACTTGCGCGTGAAACTTGAACTTTGCGACTTAGCCGATGCTTTCAGGAACTCAGGCTTTGAACCGTTCAAGAAAATTTTAGAGGCCGGCGGAGTTATTCGAGGCTTAAGACTTCCGGGAGGAGCAGCGATGTCACGTAAAGAAATTCAGGATCTCGAAGCACGAGCAATTAAACTCGGAACGTCAGGACTTGCTAACTTCCTGTATAAAGACGGCGGATTGAAAGGGCCGTTAATCAAATTCCTGAAACCTGAAGACTTAGACAAAGTTCGTGAACTCGGCAAAATGGAACCAGACGACGCGTTATTCATTGTAGCTCATGCGTCACGACAGAAAGCCTGTGAAATTCTCGGAACTTTGAGGCTTGAACTTGGC
Source organism: uncultured Fretibacterium sp. (assembly GCA_937915835.1). Classification (GTDB taxonomy): domain Bacteria; phylum Synergistota; class Synergistia; order Synergistales; family Aminobacteriaceae; genus JAFUXM01. The sequence goes on along the minus strand of CALGHA010000061.1, from coordinate 15,906 downwards.
AAGAAACGTGAGGATTTATTCGATAATTCTCCGGACAACTGGAAATTCTTATGGGTTACGAAATTCCCATTGTTCGAGTGGAACGCTGACGAAAAACGCTGGGAAGCTATGCATCATCCGTTCACGTCGCCTGCGCTTGACAACGATACGGCTTTTGACGAAGATCCGGCCAATGCTTTAGCGCGAGCTTATGACTGCGTATTGAACGGCAACGAGGTCGGGGGCGGCTCAATCAGAATACATGACCCTGAAGTTCAGGCGAGATTGTTTAAGTGTCTGGGGATTACTCCGGAAGAGGCAAAACGACGCTTCGGGTTCTTCATTGAGGCTTTATCGTACGGAACTCCTCCTCATGGGGGGCTTGCGCTCGGAGTTGATAGGCTCGTAATGCTTTTATGCGGAGGAAACTCAATCCGCGATGTTATGGCATTCCCGAAGACGCAGAAGGCTCAATGCTTAATGTCCGGAGCTCCTGATGTTGTCGAACATGAGAGGCTTGAAGAACTTGCGATTGAAGTTGTTAAGGAAGAAGAGTAAAAAGTTTATCCCCCTTGTTATGATGGCAGGGGGGAATTTTGTTAGTTGTGATAGAATAATGAAAAATTTACGTAAACAGGAGGTTGACGAAGATGCAAAATTGCGGCTATAATGTTCGCAGTTCGCAGTAGCTTAATCTATCCTTTCATTTCCCCCAACAAAAGTATTTACAATATTAGAGCCTTTATTAACGGTTATATAGAAATATCGGGTTCACGCTTCATAAATAATTTAGAGATCGTGAGGCCGTAATATGAGCCTAAACTTTGAAAAAGTCTCTATATTAATTACTGCAATGGATGAAACATATTCTCTTGAGCAGACAGTAAAAATCATTCTCGATACCTGCAATCATGAAGACCTCGCCGAAATTATAATTATTGTATCGCCGAAAACTTCAAACGAAACTTTAAGCACGGCCGAAAAATTAATCGCCCAATATTCAGATAAAGCCCAAATTTACGTTTACGAACAGAAATTGCCGTTTCTTGGTGGAGCAATACGAGACGGAATAAAAATTGCTAAGGGCTCACACCTCGTAATGATGTCAGCAGACCTTGAGACAGATCCAATTCTTATTAACAAATTCATTGAGCAGGCAAAAAAATATCCAGACGGAATAATAACAGCCTCAAGATGGAGACGAGGAGGCAGCTTCAAAGGCTATAGCAAAATCAAACTTGTATGCAATTACATATTCGAAAAAGCTATAGCCTGGTTCTATTTCTCAAATTTAAGTGATATGACTTTTGGCTACAGACTTTTTCCGACGGAACTTATGCAAAATATTAATTGGGAGGAGTTAAAGCATCCTTTTTGTTTAGAGACAGCATTAAAACCTTTAAGGCTCGGAGTGAAATTTATTGAGATTCCGGCGAAATGGCAAGCTCGAACTGAAGGAGTCTCTCAGAATGGATTTTTTGCAACTTTTAAGTATTTCCGTCCTGCTTGGCATAACAGATTTCTCAAACGTGAACAAATTTTAATTAATCAAGATAAAGGGGCGAATTAGAAATGTGGCAAGAAATTAATATACAACGAAAATTGCTTTATATTTCAAGTTTCATCCTCGTCATGATTTTATTTATTGTCTCTGCTCTGTTTTCGTTCGGCTACGAAGATGATTTTTACAGTGCCTTCATGGTCGAAAAACTTAATTCTATTACGGAGATAATCAAATATTCAAACAGCAATGATTTTCATCCAGCTGGAATGTACATAATAAACTACATTCTCCTGAAAATTTTCGGAAGCTGGCAGTTTGTTCGTACCGTAGGAGCATTTGTAGTAGGAGCCTTAATCTGGATTTACTGGTATATTGTAAGCAGAAATATAACCAACAGGCTCGTCTTTATCTTCTCGTATATTGCGATATGTCTTAATCCTTCTGTGCTTTTATGGTGTACAGGCCTCAGATGGTATACCTATCTTCTTCCTTTGGTATGTATAATCGCTATCCTCATACATACAGCAGAAAATACAAGGATTAAAAGCTCTTCATTCTGGGGAATTTATTTTATCGTTTGTCTGCTTATGTTTCATATAAATTATCTTTCAGCGGTCATTATTATAACTTCCTTTGCGTGTCTCCTTTATAGACGTAGGAAATTTCTACATTCTGACATGAAATATGTAATCGTTTACGGTGTTATTGCCTCATGCTTAGTTTCATATCAGGCATTTATTTTTTTGACCGTTCACCATATAAATTCAGGGCAACATTTCTGGCCGTTAAAGTTCAGTATGGGGGCTGCAATGAATTTTCTGTCAGGTTCAGCCGTTATACCTGTGTCAATATTCGGCATCATATTGATTATTGCTAATTTGATTTTAATTCTGGCTTTCTTCAGAAATATTAAGACAATATGTTCAGACTGTGGAAATAATTTCTTTACTGTTTCTTATGCCTTAATCATGCTTCTATATCCTGTAGGTACCGACAAAGTAAGAAATTTTACGATTTTATCGCCGGAAATGGGATTATTTCTCACAAATATTTATCAGACGCTAAGGAGCAGCCTGCTAAAAATTATTATACTTATTTTTTATATCGTAGCTTCTGCAGGAGGAATATATAACGTTATAACTCATTCGAATACTGTAAAAACTACGTATAACATGCCTTATCAGGAAATTCTGAATTATTCCGAGAGCCTTGACCCTAAAAGAAAATCTTTGTTCGTAACTAATCTAACAGGATTATATTTTTATGCACGAGAAAAATTCGATAATGCTTTACTCGTTCCTGAGGCTTTCTCCAAAACTGAAGTTTTTGCACCGTTTTTTAGAGATTGGTACGATACGATGAAAAACTTTAACGGGACAATTATAGCTGTCAGAACACACAAGGGCTTATCTCTTGCTGAGGATTTCAATAAATTTGTCTCATATCTTGAAACTGAAAAGGTAATCGAAGCTAAAAACATTGGTTATGATAAATTCGCATGGTTTAAACAGAAATTTTATCAAGATTATCTTGAATATTATGCTCAAGTCTTCTTTATAGATAACAGAAAAAATGAAGATGAATAAATTCCTGATACTTGGTGCCGGGCCTGCTGGACTTTCTTTTGCCTGCAAACTTTTTCAGAACGGAGAACGTAATTTTGTCATCCTTGAAGCTGAACATGAAGCCGGAGGATTATGCCGAAGTGTTGAAGTTGACGGCTCAGCTCTGGACATTGGCGGCGGTCATATTCTCGACGTTCGGAGGCCGGAAGTCCTAAAGTTCTTGTTCTTGTTTATGCCGCGCGAAGAATGGAATTATTTCACTCGTGATACAGCAATTAATCTCAACGGTAAATTAATCTCACATCCATTTGAAGCTAATATCTGGCAGCTTGACTTTGATTCTCAGGTTGAATATTTAAGCTCAATCGCTAAAGCAGGCTGTGTTACTGGCAAGCCCAAGCCCGAAAAATTCACGGACTGGATTATCTGGAAACTCGGTGAGAAAATTGCGAATGATTACATGCTGCCTTATAACTCTAAAATGTTCGGCTCTGAGCTCGATAATCTGGGAACTTACTGGCTTGATAAACTCCCATCAGTCAGCTTTGAGGACACTTTGCGCTCTTGTCTGGAACATCAGGCTCACGCACAACAGCCGGGACACGCAAATTTCTTTTATCCTGTTGAAACTGGCTACGGTGAATTATGGCGGAGAATGGCAAAATCTCTTGACGGCAGAATATTTTACGGAAGACGCGTGAGCTCAATCAATTTTTCCTCTCATGTTGTGATAACTTCTGACGATGAGGAGTTCAGCGGAAAATTCATCATTAACACGATACCTTACAAAGAATTTAATGAATTGGCCGGAATGCCCGAAAATTTACGCGCTTCGATAAACGAACTCAAGCATACTTCGGTTCAGATAAAATATATTCCTCAAAATCTCGACACTTCAGCACAATGGATTTATTACCCGGATTTGAGCTTGAGCTATCACAGAATTTTCTTACGTCATAATGTCTTACTGGGGAGCAAAGGCATCTGGACAGAAACACATTCAGCAAGAATCGAAGCTCCTGATGAAAATTTTGCGTACATGAACGAATATGCTTACCCTTTGAACACTCTTAACAAGCCGGAAATCATGAAGGAAATATTAACGTTCTGCCGAGAAAATAACGTGTTCGGATTAGGACGCTGGGGCGAGCATCAGCATTATAACTCTGACTTAACCGTTGAACTCGCTATGAAACTTGCTGACAATTTCGCGTAAAACAAAACCTCCCGTGATAATCCTGCGGGAGGCCGTTAATCTTTATCACTCTTACGCTAATTTTGCTCCGAAAGCCTTGCACTCAGCAATTGCATCATCATCAGGCTCAAGATGAGCTTTCACGCTCGCGACAACTTCAGCACCGGCTGCCTTGCATCTGTCTTCCCAAGTTCTGAGCCATTCGCCGTCGCCCCAGTCATATGACCCGAATACAGCAACTTTCTTCCCGGAAATCTTGCCCTCAGCGTCACTGAAGAACGGTTCCATTTCAGCCTCTTCAAGAACTTCTGCACCCATCGCCGGTGACCCGAAAGCAACTACATCATAGTCCGCAAGTTCAGCTACTGAAGCGTCGCCGACTGTCTTGCAAGTTACATCTGCTCCTGCACCTTTCGCGCCTTCTTCGATTGCCTGAGCCATTTTTTCCGTGTTGCCGGTCGTTGTTACATAGACGATTAAAACTTTTGCCATTATTAATTTACCTCCAATTTATACTTACTATCTGTCCGCCGAAATTACACGAACAGCATCGCAACCTTCTTAGCTATTAACACACTATGCTTGCTTATTTTTCAATGTGTTAAAGCTCCCTTGCCAAAATTAATTTCGCCGCTTCACATTCTGCCTGTTTATACTTCCTGAAAATTTCTCGAGCTTGTTTAACATTCCCGTAAACTTTCCAGTAACCGGGGCAAGCTAAATTTTTTGCACATCGATTTTCCATGAACCCCCTTACGTCGCACGGCGGGTAATCCAGAAAAAGGCCAATCTCATGAGGAAAACTCTCACAATATTTTTCACGCAGACACTTCAAGCATGCATCAACATCATGTAACGGATAACCTTTTGACGCTAAAATTTCGCACGCCTCATCACAGCCAAGCGCTTTTGCTAATAATTCACGCCGATAAATCAGGACTAAAGCATTCATGCCCTCATCATTCAGCAAGAGCCATTCAAGCCCGAACGGAACAAGCCATTCATCAGCGTGTAACTTCCAGACTGCTCGCATATCTTCATTCTTGTTACGCCGAAAATTTATCAAGCATGCTGCCTTTAAGCCCTTAATAGTTGGTGCACAAAAACAAAATAACATGCTCCTGATAAAATCTTCAGTGCTAGAATTCTTGATATGCTTCATGAACTTTTGCATTATATTCGCGTGTGTTTGTGTCATCGAAAATTTTTCCTTTGTTTGGTATGATAAACTTATAATATCTTCGCGATTTTGTCAAGATTTTTTCTCACGTTATAAATCTAGTTATTAATTCAAGCGGCGATTAATTTATTAGTCGAGACATCAAACAAATTCATCAAGACTGAAAGCCAAATTAAGAAAGAAACAGGGAGAAATTCAGGCAAGAAAATATTTATTGAAAGTTGGCAGATAATTAATAAAGTTTTTCGTGTTACATGTCGATAATAAAAATTAAGCAAGTATCACGTTATTAATCTTTCAAAGTTAGGAGGCTTTTTCGTTATGCGTTTAATACCTACAAATCCCTACGTAATTTGCATAATAGGGGGGGGGGTATAAGTTTTACGGACAAAATTCGCTGCTGTTCCTTCGTGAGTGTCAGGAGGTTGGACAGTCATGAGGATTAATCACAATATTTCTGCTCTCTCTGCTTTCAATTCGCTAACTACAGTCAATAATCAATTCTCAAAAGTAATCAAGCAAGTATCAACAGGACTTAGAATTAACTCAGCCGCTGACGATGCCGCCGGTTTAGCAATCAGCGAAAATTTACATGCTCAGGCACTCGGGCTTGAACGTGCTGTGAAGAATGCTCAAGACGGAATTTCCCTTTTACAGACGGCTGAAGGTGCGCTCGGTGAGACTAACTCGATGCTTCAACGAATGAGGGAGCTTGCTGTTCAGGCCGCGAATGACACGTTGACTTCTCAGGACAGAAGTTTTATCCAGATGGAAATTGACGAGCTCAAGGCGAATATTGACAGGATTGCTGACACGACGCAATTTAACACAAAACGTTTGCTTGACGGAAGCTGCTGCGGGATAATTTCATCAACTGACTCGACGACTAAAGGCTATATTCGAGGGGCAATTGACGTTGAGGGAAATTATAGAATTGAGGTGAAAGCTAATCCTGGTGAAGCTCAAGTTCAGAAGTCTACGATATTCAAGATTAAGCACGAAGACGTAATCACGAATGCTCAGACTAATAACGGCGTGAATAAAGTTGAAGCACAGGGAATGCCGGCCGGAGATTACAGGATTACTGCGACGAAAGCCGGCGGAGGTGAGATAATCACTGAGTATAAATCAATTGCTGAGATTGACATAGAAAAAGGCAATGAGAGCGGAGTTCCCGAATATCTCAGGTTCAGGCTGACGGGAAAAACTCAGGACGGAACAGTCATTTCATGGCCTTCGAGGTCCTCTACATCGCCGTCGTATGATCCCAATGCTGACACAAATAATTATTACAGTGTTCAAATTCCAGCTACAAGCACAACAACTTCTGATATTGCCGCGATAATCAAACGAGAGCTTAACGGGAAAAATATAACTCTCAGCACAAGCAACGGAACAACAACTGCCGACTTCAGCTTAGAAGTTGACGACGACGGGAAAATCACATCAACTTCAACCGAAGGAGAATTGACATCAGCAACTTTTCTTACAGCAAGCAGCTCAAATATTAATCCTGATTCTAATATTAGATACAATTATAACGTTACGAACACTGATACGACTTACGAAGCCAGCATTGCCGGAAAAATTTCTCTCGCTGGTAATGCTTCTGCAACAACGAGCGCGTCAACAATAACTTTCACGATAAGCGAGAACGGGAGCACATTAGGCGCTCATCCGGTCAATATTCCCGCCGGAAGTTCTGTTGCGGATATCTCTTCTCTCATTCAGTCTATCGATACAACAATAGGAAATATTCCACTCAAAGGTTATAACGCTGGCAGCAGTAAGTATTCCTTGACGGCCTCAAACGGAAGTAATAATACACTTCAGGTTACGGCTTCAATAAGTTCAAGTGAAATATCTCTAGAAAAACGTTCTTCAGATTTACCAGCTTCGGACAATAATCGCTACATAATGACGCATACAGGCACTACGTCTTTCAACTCAGGAAGTCCAAGAACAACAAGCGGCGAGGAAAAATATAAACTTTCTCTTCGCGGGATAACTTCAAGTCAAACTGTGGAAATTGGCGAGATAACTTTTGACGAAAACGACACAACTCCAGACGCTATAGCTCAAAAGGTTGTTAACACATGCAATAATAAATCATATGCGAAACTTAACGGCGTTGATGTCCTGATTGATGCTCAGCAAAACGGAAGCAGCTACACTATTACGACTTCAAACTCGAATGAGGAAGTATATTTTTATTTCTCGAATACTTCAACACCTGCTGCGACCTCAAAGGTAAATGATGCCACATTCACGACTTCAGATGACGGCGGAGTAGCAGTTCCATCCGCGACAACAAGCCTCACTGGATTTTACGGTTCCGAAGAGGCGGCTTCTTCACTTTCAGCGAATATAAACTCGAAAACTCAGAATAACGCCAGTATTTTATTTGAGGTTACAGCGAGCGCAATCGACTCAAACGGGAACGGAACTATTACCCTCAAAGCTCAATCAAACGTTCTGACGGCTGACGGGAAAAATTATAATCACACAGACAGCAAAATTGTCGTCTCAACAGGAAACAAGACAGTAAATTTAGGCTCATTGCTCGGCGAAGATGATAACAACTTCTCGATTACCCTTGACCCCGAAAAATTCAACATCGGCGATAAGTTCGTTTACAGCATAAGCGGCAACGGGACAAGCTCAGCTCCTGCGGACACGTCTTTATACATCAACTGCAAGGAAGACACTTCATGGCCTCAAAGCTGGGAAAATCTCACGTATAAAAATAATGAGCTTTATTACAACGTCAACGCTGAAGCAGTCTCAAATCAGGAATTACACTTCAGGAATTTTTATCTCAACAGTGAGACGGGAAAAGTTCATCAGGGAGATATTGCCTTGACGACCAACTCGGACTTTGGAGAGGCAGCAAAGAATTTCCCGGAAGCTCCGGTTGAAGGTCAATCAAGAACTGATAACGAGATTACTCTTGCTTCGTTCAACGCCGCTTACGTCGGGAAAATCGCAACAGGAGCTACGAAACTTCGAGACCTTGAGCAATTCTGGAACAAATCCGGAGTCTTCATGCTTGAACGTCCGCAGACAATCACGATTTCCCAGAATAACGGCGCAAAAACTTCAATAACTCTTAACGCGTCAGACACTCTCAATGACTTACGCCGAAAACTTAATGACGCAATCGCTGTAGACTTAGGCCAGGAAATTTACACGTCAAATCCGAATAATCTCGTTAGCTTTGTTGAAGAACCTTACGGGGAAAATGGCATTGAATCCGTCAAAGGCACAATGTTAATCCGCTCGTTAATTCCAGGTTCAGCGGGTGAATTAACTTTCTCAAGCTCTTACGGTGAATTAATCGACGCTCTAGCTCTCAACACGATTAAAAGTTCAGCCGAGACATCTTACACAGCTTCGGTTTATGACGCTCACGACGGAAGCATTATTGCCAGGGACGTCAAGACTACGGGAAATGTCTTAAGGGGAGTAATTCACAAGAATATTGACGTTGAATTTGACGCGTTCGCCGGAGTTAAAGCAAATTGGAGCGACGTTGAGAGAAATTTTCTGCTTACTCCTGAACAAGACGCTTATATCACTCATATTCATGTTGTGAAAAATGATATCAGCTTCCAGATTGGAGCAAACGAAGAGGAAAAAATTACTCTCGACATCGGCGATATGTCATCAGCAGGGCTCGGAGTTCAAGGTTTAAACGTGATGACACGCGAAAGAAGCTCTAAAGCGATTACGATACTTGATAACGCGATTAAACGAGTTTCTGAACAACGCAGCAAAATCGGAGCATATCAAAATTCACTTGACAATACGATTGAAAGCCTGACAGTGACGAATGAAAATATCCAGAGTTCAGAGAGCAGAATTAGAGACGCTGATATGTCAAAGTCAATGCTTGACCTCGTGAAGTTCCAGATATTAAATCAGTCGTCAACTTCAATGCTTGCACAGGCTAATCAACTTCCGCAGTCAGTCTTAAGCCTCATGCAATAAGTCATCAATGCCCTCGCAAATCATAAATCTGTGGGGGCAAAATTTACAGGCTTGCTGAGTTCACGATAAATCATCGCTATAACTATCACTGAGACTATAAACGTTAAAGTGTCGCTTGCAGGCATTGACCACAAAACTCCGTCAAGTCCCATGAAAATCGGCATTATTATAGTTAGTCCGGCACCGAAAATTATCTCACGAGTTGCAGAAAGTCCTGCAGATATCCACGGCCTACCCATTGCTTGAATGAAAATGAACGCCGCTTTATTTATACACGCAAGGACGATTAAGCAAAGATACGTTCTGAAGCATTTAACCGTAAACTCAGAATAGTAAACACTCTCGCCAGAAGCACCGAAGAGTTCAGCAATATTGGCCGGGAATAACTCGACTATCACGAACGCGATTAACCCGATAACGACTTCACAGGTCAGTAACAACGAGAATAACTTTTTAACTCTGTCCGGCCGTCCTGCTCCCATGTTAAAGCCCGTAATTGGGGTACAGCTCGCTGATAAGCCGACGACAATGGAAATTACGATTTGGAAAAATTTCATGACGATGCCGATTACTGCCATAGGAATTTGCGAATATTCAGGCCGACCGAAAATTTCATCGAGTGCACCGTACTTCTTAATCATCATGTTCACGCTGGCAACGCTGATTACTAATGCAATTTGTGAAAGAAAACTGCACATTCCCAGAGGCAAATAGAATTTCATTAACGAGGGCTTGAAGTGTAAATTTTCACGCGAGAACTTTACGGCTTTCATTTTACGCGCTATATATAACAACGACATTAAGGCCGTGAAAATCTGCCCCATAATCGTAGCTAAAGCCGCTCCCATCATTCCCCAGCGAAAACCAAATATAAACAGCGGGTCAAGAACTATATTAATTCCTGCTCCCATTAACGTTGAGAACATTACATAGTTCGGGCTTCCATCGGCGGAAATTACAGGGTTCATTGCTTGGCCGAAAACGTAAAAGGGAATTCCCGGAATTATCCACGTGAAATACTCGAGCGCTAGCCTGAATGTCTCATCGTTCACTCGTCCGCCGAAGAATGTTAATAATTCCTCACGATAGACATAATACACAATCGCTATAATTATTCCGCAAGTTGACGACAATAACGCAGCACTCCCGACAGCATCGCCGGCACGTTTGGGATTTCTCGCGCCCAAGCTCATACTCACGAATGCACATACGCCGTCGCCAATCATGAGAGTAAACGCTAGAGCTATTACGGTCATCGGGAATACAACATTGTTAGCGGCGTTACCGTTTGAGCCTAAATAGTCAGCGTTGGCAATAAAAATCTGGTCTACGATATTATATAAAGCGGCAACCAGAAGCGAGATTATTAACGGGACGGAATAACGGATTAATAATTTGCTGACAGGTTCACGCTCAAGAAATGAATTAGAGTTCAAGTTTTATACACCTTCAATAGAAATTTTCTGCACAAAAAAAATGCGTTCATCCGAAACTTGCTCGGACTTACGCATTTAGCCGCACAGCTGAAAATTATTATAACACTCTTAATGTCAAGGCTTTTGTCAAGATTTTTTTATATATTTCACATGAACTCAGCAAGTTTTTTTTCGGGAATAATTCTCGTGATAATTCTTGAATGTGTATAATATTCTCAACAAAATTTTAGTGAGGTGGATATTCTCATGAAAAAACGTTTTCTTTCCATCATTGCAGTATTCGTTTTGCTTTTTGCGTTCACAGGTTCAAGTTTTGCTGACGGCCTGAAAGTCGCAATCATAACTTCCCCGAATGATGTTCATGACGGCGGCTTCAACGAAGATAATTACAACGGCGTAGTCTCGTTCGTTAATCATCATCCTGAGGCTTCATTCACTACAATTCAGGAGAAGACCGGAGACCCTGCGTCATGCGTAAAAGTCGTTGAGGATATTGTTGCGGATTATGACGCTATAGTCTGTGTAGGCTTCCAGTTCTCAGGAATTCCCGAAGTTGCAGAGGATAATCCTGACGTGAAATTTTTGCTCGTTGACACCTGGCCCGCGAACTCAAACGGTGAAGAAGTCGAAGTTGAGAATATCAACGCCATGAAGTATAAGGAAGAAGAAGGCGGATTTCTCGCAGGAATTGCGGCGGCTCTCACTACGAAAACTAACAAAGTCGCTGTAGTCAATGGAATTGCTTTCCCGACGAACGTAAACTATCAATACGGCTTCATGTCAGGAGTAAATTACGCGAACAAGAATTACGGGACGAAGGCAGAAATTGTTGAATTGGCCTCATACTCAGGGACTGACGTAACGGGCAAGAACGTCGGAGGAAATTACATCGGCTCATTCATAGACCAAGCTAACGGGAAAATCGTAGGTCAAGCGTTAATCCGTGAGGGCTGTGATGTAATCTTCGTTGCGGCCGGCGGTGCAGGAATGGGAGTTTTCACAGCGGCAAAAGAATCTGAGAACGTCTTCATAATCGGCTGTGATGCTGACCAGTTCAACGATGGAATTAACGGCGACAAGAATATTATTCTCACCAGCAGCCTCAAAGTCATGAGCATGAATAATGAACGCGTCTTGAATGATGTTCTTGCTGGAAATTTCAAAGGGGGAAATTATTTACTCGGAGCTGATACTAACTCAATCGGCTACGTGAAAACTTCAGGACGTAACCAGCTCACTGAAGACGCGATTGCTAAGATTGACGCGGCACTTGACTTAATGAAAGCAGGAAAAATTTTACCGGCTTCATCATCAAGCGGAACTAAACCCGATAACTTCATTGGACTTGAATAATACCTGACAACTTTTATCGGACTAATAATGACAGAAAATAATTTGAAGCAAAATGCTGATGAGATAATCGTCGAGATGAAGCATATCACTAAACGTTTTCCCGGAATTGTCGCCAATGATGACGTTTCGATTGCGATTAAAAAGGGTGAAATCTTCGCTGTCTTAGGGGAGAACGGTGCAGGAAAATCGACGTTAGTCAGCATGTTGTTCGGAATGTATGAGCCTGACGAGGGAGAAATTTATATTCGAGGCAAACTTGAGCGTATAAATTCCCCTCGTTACGCTACTAGCTTGAGCATTGGGATGGTTCATCAACACTTCAGGCTTGTATCGAATTACACGATTGCAGAGAATATTATTCTTGGACTTGAGCCGGAGAAAAAGTTTTTAGGAATTTTCCCTTACGTTGACATCAAGAAAGCGAATAAAGATATTGCGGAGTTATCCGAACGTTACGGGCTTAAAGTCAATCCTGAGGACGTAATCGAGAATGTTAATGTCGCGACATGCCAGCGTGTGGAAATTCTGAAGATGTTATACCGTGAAGCCGAGATATTAATTTTCGACGAGCCGACCGCAGTATTAACGCCGCAAGAGATTGAAGCATTCTTGAAGATTTTGCAGAACTTACGAGAGCATGGCAAAACAATAATTCTCATTACTCACAAGCTCAAGGAGATTAAGGCAGCTGCTGACCGTTGCGCAATTTTGAACAGGGGAAAATTAATCTCGATATTGGACGTAAAGACGAGTTCAACTGATGAAATGGCTAAAATGATGGTTGGACGTGAAATTTCGTTTACGACACCCAAAGTTCCGGCCAATTTCGGAAAAGTTATCTTGAGCGTTGAGAATATGAGCGTGAAGAATATTACGGGGCTTGAAGCTGTGAAAGATGTCTCGTTTGAAATTCGAGCAGGTGAAGTGTTCGCTGTTGCTGGAGTTTCAGGGAATGGGCAAAATGAACTTGCTGACGCTATAGCCGGATTGTTGAAGCCGTCAGGGGGAAAAATTATTCTCAATGGTCAGGACATTACGAGTTCTTCCGTGAGAAAACGAATTGAAGCCGGAGTTGCGTATATTCCAGAGGACAGGCATAACGTAGGGTTAGTTCTGGATTTTCCATTAAGAGACAATTTCCCGTTGAGACGATATTACAGCCCGAAATTTTCACACAGAGGAGTAATCAACGAGGCAGAATTTGACGATTACGGCAAACGTTTAGAGAGGGATTATGACATTCGAAGCAGTCAAGGAGGAGCGACGATTACGCGTTCAATGTCAGGAGGAAATCAACAGAAGGCAATTATCGCGAGAGAGATTGACATGCAGACACCGTTAATAATCTTCATGCAGCCAACACGAGGACTTGACGCCGGAGCAGTAATGAACGTTCACCGTCAGATTATCGCAGAACGAGACAGAGGAGCGGCAGTGTTATTAATCTCGCTTGACCTGGATGAAATTTATGATTGTGCTGACACGATAGCTGTAATCTTCAACGGGAGAATAAATAAAATTTCGCCTGCTTCGGAGCTTAGTGTTGAGGACGCGGGCTTATACATGATGGGAGTGGGAAAATCGGCATGAGAAAAATTACGCTCTCTTGTTTAGCAATAATAATCAGCCTTATATTCGGCGCGTTAATCTTATGGCTGATGGGAAAAGATCCTGTTGCTGCGTATATGAATTTGCTTCAAGGTTCGGGCTTAATGGAGAAGGCGAGATATGCGGGTCGTCAAAGTATGTTCACGGATTTTATGAGCTTTATTGACGCTATGACACCGATGATATTTGCGTCTTTATCGGTAGCTTTAGCGTTGAAGGGCGGCTTCTTCAATATTGGAGTGTCGGGCCAGATGTTATTTGCGGGCTTCGTAGCTCACATGCTTTCACTTTTTATCCCGTCAAGAATACTTGTTGTAATCGTTGGCTTTATCGCGGGGGCGTTGATTGGTGCATTAATCGGCTGGCTGAGATATAAGTTTAACGTCAGCGAGGTTGTAAGCTCAATCATGCTGAACTCGATATTGATGTATTTAATCACGTTTTACATCAACACGTTTTATATTAATCCCGTCTCACGTCAGAGCAAATCCATAATCGACAGCGCACGTTTAACATTGAGCGGCTTTCGCTGGGAAAATCTGAAGGTTGATATTGCGCTTGCGTTTCCTGTAGCGATAATCACGGCGTTAATTCTTCACGGATTTCTTGAGCGGACAACTTACGGCTACGAGATTAAAGCGTCAGGACTTTCACCGAACGCGGCATATTACGCTGGAATGAACGTACACAGGACGGCTTTAATGACTATGACACTTTCGGGAGCATTGGCCGGACTTGCAGGAGTTTCGTATTTCTGCGGTTATCTTGCGTCGATTCAGCCCGGAGTTGTGCCGTCAATGGGATTTGATGCAATTGCTGTATCACTTTTAGGCGGCAATAATCCGTTGGGTTGTGTGCTTGCGTCGTTCTTAATCACGATAATATCAAAGGGTTCAATCTACATGAGTTCGAGACAACATATTGAGCCGGAGATTGCGAGCTTGATTACGGCGTTTATCTTGACGTTTGCGGCGTGTTCGGCATTCTTGAGCAGAAGGGGGAAAAAGTAAATGCTTGACATGATAATAATTGACGGTCTGAGTTTTTCGCTTCCCCTTTTCATAATGGCGATTGGCGGAATTTACAGTGAGAAGAGCGGCGTTACCAATCTTGCGCTTGAGGGCTTTCAAGGCTTCGGAGCGTTCACGGGTTCATTTGCGGCGGTGTATCTTGCTGGGATTTTCGGAGCGACTTCACAGGTTCCGTATTATGCGAGTTTCGTTTGCGCGATAATCGGCGGAGGAGTTTTCGCGTTGCTTCATGCGTTGCTATGCATAAAGTTCAAGGCTGACCAAGTTATAAGCGGAGTAGTCATGAATATTTTGGCGATGGCAATGACGAGTTTCATGACGAAGAGTATAAACGCTTCAGTATTTGGTAACACAGCGAATAAGTTCATGTTGGGAGCGAGCACCAGAATAACAGTTCCGTATCTCAGCGAAATTCCGTATGTCGGAGCAATTTTTAAAGAGATTTACCCGTTCGAGATAATAATTCTCATTGTTGCGTTCATAATGTGGTATGTTCTTTACGAGACAGTTTACGGGATGAGATTACGAGCTTGCGGCGATAATCCCCATTCAGCGGATGCTGCCGGAATTAATGTTTACGGTGTGAGGACGTTAGCCGTGTTTATTTCTGGTTGTCTTTCTGGAATTGCGGGAATGAGTTTTGCGTATTCAATCTCGGCCAATTTCTCGCCTGATATTTATCTTGGTTACGGATATTTATCGATTGCGGCGTTAATCTTCGGGAACTGGACAATTCTGCCGACTTTCGGAGCGTGTTTAATCTTCGGATTTGCTCGGAGTGGCGGGAGCGCGATAATCAATCAGCTGGGACTTCCTTCAAGCTATAACGATTTAGTGAGAATTTTGCCGTATGTGCTGACGTTATTATTGCTCGTGTTCTTCAGTAAACATAATCACAGTCCAAGAGCATTAGGCCAGATTTACGACAAAGGCCAACGTTAGAGAAAATCCCCTTGAGACTTCTTCAGGGGGATAATATCCTTCACAAATTCATATGCTATAATATTTCCATGAAAAAAGTACTTGACAAGTTAATCAAACAAAGTAAAATGATTTGTCGATTTG
>CALGHA010000060.1 GCA_937915835.1 uncultured Fretibacterium sp. | reverse complement strand
TATATGGGGGTTAATGAACATGGCTGACACTGGAGTTTACGAGATTATTCCGGGATTTTTCGCGGGCTTAGTTGTAGCTTATGTTGTGTCGTTGATTACGCCGAAGCCGAGTAAAGAGGTTGAAGAGTTATTTGACCGGGCAATAGCGATGACGAACGAGTAAGAGAAAATTTGTGTAAGAGTGCTCCTCCGTGAGGATTAAGCGGAGGAGTATTTTTATGCACAACTTTTGACGAACTCAAGAATTTTATTAGCTGTTTCCTGTTCTTTTCTCTGGTAAGTATGACCGGTTCTCTCGATGAAGATTAATTTGTTCTCGTTTGAGCTTGGCATATGCGAGTTAATATTGCTGAGGAAGCCTGCCGGATTTCCGTATGTAAAATTGTCATAAGTTCCGATTAACAAAGCTCCTGAGTGAGTAATCTGTTGAACTTGGGAAAAATCCTTGTCAATTTCGACGTGGACATTATTTAGCCTCTGAGAGAAGAGCCAATCATGCGCGGTGTCAGCAATACACGGAACCCATCCCATGAACTCGAACGGGAGCATATTTTTACCTTTTCCATTTTCGACCATTGAACGCACAATATTTTTCTCATTCTGAGTTACGCCATTCATGAGCCATTCGAGATTGGCCGGACTAAGGATCAGGAAATGTGAAACTCTATTTTTGTCATGATGCCTTGAAAGATAATAAATGACTTTGTTAGCTCCGAGTGAATGCCCAGCGAGAATAATATTCTTGTAACCTTCACTAACTGCGAAATCGATATAAGCGTCAATATCCTCGTCAGTGTAAGAAAAATACTCGTTCCATGAGCCGATAATTTCCGGCTTTCGAGTTACGACGTTGAATGTGTTAATTTTGTTGAAGGCGTCGTTAGTCTGAGCATAAATGAAGTCGAAGCCGCCCGAATTAAGAGTTTCGCCGAAGTTGAAATAGAACGGGTTGGGGTAAAAATTTCCGTGAATGCCGGTGATAGCGATTAATACGGTTTCAGCTTTTACGTCCTCAGTTTTGAACAACATGCCGTTTAGAATACTTCCGCGTTTAGTGGGAATGTTGAGTTTATATGCGCTCATGATTTATCTCCTGAAAACGCATTTATGAGCATGAGAATTATAGCAAGCATTACACGAGATACATTTTGAGACTGAGCTTTGACCGTTCAAAAGTTTATTTGGCAAGTCAGGTTCACGAAGAAGAGGCCGAGAAAGTGAGAGTAATTCAATCTTAGTCGTGTCGAGAATATTTTGCATAGTCTCAAGGCTTCGTAATCCGCCAACGAGAATTACGGGTGTAGAAATTTCCTCAGCAAGTCCGGCCGCGAAGTTCAGGAAGTATGCTTCGTTGACGTGAGCTTTAATTCCCGGCACTGAAGTTCCATTACCGCTGACTTCGATACTGTCAATTCCGTGTTGAGCTAAAATTTTGCAAATCTCGAAACTTTGATATTCATCAAGTCCGCCGAGAGTAAAATTACTGCAATTAATCTTAATGCTGACGTGCAACTCCGGAACTTCCCGCTTTATTCCGTCTAAAATTTCAGTTAATATTCTCGAACGTTTGCCGTAAATGTCTTTTCTGTGATTAAATCTCGGACTAATGAACCTGCTCAAAAAGAAGAAATGAGCCGCATGAATTTGTACTCCATCAAAATTTGCTTTTTTTGCTCGGATTGCTGCATGAATGAATGAAAATATAACACGTTCTATTTCTTCGCTTGTCATATCGTCAGGCTCAACCTGATTAACGAGGCCGTTTGCTAATTTCCTGTAGAAAGCTCTCATAGCAAGCTGAACTATTGCGGGGCATCCTTCGTGAATAATATCCGTGAGCTTCTTGTATTGCGGGATTAACTCATCACGAGAGAGCCTCATCATTCCGTGAATGTAGAAGTCATCTTGTTTACCGCGCCGACTCCGCCGTTTGCGAGTTCAGAATAAATCTCGTATGCTTCTGGGGGAAATTGAGCCGTCAAATTCTGCGATGCCTTCCCAAGTTGCCGAACGAATGAGCCTGTTTTTCATGCTTAAATTGTGAAGAGTAACGTGTTCAAAGATTTTTCCAGCCATGAATAAATAATCTCCTGTTAATATTGAGAAAGATACGCCGCAAAATTATAATTACTTGCGTAAAAATAAAAAGTATGAAGAAAATTCTTAGCTGGTATAAATTTTATAGTTAAAGAGAGCTTGAATTTTTTATGAGAAATAGACGGCGCGAGTAATTTTTGCCTGAAAATATCCTGCCATTCTCTATGAAAATTACTCAGCTTCAATGCTGTTATGCTGAGAAAAAATTACAGTTTAAGGAGTTTAGAGGAATGAAAGCTGATTTGCCGCGCGATGAGAATATTTACGATACTCCCTGCCCAATTCTTTACGCTATGAAGATAATCGGCCAAAAATGGAAATTGCCAATCTTATGGTATATTGCCGACGCTGAGAACATGACAATACGCTACAAGGAGCTTGAACGTCGTGTTGTTGGGATTACGGCGACTAATTCCTCCTATGGTTGAA
>CALGHA010000059.1 GCA_937915835.1 uncultured Fretibacterium sp. | reverse complement strand
AAACGCAAGAACGTTCACAAATTTTTTCGGGATTACGAGGGACGTTATGAAGTCAAGATGATAGCTCCTGAGCATATCGAGTTAATCAGAAAGTTTCAGCGTGAATGGCTTGAAGCAAAAATTTTCAGCGAATACGACTTACAGCATGAAGATCAGCTCAAACAGGAAAATGACGGCATTCAGAACGCATTAAATAACTTCTTCGCGCTCGGCCTCAAGGGAATAATTTTGCTGATTGACGGGAAAATTAAGGCTTATGCTTACGGCGCGCCATTATCCGAAAAAGTTTTTGACGCAATCGCTGAGAAGGCCGATAACAATATCCCGAATATTTATCCGGTCGTGAAAATTGAATTTGCAAAATTATGCTGTGAAGGCTACGAATATTTGAACCGTGAGGAAGATTTAGGAATTGAAGGCCTGCGGACAATGAAACTGCGTTACAAGCCGGCTTATATGATTGAGAAATTTATTCTAACTGAAACAGAAAACTAATGAATAAACTTGAAGCTAATATCTCATTGTTGATAATAACTTTCTTAGGCTCAGTGCAATACGTCTTTCTTGCCGGAGTTCCTGCGAGCGTCTCACATTTCGCGTTCTTATGCATTACTAATCTCGTCGGCTTCATAATAGCTTTTGCATTTTTCTTCGGGGAATTATTCAGGCTCGACCTTAAGCAAATTTTTCAAAGCATGATACTCTCAGCTGAACTCGTCGTGTTTAACCTTTTCATGCTTCTTGGAGCTTCAGGGATTAGCACGACTATTACGGCTTCAGTTTTGTCATCATATTTTGTTTTTGTCGTGATATTCTCGGCTGTCTTCATGAAAACTTTTCCTGATAAATGGACTATAGCCGGAGTTTTTACGGTTCTTGTTGGATTATTCCTTATGACTGACGCTGATATTAACGAATGGTTGAACGTGAACATATTTTATCTCGTTCTGACTGACGTGGCTTTTGCACTTTACATCATAACGATCGGAGCTTATGCCTCAACGTCAAACCCTTCAATTCTTGCAATGGGTCAAATGTTCTTCTGCTTCGTTTTCTCGTTAATTTGCTGGGTCGGTGAAAGTTTATTCTTCGGAGCCTCGTTCAGACTTCCTGTTGAGAAAGAATTTTGGGGAGCTGTAATTTACGTGAGCTTTTTCATTCGCGGACTTTACGGCCTAGTTCAGATTTACGCGCAAAGATACGTTACGCCGCTGAACACGTCATTAATCTTCTCGACAGAAATAATCATGACAATGTTAATTTCCCCGTTAATGTCGCGATTATTCGGAACTCCTCCGGAGAATATTACGGCGTTCAAGATTGCAGGAAGCGTTTTAATCGTGTTCGGAGTTTTAATAACTGAGCCGGATTTCACAGAGAGCGTAAAAAAGTTTTTCGTCAGCTGGAATAATAAGAAAATTGGCGTGAAAAATTTCTTGAGCTTCAGACTTCATAAACGGATTATTATTGCTTCGGCTGCTACATATTTCCTGATAGATTTTCCCGTTCAGCTTACTAATATTTTCCCTGTTCATATCGGGATTAAGAATTTCCTGCCGTTCACGCTCGGATTATTTTTCGGCTTTAACGGAGTAATCGGGGGTTGCTTAGGCTGTGTGTTATCGTTCTCGTTAATTGGCCTGAGTTCGGGCGAAATTCTTCGTGAATGCGTTTATGTCGCGATTACTGGCTGGGGAATTTGGGCCGGCTGGCATTTATTTTCACGTTCACACAAGATATTGTTTCAGCTTCCCAAGCATTACATGAGATATTTTTCTCTGGTCCTACTGTTATCGGCGTTATGCTTTGACTTGAAAATTTCGTGCTTTTACCTTATCAGCGGATTATTAATATCTCTTCCAATCAACATAATCTTCGGGAACTTGCTGGGGATTGAGCCGATTTTGCCGGGAAATCTCACGCTGAAATATGACGCTGAACTTGAAATTAACTCTGACCCTGAAACTCTCAACGAAGCTAACGAGACTTTAGAGGCAACAGGCTTCAAGTTCAAATCCTCGATGAAACAAGTTCTAGAAATTCAAAGCTGTATCGAGGAATTATCAATCAGAATATTCAACGTTCAGCCCCAAGCAAAAATTAATATTAAGGTCCGTTTTGGGAATGCCGTATCAGTCAAGATGAATTACAGGGGCGAGAAATATAACCCGTTTATAATCCAGAAAAACGAAGATATGCTTGATATTATGAGCCTGAATATAATTAAGCACCGAGCGTTGAGAGCGTCATATTCTTATAATGATAACGATAATTTTATTCATGTCGTAGTTTAAGCATTGGGCATTTTACCTGTTTTATTTTGCCGAATTTGTCATGCTGAAACCGGAAGTGAGGCTAAGGGAAAATATGTTACGAAAAATTTTATCACCTTCAGAATGTGCCGAATGTAAATTTTGCTGTTCTTACAGACGCGCGAGTTTATGGGAGACACCGAGATTTGATTTAGCTTTACTTGAGAAATTAAAGCGTCAATATCCTTTTGCGAAATTCAAAGTTTTTGACAACTCAGCGACAATTGACATCAGCGGACGTTACAGGACGAATGACCTAAGCGAAGAAGCTCTATGCTGGTTCAACGAGGGCAAAGGCTGTATTCTCGGCGAAGATAAACCGTTTGAGTGCAGTGTGTGGCCTCTTAGAGTTATGAGAATGGGAAAAATTCTTGTTGTCGTCTTAAGTTCTGGATGCCGTGTGATTGCCTCAAAACCTGTAAGCTAAGTTCAGAAACTTGTTGACGAAGGATTAGGCGAAAAAATGTTTGAATACGCTGAAAAGTTCCCGGATTTCGTGAGGGATTATAAGGAAAATTATTATATTCTGAAAGTTAAGGAGGCATATTAATAAAGATGAGACGGCCAATTCGCAAAAAAGTACAGAGGCTTGTGCTTATAGTCTCAATCGCGGCATTAATCATAACTTCAGCTGTCGGATTAATCAGCATGCTTTTAATCAGGGACAACAGCGAGAATGCATTAATTCACCAGATGGAGCAGAATTTATACAACATTGCAACCAGTAAAGCTGAGCTGGCCAATTCTGAGCTTGGGAAATTCTCAGGTTATGTTGAAAATTTTGCGAAGTATATTAATGAACTCTATAAAAATCCGTTGGGTTTCGTGAGCCGTGAAGTTCTTCCACCGTTAGAAGAGAATGCAGGAGTTTTCATAATTCAAAGGGCTTTGCGCGATAAAGACGTAAAAATTGAAGACGTAAAAAACGAGCTTAAACTTCTCGGCAATGTTGAACAGATCTGGGCTCCGGTTATAAAATCAAACAAGGGCGTAATCACTACGATATATTTAGGCACCGAAAGCGGATTTTTAGTCAGCTACGATGATCAATCTGAATTAAGCGCAGAAGGCGGAAAAGATATTTATTACGACTACTCAACGTCACCTTGGTATAAACGTGTAAAAGAGACTGGACAAGTTTGCTTCACGGATATTTATGAGGATGAATACAAACGCGGCTTAATGATAACGTGTTTAGCTCCATTCTATGATGCTGATAAAAATTTTATGGGCGCTGTCGCAATGGATATATTAATTTCTGACTTGCATAAAGCTATAGTGAACGTTGATTTAGGTGAAGCGTTTCTTGTTGACACAGTCGGAAAAATAATAAATCCTACAGGCCAGGAACTTGATGAAGATGCTGTGATTCATCCTTCGGTATCAAGTGAAATTCTCGCGGGCAAAACTGGAATATCTTTAGCAGAAAATATGACGTATTACGCATACACTCCGATTAAGAGCACGGGCTGGAAATTCTGCATAATGATACCCGAAGAAGTAATTTTATTGCCTGTACGTTCGGTTAATCGCAATATCATAATCACGATAATATTATTCCTTGTCGTGTTCGTGATGATTATTATTCTTGTTGCATGTGTCTCGCGAACTTTCTCGGCCCGTCTCACACGTCCAATAATAGAACTCGGTCATGATGTCGAGAAAATCAGCGGAGGAAATTTAGATTACCGGGCTGAAATTCGCAGTGATGACGAAATTGGCGACTTAGCACAGAACTTCAACGACATGGCGGCTTCGCTGAAAGAATACGTGAAGAACTTAGCCGCTGTTACTGCCGAGAAAGAACGAATTAGCGCGGAACTCAACGTTGCTACACAAATTCAAGCTGACATGCTGCCGAGAATATTCCCGCCGTTCCCTGAGAGAAAAGAGTTTGACATTTACGCGACGATGACACCGGCAAAAGAGGTTGGCGGAGATTTTTACGATTTCTTCATGATTGACGATGACCATTTAGCTTTAGTCATGGCTGACGTTTCAGGTAAGGGAGTTCCTGCGGCGTTGTTCATGGTCATAGCTAAGACGTTAATAAAAACTCGTTCCCAAATTGGCGGCTCACCTTCGGAAATTTTACGCGACGTTAATAATCAGCTCTGTGAAGGAAACGAAGCCGATTTGTTCGTAACTGTGTGGCTCGGAATACTCGAAATCTCGACGGGAAAAGTTACAGCCTCAAACGCTGGCCATGAATACCCTGCGATTAGACACGTCGGAGGAACTTACGAGCTTATCAAGACTAAACAAAGCCCAGCAGTCGCTACAATGGAAGGCCTGAAGTTCCGGCAGAATGAATTTACGCTTAATCCCGGCGATAATCTTTTCGTTTACACGGACGGAGTTGCAGAAGCTACGAATGCTCAAGAAGAGTTATACGGAACTGAAAGAATGCTTGAAGCGCTGAACTCGACAAAGAATTACTCAGCCAGTGAAATTTTAACGTCAATGAAACACAATGTTGATAATTTTACCGGTGATGCTCCCCAATTTGATGATATTACTATGCTTTGCTTAAGATATTTTGGAGGTGTGAATTTCGTGAAAGAATTAACTTTAGAAGCTGACGTGAATAATCTTGAAAAAGTTCTTGCTTTCGTCGATGAACAACTTGAAGTACATGATTGCTCACCCAAGATACAAATGCAAATTGACGTTGCAGTCGAAGAATTGTTCGTGAATATCGCTCATTATGCCTATAATCCTGAGACCGGCCCGGCAACTGTGAGAGTTGAGCTTCAGCCCGAACCTTTAGCCGTATTGATTACGTTTATCGATAAGGGCGTACCTTATGACCCACTCGCAAAAGAGGACCCGGATATTACACTTTCGGCCGAAGAACGCGAAATCGGAGGACTGGGGATTTACATGGTCAAGAAAAGCATGGACGATATCACTTACGAGTATAAGGACGGGAAAAATATTCTGTCCATCAAGAAAGAATTATCTTAAGGAGGAATTATTATCATGAAAAAGTTTTTATGCGCCATATTTTTATTGTTAATTGCAAGTGCTGTTTATGCTAAAGATTTTGTTGACAGCGGAATTTTGACGTATCTCGGCACGACCGAAGCTGAGTTTCAGGAGGGACTTGATGATTTGCGCAAGTCTATGGCTCCGTTATTTCCTTCGGATGAAAGTGATGGGGCCAATGAAGACATGTTAGGGAGTTTCATTCTTGACCTTGTGAAAACTCGCCGTGTCGTTCACTTTTACGATTCGTTATTGTCAATGCAGATGGCTTTACGTTCACGGAAGATTGACGAGATAGTTTTACCTGAGCCGGTCGGAATGTATTTAATCTCGAATAATTCTGCCTATGATATTTCCTTCTCAATGAACATGATGCCTTCGACGATTTCATTCGGATTTAAGCAGGGTAACACAAAGTTACAGAAGGAATTTAACGACGCGATATTAGCGATGAGGAAAGACGGGACACTTTCAAGGCTTGGGAAAAAATTCATCACTGAGCTTAACGGTGAACCTGAAGCCGCAAAATTCTCTGAGTTCAAAGGAGCTGAGACGATAAAAGTTGCAGTAACAGGAGATTTGCCGCCGATTGATTTTATTGCTGCTGACGGAAGACCTACGGGCTATAACACTGCGATAATCTCAGAAATTGGCCGGAGACTGAAGAAGAATGTGCGATTAATCAGCGTTGATGCCGGAGGACGTTCAGCGGCTCTTGCGTCTGGACGAGCTGACGTTGTATTTTGGTATCGTAACACTGAGACGAGCAAAATTAAGTCAAGCAAGCTGAAAAATGCCGTTCGTGATACGACAGCGGGCGTAATCCTCTCAGTTCCTTATTACGAATGGGACACGGATTTAATCATCACAAGGACGAAATAGCATGAAGAAAATTTTTTGTGCGTTAATAATTTTAGCAGTAATCTCAACTTCAGCCGGGTCACTCGAAAAACAGGTTATCCGGCTCGGAATGCTCACAAAGTTAAACTCTACGGAAGAACAATTCACAGAAACCTGGTTAAAAACTTTTGCTCCTCACAATGAAATTCTTGAAGTCATCGTGAAATTCTATGACACTCTCACGTCAATGCAAATGGCTTTGAACTCCCGCGAGATTAATCAAATGGTTTTGCCTGACTTCACGGCTGATTACGTCATGAAAGCTACGAATGATTACACTCCTGCTTTAGTCCTGCACTCAAAAGGAACGGGCTTAGCTTTCGGGTTTCGTGCTGACAGTGAGGAATTGCGGGGAAAATTCAACGAGGCCTTGAGACATTTACGCGACAATTGGACGCTCTCAGTTCTCGAAGGAATTTACATAGCTTCGCATAATATCGATGACCCTGAACCCGTGAAGTTTGCTAAATTTGACAATGCCGAGACAATTCGCGTTGCTGTTACAGGAGATTTGCCGCCAATTGACTTAATCGCCGCTGACGGAACACCTTCGGGATTTAATACGGCCGTTCTCGCTGAAATCGGAGCTTATCTCAAGAAAAATATTCAGCTCATTGATATTGATGCTGGTGCGAGAAATGCCGCGCTTGTTTCAGGACGTGTTGACGTAGTTTTCTGGTACGAAGTTGATAAATCCTCACAAGTTCAAGCAGACGTTCCCGACGGAATAATTTTGTCAGAGCCTTATTACGAATGGGATAAATTTACTCACTTAAAGCGTAAGACGAAAGAAGCAGCTTCATCAGGCGGCTGGAAAATTTTTAACAGTGATTTTTGGGGATTATATTTTAATGAGTGATGATGATGAAATTTTTGTTCTGCCTTTGCAGATGATAATACGGGCTTCAAGGAGTGATGATTATGAAGAAATTTTTATTGACACTTGCAATATTACTTGTCGCAACTTCTGCTTTTGCTGATGATGATTATGTTGGCTTTTTATCACGGCTTAAGACGACACCTGACGAGTTCTTTATGATGATGAAAAATTCCTGGTCAACTGGGGGCTGGGTAATTCTCGGCGGAGATCACACATCGAGCAAAGCAAAATTTTACGACACGTTGACGCAAATGCAGATGGCTCTGAACAGGGGCGAGATTGACGAGATGATTTTGCCTGATTTCGTCGCTGATTACCTGCTGAAAGTCAATTACAATTATTCACGATGTTGCATATCAAGTTCGGGGAAAATGGGTTTATGCTTCGGCTTCATGAAGGAGAATACGGCTTTACGCGACAAATGGAACGAGGCCTTGAACTCAATGCTGAGCGATTACACGTTAATCAACCTTGAGTATAAATACGTGAAGAATATTCCTGAGGATGAGAGCTATGATGAGATTTACGGCATTAACAGGAAACAGCGCAACAAAGAGAAGCGGATTAAATTTGAGCGTTATGATGATGCCCCGACGGTGAAAGTTGCTGTTACTGGTGATTTGCCTCCGGTTGACTTTATCGGAGAAGACGGCCTTCCTGATGGTTATAACGTTGCTGTTCTGGCTGAAATTGGCCGAAGACTTCACGTGAATATTTCCCTTCTCAATATTAATGCTGGAGCACGAACTGCCGCATTAGTGTCTGGACGTGCTGATATAGTTTTCTGGTATGAGGTCAACAAAAATCTCAATAATCAGCCGGATGTTCCTGATGATGTAATTTTGTCGGTGCCATATTTGAACTGGGATAAATTCTTTCACGTTACAATGACTGACACGGAATAATAATCATGAACGAGATACTTTATAGAATACTAATTCAGGGCGGCTCGTATAAAGTCATATTTAACGGGCTTCTTGCAACACTCAGAATTTCCTGCTTCTCGCTGATTATCGGCACAATTTTAGGCGCGTTCGTGTGTATGCTGAGAATGTCGAGAGTTAAAATTTTCAGGTTCATATCGAGCGTCTATATCTTAATCCTTCGTGGTTCACCCGTCTTAATGCTGTTAATGCTGATGTATTACGGAATTTTCGCGCGTTCAAGCCTTGAAGCTGAGACGATAGCAATAATAACTTTCTCGCTGAACGTTGCTGCACATATTGCCGAATTACTCAGGGCGTCGATTGACGCTACGGATTACGGACAAGTTGAGGCGGCCAGAACTCTGGGATTTTCAGCGTGGCAGGCTTTCAGGCTCGTAACTCTTCCGCAGGTAATCAGAATTGCTAAGCCCGTCTATCAATCAACGACGATAAACTTAATCCAATGGACAAGCGTTGTCGGTTACGTCTCAATCACGGATTTAACGCGCGTCATCAATAACATAGCTTCACGGACAATGCAGCCAATGATTACGATAATAATCGGCATGATAATTTATCTAGGATTAGCATATATTATTCACGGGATTTTCGCATTGAGTGATTATTTCCAGACGAGACGAACAGGAGAGATTTCATGAGCTTAATCACTGTAAAAAATTTATGCAAGTCCTTCGGAAGTCTTCAAGTTCTCGAAAATCTTAATCTCGATGTCAATGAAGGAGAACGAATTGCGATAATCGGCGGCTCAGGTTGCGGAAAAAGTGTATTTCTCCGGTCGCTTGAGCTTTTAGAGAGGCCTGACTCCGGAAAAATCTTTATCGATGGCGAGGAAATTACGGCGAAGAATGCTGACGTCAATAAAATCCGTCGGAAAATGGGAATGGTCTATCAGAAATTTTATTTATTCTCGCATATGAACGTTCTCGAAAATTTATGCGTCGCTCCCGTTAAACTTCTGGGAATGAATAAATCTGAAGCAAAGGCTCAAGCTATGGATTGGCTCTCAAAAGTTGGCTTAACGTCAAAAGTTCACTCAATGCCCGCGAATTTGTCAGGAGGTCAACAGCAGAGGATTGCAATTTGCCGTTCACTCATGATGAGCCCGAAAGTTTTATTGTTCGATGAGCCTACGAGCGCATTAGATCCTACGATGGTCGGTGAAGTTTTAGCGATGATAAGAATGCTGGCTAAACAGGACATGACAATGTTAATCGTAACTCATGAGATGAATTTTGCCCGTGAAGTTGCTAATAGAATATTATTTTTCGCCGACAAAGGAATTTACGAGCAGGGAACTCCGACGGAAATTTTTGACAGTCCCAAGAAAGAGAAGACTATTGCGTTTATCCGGAAATTAAAGTTTTTTGCGTATGAGATTACACGAAGGGACTTTGACTTGCTGGAAATGCAGGGAGGAATTCACGACTTCGGGGAAAAATACGGCCTGAGTTCAAAACTTTCATATCGCCTTGAACTTTGCTGTGAGGAGTTAATCTATGAAATTCTCGCCGGATGTTATGAGAGTAATAATAATCCTGTGAAAATTGGTCTGGAAATCTCATATTCCGAAGCTGACTCATCGACAGAAATAAATTTAACGAGTTCCGGGAAAAAATTTAATCCCTTTGAGCTTAATCTTGATGAAGAAAATAATGAAGACGATGATAACGCTCATTTAGGAATTATTATGCTGAAAAGGATTGCTCGTGAAATTAATTATGATTTTGCTGACGGGCTTAACAGGATAAGAATTACGCTCTAGATATATTGATTTCCTGCCGCTAACAATCCCATAGCTTGCGGGCCAATTCTGTCGATAACGTCATCATGAATAAGCTCAGGCATAGGCTCAGGCTGAATAGGCTCCTGAATTTCCGGGTTATTATTCTGAGGTTCAGGAGCTTCAACTTTCTTTTTCTCAGGAACTTTATCTTTCTTTCTTGACGGCATATCAATATCAAGATAGCCTTGCAATTCTCCGTTCCATTCACACGCACGAAATCCCTTAGTTTTTCCTTCAGGCGGCTCATCAAGTCTCTGCCATTTTCCCCCTTGAGCTTCAATCTCACGCACCCACGCTTGACCGACGGCGGCCCACCAAGTTATATCTTGAGCGTCGTTCAAGTCATTCGTGCAGTCATCAATCGTGAAAATTCCCGGCCGTAACTTCCTGAAAGCTATAAATCTCGCGCCGTTTGTCCCTTCAAGCCTCACGATAAATTCGTCGCGTTCAGGCAATTCTTGAGCGTTTAATTTTTCAAGACCTTGACCGAACATTTTTCTTGCTGTCTCGTTTAAGCGTAAAACTCCTCGTGAAGAAATTGCAAAAGGAACAGGAGCATTCCACCATTCAGGATATTGCGGCTCATCTGGCGACAATGCAGCTTCCAGAGTATTTATGAACGTCCCGGCAGTCTCAACGTAAATTGCTCGGACTTCTTGAGGATATTCAATCTCTTCGGGATTAATCGGCATTATGATATTGCGTTTGACCAGCTGAGGAAGAGTTTTTATCATAGCGTCAGCACAACCCCGCTCAACAAGAAATACAAGCTGGCCTTTCGTGAGAATTATTACGTCTCCGGAGTCAGGAATATACACGGCGTAATCAACAGCTGAACCGAAGAGAATACGCAATAAATATATTAATGTGGATTCGGGCGTTAAGTTATTCACGAATTAATTTTCCATGAGGGCATTAGCGAAGTCCTCAGCGTCAAAGTTATTCAGGTCTTCCGCGCCTTCTCCCAAGCCTATAAATCTCACTGGGACGTTTAACTTTCTCGCGATCGAGATTACAACGCCGCCTTTTGCTGTATTGTCATATTTCGTTAAGATTATCGACGACACGGGAATAATTTTGTTGAACGTTTCAGCCTGAGCAACTGAGTTTTGCCCTAACACCGCGTCAAGCACAAGAACGACTTCGAGCCTCTCACTTCCGGCCTCACGCAATAATATCCTGTGAATTTTTCGCAACTCTTCCATGAGATTATGTTTATCATGTAATCTTCCTGCTGTGTCGACGATTAACAAGTCTGAGTTTGAACTTTCTGCGGCTTTCCATGCGTCAAAAGCTACTGCGGCAGGATCACTTCCCTGACCTTGAGCGATTACACGGACATTTGAACGTTCTCCCCAAATTTTGAGCTGTTCGACTGCGGCGGCTCTAAAAGTATCTGCGGCGGCCATGATTACTTTTTTCCCTTGATTTGAGTACATTGCGGCTAATTTTCCGGCTGATGTCGTTTTACCGCTCCCGTTGACTCCGGCCAATAATAGGACAAGAGGTTTATTTGCGAGATTAAAACTTTTTCCCATTCCAGGCACAGAGTTTAATTCCCCAGCGATTTTAGCAACAAAAATATCTTTCAGGTCAGCAGGATTATTAATCTTCTTGCGCTTGGCCTCGTCTTTCAGGAAATCGATAATCTCTTCGGTAAATTCAAATCCAGTGTCGCCGGCAATTAATTTCTCCTCGAGATTGTCCCAAAAATCCGCGTCGAATTTTCCCGAACTGAATAACTTTGCAAGCCCTGAACTCCATTTTTCGCGTACACCTTTCAAGCTCTCTCGTAATTTCTTGAAGAATGCCATGCTTTACCGTCCTGATCTTCTGCGCATAAAGATAAATTCATAGCCGTATTGTCCGCTCGTGCTGTCCTGAGTTCGTCTTGAGCCGACAACCTGCCAGCCTTCACGTCCTCTTGAGGCCATTCGTTCAGCGATATTCGGGTCAAGAATAAAGTCAATCGTGTAGTCATAAGACGGAGGAGCCTCGAAGCCTGAAACGTTTTCAAATCCTGCCGAGTTCATCATTGCCAGCGTAATCTTGTCGGAAATCTGGTGAAGCTGCCAAGCAATAACTCCTCCCAACAATAAGAGCAAGCCCAGTAAAATCGGAAGTAATAAGCCTCCTCGTGAGCCTCCTGATGAAGAAGATGAAGATGACGTTGAAGATTTCTTTGCTGATGCGGCATTTTTACGTTCTGCTAATTTTTCGCGAATACCCATAGTTTTCTCCTGTTCTGCTTGTTCTGATTTATCCATGATTATAGTTGTCGGTGTTTCTTGGGGTGTAATATTTTCAGGCTCATCATCAGGAATTGAAGCGGCTTCACTGAGTGCACCGAGCGAAGAAATATCCCAGTCATCTCCGTTTTCTTCTTCGATTTC
>CALGHA010000058.1 GCA_937915835.1 uncultured Fretibacterium sp. | reverse complement strand
AACTAAAACTCGGCCGTTGACTGACAGGAAAAATTCTCCTTTAACTCCGTCGCGCGTCAATGGCTCATTGTAAGATATATCCATCATGTTTGAGAGCTTATCTATTATTAAATCCCGTTTGTCATATAAATCATTTGCGTTCTGGTTAAGGGCTTCTGCCTCTGCAATCTCCTTGTTAAGAGCCGCCAAATCATAAAGCATAGAATTTGCCTCATCAACAGCTAGCTTAAGCTCCATATTGATAGATTCGTTGTAAGTGTCAAAACTGGAGATTAAGTTGTTGAGCATTCCGCCGACCGAAGTAGCAGACTCAACAAGTGCTCGTCTTGCACTCGTATCTTCCGGAGTTTGCTGTAAAGTCTGCATATTCGTGAAAAAAGTATCCATTGCGGAGCGTATTCCTGATGAATTAGGCTCTGAAATGTAATTCTGTATCGAATCATATAGATCATTAATTTTCTCCCAGTAGCCTAAAGTTGCGTTATTGTCGCGATACTGGAAATCAAGAAATTCATCACGAATGCGTTCAATCGTGCTTGCATACATTCCCTGCCCAAGTTGTCCGACATGCGGAATGTCCTCAGGCGTAACTGTCGAGAAAACTACTCTTTGACGAGAATAGCCCTCTGTGTTCATGTTGGAAATATTATGCCCGACGGTTTGCATTCCCAATCTGAAGGCGTTTAATGCGGATTTTCCCATTTCGAGGCCGCCGAAAGTACTGCTCATTTTATCTACCCCCTGAAGTCGTAACCGTACTGCGTACCATCCGGACCAGACTGCGAAAGGTTATCGCCGTTAAGCCTGCGCCATTCAGAAAGCAGCATTGACGTATATTGCTCGTTCTGGTCAATAAGGCCGTTAAGTATCATCATTTCGGATTTTAATACAAAAATGGACTGCGTTAATCTATCAGCAGCCCCGTTAAAAATTGCGCGTTCATCGTTTTCCATAATTGCGGCGAGTGAAACAGCTTTAGGTTCGCACGAAAATTTTGCGGCCAATCTTTTAGCTATGTCGTTGCGTAAATTCTCCTGAGTTTGAGCCTCGAACGATAAATTTCGCATTTCGTCCATGAGAGAATTAACAGCGTCAGTGTCCCGCTCGCGCATAGCCTCCCGCTGTTCCCGGATTACGTCAATTATGTCATCAATGCAATCTGTTTCGGTTGTTACGGCATTGATAAGCTCCTCAATTTCAGCACGCATAATCTCATAATTCTTCAGCTGCGTCCAAAATTCCGGCCATATAGAGAACGTTAGCTAACTTCTCCAACGGGGGCTTGTAAGTTCCTGTTTCAATCTCGGACTTGAATTTTGCTACGACATCTTCGCGGACATCGGGAATATTTTTCATCTCGGCTTGTGCTTTGGATAATAAAGTTCCGAATGTGCTAAATCGAGCGTCGTCGGACTCGGAAGCATATCCGCTGCCGTAAGAAATATTTCGCCGTGATTTTTTACTGCTCAGGGCTTCGGTGTTGTATTGCCCTGAAACTCTGCCTACCATCATTGCCCTCCTCCTCTGTGAAAGATTTGAATATTTTGCTTTAGCTGTGTAGATTTTCGGTAAAATACGCGATTATCTTTAACAATTTGCGATAAAAAATTTGGGGAGCATGAACTTGATTGGGAATAAATATTTCACGAGGGATTACAAAAAGTTTTGACAAAAATTTACGAGCAAGAAAATATAACACGTTCTATTTTAATGATAATGATGAAAATTTTGCCACAAAAATTTTTCGCAATAATATATAATTCATTTATCCATAAAAAATTTACAGGAGGGGAAAACTCACCATGAAAATGACATTTCGCTGGTACGGAAGCAAAGCGGATCCAATTCCCTTGAAGTATATTAAGCAGGTTGCAGGAGTTTCGGGCTTAATGGGATTACTCGACAAACCCGCCGGAGTTCTCTGGGAAGACGCTGAAATCGCCGCACTCGTAAAAGAAGTTCACGACGCAGGACTTGAGCTTGAAGTCATCGAGAGCGTAAACGTTCATGAAGATATCAAAATGGGCTTGCCTTCGAGGGACGAATACATCACGAATTACATTGAGACGATTAAAAATTTAGCTCGTCATGGCGTGAAAGTCATAATCTACAACTTTATGCCCGTGTTCGATTGGCTCAGGACGGATTTAGCGCGTGAAATTCCTGAAGACGGCTCGAACAGCTTATACTTCGACGAAAAAGAACTCGGCGATATGGGCCCGTTGGAAATTGTTCGCAAGACTGCTGAAGATTCACAGGGCTTCACACTTCCTGGTTGGGAACCTGAGAGATTAGCTTTGCTCGAGACGACTTTAAAGCAATACGAAGGCATGACTCCGGACATGTTACGAGTGAACTATAAATACTTCCTTGATGCCGTAATCCCCGTTTGTGAAAGCGTCGGCGTAAAAATGGCGTGTCATCCCGACGATCCTGCCTGGCCAATCTTCGGACTTCCGAGAATTGCGCACTCTCAAGAAGATTACGACAAGATCGTAGCTCTTCATGACTCTCCTGCTAACACTGTATGCTTATGCACCGGCTCACTCGGCTCAAATCCAGATAATGACATTCCGGCGATAATCAGGCATTTCGGCGAGAAAAATAGAATTGGCGCGCTCCATGTCCGTAACGTAAAATATCTCGGCTATCACAAATTCCGCGAGGCAGCTCACCTTTCATGCACGGGAGATTTAGATTTGTACGAGATTATGAGGGCGATTTACGAGACATGCCCGGATACTTACGTAAGACCGGATCACGGCAGAATGATTTGGGACGAAAAGGGCAGACCAGGTTACGGACTTTACGACAGGGCTTTAGGAGCTGAGTACTTGCTCGGCCTCTGGGAAGCAATCGACAAAGAAAGAAAACGTAACGCAAAGTAATAACGCAATAATAAATATGAGGATACGCAGAATTGTAGATATTCTCCTGACGATATGCTTAATGCTTCAGATGTCTATGCAGATTACGGAGCAGACTTTTCACGAGTATTCGGGAATGTTAATGTTCGTGCTGTTTCTCGTTCACCAATTCTTAAATCGGCGCTGGTACGGAGCATTGCTGAAGGGGAAATATACACTTCTGCGTTCTTTCTCGACGCTGATAAACTTTTCGCTGTTAATCTCGTTTGTTCTGACTGGCTTTTGCGGAATAATAATCTCCGAGAATTTCCCGGCTCTGAATATCGAGGCTTTAACGTCATTCGCGAGGCTTGGACATTTATGCTGTGCTTACTTGAGCTTTTTGCTGATGGGAATACATTTAGGGCTTCACTGGGGAATGATAGCGGGGAAAATTAAAACGAACTGGCCGGCCGTGCTTGCTGTTGTGATTGCTGGGTACGGGCTTTATGCTTTCGTCAGCGTTAATGACATTTTCTCGTATATCTTCCTGAAAAATCAATTTGCCTTCATCGATTACGACAAAAATTTTATTCTCGTGATTGCTGAGAACATCTCAATGTTCGCTTTCTGGACATTAACCGGCTATCAGGTCAGCAAGATTTTAACGGGAAAATTCTTCAGGCCAGGCGTAATTTTTGCGAGCGTCTTCGTGATTTTCGGGATTTTGCGTATGAGCTTGGGAGTTCCTGAGAGTTTTTAGCATGAACACTTCAGGAATAATTACAGGGTTGGCATGCTTTATCATAATAGGAATATTTCATCCGATCGTGATTTTATGCGAATATTATTTTACGTCCAAAGTCTGGCCAATATTTTTTATTCTCGGCTTTTTATGCTGTGGAGCTTCGCTGATGATTGAGAATGATATTTGCTCAGGAATAATCGGAGTTCTCGGCTTTTGCCTATTATGGAGCATTCACGAACTCAAGAAACAGACTGAACGCGTCAAAAAGGGCTGGTTTCCTAAAAATCCCAAACGTAAAAACTCGTGATATAATTGCTAAAATAATTTTTACGGAAGGCGGATTTATTGAAATGTCAGAAAAAATTTGTCCTGTATGTCATAAAGCGTTAAAACTCAAAGAGGCTGGTTATCCTATGGGAAGCGCATTACTCAAAGCGGATCGAGTTCACGTTGATATTTACGAGTGCCCAGAATGTGAAAGAGTTGAACTTTTTGCGGCAGAGAGTGATCTCGTGAAATGCCCGAAGTGTGGAAGTCTTCACAGCGCGAAAGAAGCCTGTGCGATTTGTGCGTTGAATGGTGCTCTTGACGAAGCGACGAAGTAAAATTAACAATGAAAATTAATCCCCCAGTTCAAAACGAGCTGAGGGAATTTTTTTACTCTCTTACAAACTCGAATAATCCATCAGTTCCGGCCCCATAATCAATACCCAAATCCATACCGTGAAATTCTTCAAGGCTTATTCTCTCATGGCAACCTTTGTGTTTTCCCGAAGAGATTATCACGGAAAATTCAGCAAGCGTTAACTCGTTCAGCGTCTCAATTACAAGTTCAGGCTTAAAAATCCTGTGAGCATTGAAAGCTACTCCGCTTTGTTCTCCGACTGGAACGGCAATATAAAGATGTCCTCCCTTCGCTAAAACCCTCTGCATTGACTTTAACGCCTTAAAACATGCTTCTGGGTCAATCGGATCTCCGTAACGTCCAAGCCCGAAATGTTCAGGAGCACACAACGACGACAGCGAAATTATCGAGTTATCAGCAATTCCCTCAAGATTTGTAGCATCAGCCTGAATGAATTTTAACCCTTCAACTTTCTCAGGAAGCGGCCGAATGTCAATCATAGTGAGCGGCATAAATGGCAAAACATGAGCAATAAATCCGTCAACTCGTGAACCTATATCGAAATGTTCTGAAGGCTTAAGAGCAAAAATTTTCTTCGCGGCCCATAAATCCTGATAAAAATACACTCCCAACGAACCGGCCTGATCATCCCAATCATTAAGACAAAAATAAAAATTGTTAGGTGAAGCGTGAAAATCTTTGCGAGTGTTGAGCTTATTATATTTACGTAAATGCGATAAAAATTTGTGTATTTTACCTGATGCCTTGAATGGATGTTTTATGAAATTCTTGATGACCGCTTTAGTGTTTATCATGACGGCCACCTTGTAATTACGAAAAGACAGATTAAGCTACTGCGAACTGCGAACTGCGAACTGCGAACTGCGAACTGCGAACAATTATACGCACAAGTTTGCAATTTTGTCAACCTCCTAAATTAACGAAATTTCCCCGCCAAAAACTTCAAGACGGGGATTAAAAATTTTTATGCCTTAATAGCAAGTCTTCCGGGATATGCTTCAATCGCCTGTTTGAGAATGTTTAATGCCTTCTCCAAATCTTCCTTCTTGAGGACGTAAGCAATTCTCATCTCGTCAATGCCTTTATTCGGGTCAGCATAAAATCCGTTGCCTGGAGCTGCCATCGTCGTCTCGCCGTTAATGTCGAAGTTCTGAAGCATCCAGATTATGAATTTCTCTGAACTGTCAATCGGGAATTTCACCATCGTGTAAAACGCTCCCTTAGGCTCAAAGCAAACTGCTCCGTCAATTGCCTTCAAGCCCTTGTAAAGAACATCGCGGCGCATTTTGTACTCTTTATTGACTTCCTGCAAATAACTCTGCGGCGTAGTCTTGTACAGCGCTGTAACTCCGATTTGCTCAATCTCAGAGACGCTCAATCTTCCCTGACAAAGTTTCATGACTTGAGCGTTGAAGTCCTTATTCTTAATCGCAATCCAGCCTATTCTCGCTCCGCACGCACTGTAACGTTTCGAGACAGAATCCACCATAATTACGCGGTCTCTTGCGTCTTCAACATGTCCGAAGCTCATATATTCACCGGCTTCATAAACGAACTCTCTATATGCTTCATCGGCAATCACGAATAAATCATGTTTCTTAGCGAGCCTGCATAACATGTTGACTTCATCGGGCGTGTAGAATACTCCGGTCGGGTTGCACGGATGTGATACCCAGAATGCGCGAGTTCTCGGAGTAATCAGGCTCTCGACGACTTCCTCAGGAGGCAGATGAAATCCTGTTTCTGCTTTCGTCGGAATTGGAACGATTTTAGCCAATGATAAACGCGCAAAAGTGTTGTAATTCGCATAAAACGGTTCGGGAACTAAAAGCTCATCGCCGGGATCGCAAAGAATGTTCACAGCAAAAGATAACGCTTCACTTCCTCCGCAAGTTACGTAAACGTCATTAGGTTCAAACGGAACGCCAATCCCCTGATAATAATTCGCGATTGCTTCACGCAACTGAGGAATTCCCTGCGAGGGCTGATATGCGATCGTCGTCGTCGTGAACTCATGAATAGCGTCAAAATATCCCTGCGGTGTCTTAATGTCAGGCTGGCCAATATTAAGATGATAAACTTTCTTGCCCTGAGCTTTAGCCGCATCCGAGTATGGAATTAGCCGGCGGATTGGTGAGATCTTCAAAGCCTGTATTCTGTCTGAAAAATGCATGATTGATAAATTCCTTCTTTCTTGTTTCCTGTGCTAATTACTTCGCTTTACCCTGTGACGCAACTGCCGCTTGAGCCTTAGCGATCGCTTCAGCGTCTCCAAGATAACGATGTGATTTCGGCGTTAAGTCCTCGTTGAGTTCGTAAACCAGCGGTACACCGGTCGGGATATTAAGCTCAAGAATATCTTTCTCGGAAATGTTATCAAGATACTTCACGAGCGCCCTCAATGAATTTCCGTGAGCAGCGATGATAATTTTCTTCCCTGACTTAATCGCCGGAACAATGCTCTCTTTCCAGAACGGAACGACGCGTGCGACTGTATCAGCAAGGCATTCGGTCAAAGGCAACTCTGCTTCACTCAAGCCCGTATATCTTGGGTCATGGCCGGGATATCTCTCGTCTTCTTTCGTGAGAACTGGCGGCTGAATGTCATAGCTTCTTCGCCAAATCTTAACTTGGTCGTCTCCGTATTTCGCGGCAGTGTCGGCTTTGTTGAGGCCTTGAAGTGCTCCGTAATGTCTCTCGTTGAGCTTCCATGAATGCTGTACCGGGATCCACATTCTGTCCATCTCTTCAAGAACGAGCCACAAAGTTTTGATTGCCCTCTTCAGAACCGACGTGAACGCATAATCAAACGCAAAGCCTTCTGCCTTAAGCAATTTTCCCGCTGAACGTGCCTCTTCAATTCCCTTCTCTGACAATGGGACATCAGTCCAGCCCGTAAATCTGTTCTCTTTGTTCCAAGCGGATTCACCATGACGGATTAATACGATTTCATACATGATAAGTTTTTCCTCCTGTGTAAATTTTTCCCGTAAGATTATCAGAAAATTATAATTTTTCCAATCTCCAGCAAAATAAAATTGTCTCGAAAATATAACACGTTCTATTTTGCCGTCAAAATTTATGCTATCATATACACGAATAAAAATTTTCTCAAAGAAGGGGCTTGACACGAAAATGCAATTTGTGTATAATCGCTTATCGCTTATCGCTTATCGCTTATCGTAATGTTTTAACTTTTTTTCCCATCAATGACAACATAATATATTCATCGCTTCGGCGGGAGGAAAATGTGTAATGGTCTTCTCGTCCGGAGTATTTTTATTTCTGTTTCTTCCTGCGTTATTAATCGTCTATTATCTGGTCAAAAATCGTTCAGTCCGAAATTATCTCTTGTTACTGGCTAGCTTGGCATTTTACGCTTGGGGTGAGCCTATTTTCGTGTTCATCATGCTTGCGTCAATTTTCATCAACTGGTTAATAACTCTCATAATGTCCGGAGCTTCTCACAAAAAATTCTGGCTAATCCTCGCGATAACTCTTGACGTTCTTTTGCTGGGAGTGTTCAAGTATGCTGCGTTTGTGCTTGAAAATCTCGCGATATTGGCCGGGCATGAGATTTATAAAGTGAACATTGCGCTGCCGATTGGGATTTCATTCTTCACGTTCCAGATGATGAGTTATGTATTTGATGTCTATTACGGGAAGGCTCAAGCTCAGACGAACCCGCTTTACACAGCGTTATACATTTCGTTTTTTCCCCAGTTAATAGCCGGGCCAATTGTGAGATATAACGAGATTGCAGACGAGATTACGAACAGACACGAAAATTTTGATGACTTTGCTGAAGGAACACGACGGTTTATTTACGGTCTCGGCAAGAAAGTTTTACTCGCGAATTTTGTCGGCCAGATCGCGGATAACGTCTTCGGCTACATAATAAGTCCTTCGGTGTTAATGTCATGGCTTGGAGCTTTGAGCTATACGCTTCAGATATATTTTGACTTCTCGGGTTATTCCGACATGGCAATTGGTCTCGGCTTAATGTTCGGCTTTCATTTCAGCGAGAATTTCAATTATCCGTATGTTGCTTCGAGCGTTTCAGATTTCTGGCACAGATGGCATATTTCGCTTTCTACGTGGTTCAGGGATTACGTTTACATTCCATTAGGAGGAAGCCGAGTGAGTAAATCAAGATGGCTTGTGAATATCTTTACCGTCTGGCTATTAACAGGAATTTGGCACGGAGCGAACTGGACGTTTATTTTGTGGGGAATGATTTATTTCGTCCTGTTAATCTTTGAGCGTGAGACTGGGCTTAAACTCGGTCATTTCTTCACGATGTTAACCGTAATTCTTTGTTGGGTAATCTTCAGATCTGAGAGTGTAACGTCGGGAATAAACTTTATTGCCTCAATGTTCGGACTGAACGGAAATAATTTTTACGACGGCGGCTTTATTGAGTATATCAAGGGGACGTGGACTGTGTTAATTTTCGCGTTAATCGGGATTTTCCCAGCTTTCACGAGTTTTTTACGTCGGCATGAATGGCTTGAAAGTTTGTGGCTGTGCTTTGTGTTTGTGCTTGGAGTTCTGGAAGTAATTGGCTCAAGCTATAACCCGTTTATATATTTTAA
>CALGHA010000057.1 GCA_937915835.1 uncultured Fretibacterium sp. | reverse complement strand
GGCTGGCGAAAAAATAATACTGCCTTGAAGCGTCTGGGTTATGCGTGAGAAATAAAATAAAATTTGAGAAAGTAAAAGCCCTCCCCAATTTTTGAACTGAGAAGGGCTGTTTTGAGAAAGGAGTGTTTTATTATTGCGAGCTAATTAACGTCTAGTCTTGAAGAACTCATCTATGCTGTCCATAATGTCTTTCGGGAGCATAGTCTTCAATAAATATTTTTCCGGCTTAAATCTCAAAACTTCCATTATGCTTCGCTTGTCGCCTTTAGCCGTTAGGAACATAACAGGAATATTCGCCGTGTTCGGGTCTGAACGTATCATCTCGAGGACTTTCGGGCCGTTGACAATTGGCATCTCGAAGTCAAGCAGGATTAAATCAACTTTATTCTTCGCAAGTATCGTGATCGCGTTCATGCCGGAGTTAGCTACGAGAATTTTATAGCGCGTTGAAAGCAAACTCTTCATTGAGCGCAGAGCTGTAGCGTCATCGTCGACAATCAATATACTCTTGAACTCTTTGAGCTTATCGACAGCCTCGCCCTCTTTCTGTAAACGCTTGATTAATTCGGCTAAGTCAACCGGACGCGTATACATCTGAGCAACGTAATCCGCTTTTTTCCCGACAACTTCATCAAGTTCTTCCTGCGTTCCGATAACGAAAAATCTTATGCCCCTGTCCTCGACTAAATCACGAATGTAGCCTAAGACATCAATCATCAAGTTATCTTCGCCCTGAAGGTAAAGTATAAATATTCTCGGAATGTCCTCTTTCTTGTTCTCGCCTGAAGCTTCAGCCCCTTCGCCTCCGTTCTCGCCTTCCTGAGTCAAAAGCGCGGCAACTTCCGGATCAATCGCTCCTTCTTCGTCGCCCTTGTCTTCTTTGAGGAAATTAGATATCGCCGTAACATCAGGTTTCACCGTCAAGACTTCGAAATCTTGAGCCTTAAGGTGATTAATTATGCCTTCGGAAATAAAGCTAACTTTCTCTGTAATGAATAAAATCTTGCTCATTTTCCTTCTCACTTGCCTTCTTTCACATTATAAATTCAAAGCTCGTCCAACCCGCCGAACTTTTTTCACTATGTGCAATTCGGAATTATACCGAAATTATTTTACGCCCCATTAAAAATTTTTAAGCTAATAACTCTTCAAGTCCTCCCCAGTCCGCATTAGTTACGCACTCTTTAATCTTCTCGAATTTTTCGCGTTCAGACTCGGGAATTCTGTATTTCTTTGTTTCTTCTATCATTGCGTCGATGTTGTCAAGGTCGAAATCTGCCGCAAATCCCTTAAGCAGTGAATACATCTCGTGCAAATCAGCAACGGACATTTCAGGCAATGACATATCAGGTTCATCATTAGCACCGAAAACTTTCGCTAACGTCGGCTTATAGCTTCTGTAGAGTGATAATAACGCCGGAGTTTTCGCTTCAATTTCTGCCTCGTCATTCTTATCACCGCAAGCCTCAAGATATTTCGCATCATCCGAGAGTTTTAAAGCTCCGACCAGACGTGCCGCACTCTTCAACGCGTGAACTTTTATCGTGTAATTCTTGATGTCCTTTTCGCGTTCAAAGCCCTCGATTTCGTCAGCCTTCTTGTCCAGCGAATTATAGAAAATTTCCAGAGCTTGAACAAACGTCTCTTCAGTTCCGCAGTTCGTTACTGCCGCATTGTAATCAATTCCAGGAATATTTTTATACGGTGAAGTCTCTTCGGCCTCTTCGTTTTCATCAGGCTGCTCACTGACAAATTCAATCGCCGGTTTAGCCTCTTCGTGGTCGTCAACGTCAGAGTTTTCATCGTTCTTAATCACCAAATCAGGCGGAAGATACTCAAGCAAAATTTGTTCAAGTCTCACAGTGTCAACAGGCTTGGAAATATAATCGCTGAAGCCCTCATCAATATATAACTGCCGCGCTCCTAATACAGCATTGGCCGTTAACGCAACAACCGGAGTATTATAGTTCAAGCCGTCAGTCATCTTCTTCATGTTATGGAACGCTTCAATTCCGTCCATGCCGGGCATTCTGTGGTCCAAGAATATCATGTTATAGTGATTCATCCTGACCATCTGGAGCATTTCTACACCGCTTGAGGCCGTATCAATCTTAATCTTAGTTTTCTTGAGCAAATTAGCGAACACTAGCAAGTTCACGTCAGCATCATCAACAACTAAGACTTTTGCGTTCGGTGCGGTAAATGACTGCGTAAAATTCTTTGACTGGTGAGAAGCCGCCAGCGAGAATGCACGCTCATAATCCCCAATAGGCTCCCATTTTATTACTGCCTGCTGAATGTCAAATGAGAACGTCGAACCTTTATGAAATACGCTCTCAACTTTTAATTCAGACCCCATCAGCTGAAGCAATTTCTGAACTATTGACAAGCCCAAACCTGAACCGTCAGCACTAAATTTTCGCGATGCCTCGATATGTTCAAACGGCTGGAATATATGCTCTAAGTCCTCAGATTTAATCCCTATTCCCGTATCACTGACTGAACACTTCAGCAGAATATGATAGTTGTCAATCGTCTCATGACTTATCGTAACCGTAACTCCTCCGTGCTCAGTGTATTTAATCGCGTTGTTGAGAATATTCATCATGACTTGCCTAATGTGATATTCGTCACCGTCAAGTATTCTCGGAATATTTTTGTCAACGTTCACCGTGAAGGTCAGAGATTTTTTCTTAGCCTGTTCGGCCGCTATATTCACAAGGTCATTAATCAGCGAGCTTAAATCATAACGAACTGGCATAATCTCCATCTTTTTATCCTGCAATTTCGAGAAATCCAGAACGTCGTTAATTATTCCCAGCAAAGCACGTCCGCTCCGTTGAATTACCATTGCATACTCGCGAATTTCCGGGCGATCTTCCTCGCGCAAAATCATCTCGTTCATGCCTAAAATCGAGTTCATAGGAGTTCTGATTTCATGCGACATATTATTTAAGAATGAACTTTTCGCTTCGTTCGCTGAATTGGCCTCAGCTATCGCCGTATCAAGCCGCGTCTGCTGATGTCTAAATGAATAAGTGTAAAGCAGGCAGATTATACCTAATGAACCTCCGACAATCATGAACGGCAAAAATGAATTTTCAGGCATAGAGAGAGCATGATTAACTGCTTCGGGATATAAAGTGTCAAAAACTGCGTCGAGAGTGTAAGCGGCAATCTCAAGACAAATCATTACGACCGCTTCACCTACGCCCAAGAAGAACGGAGTAGCTACGACTGCTAGAATGAAAAATACAGGAACTCCTCCAGTTGTCCCGCCGTCAAGGAAAAATAAAATCGTCAGTCCGTAAATAAATCCTCCAGCTATAAGCGGATAAGAAAATTTTGCAAGAGGCTTAACGTTCAATTTGATTATGCAGTGAAGTGAATGTGCAAAAAGTATCACGGAAAAAATTCCAGCGATAAAATA
The DNA here is from genome assembly GCA_937915835.1 of uncultured Fretibacterium sp. GTDB lineage: Bacteria > Synergistota > Synergistia > Synergistales > Aminobacteriaceae > JAFUXM01. The sequence goes on along the minus strand of CALGHA010000057.1, from coordinate 13,858 downwards.
TGCACCTGCTGAGACGTAAAATCCTTCGCAAAGTCTCATAATTCCGATTATAATCGACGCAAGCGACATGATTGCACTGAAAGTACAGAAACATAAAGCCGTGATATTCATTCCTGTACTGTCCGGCGTGAAAATAAATTGTCTTAATGATTGTGTGTTCATGATGTTGAATAATATCACATTTCGTGAAAAATTCCCGTCTTTGGTCATATAATTATAATAAATTTTTCACATACATAAATTTTAATTTTTTCAAGGCGAAGGAGTTATTAATAATTTGGACAGCGTTTATATAATAGAATCTGAAATCGCCGTAATTTTCCTCAGTGCAACTTTATGCGTTTATCTTCAGGTTATTTACTCCGGGACTTCAACGGAAAAAAAAGGGTTATTGCGTTATGCTTATATGACGACGATCAGCAGTGTTATTGATGTCTTTGTGTCAATCGTTCTTGCTGAAGGTTCAACTTTTTCTATTGAAGCAAAATATTTCTGTTCGTTATTATGGCAATGGGCAGCATGCGGAATATATTTCATGTTCATGCGTTACATAGGAGGCTTCGGGCCGGCATCACCTGGAAAAAAACGAATGCTTTACGCTCAAAATGTCGTGCTCGGAATTTTCGTTTACTTTCAAATTGTAGGCTTCTTCACGGGAGCTAATTACGCAATTACTCCGGACGGGAAATTGACGACTGGTTCATTATGGGGATTTCTTACGGTCGGCTATTTATGGATCTGGTCTATATGGACATGGTTTGAGCTTTATCTTTACCGCCGGGCGTTCACGAAAGGTCAAATGTGGGCTTTAATCGGCAACTTCGTAGTGTGCTGGGCAATTCAAATTTTACAGGCTCAATTATTCCCGAAAATTCCCGTCAACTTTATCATAATCTCTGTGAACGTTTATTATTTCTTCTTCCTGCTTGAAACTCCGGCATACAGAGATTTGGAAAGAACTCTTGAGCGTCTCAGAAAGGCAAAAGCTCTCGCCGATGAAGCTAACGAAGCCGCAATAGCCGCCGACGCCGCAAAGGGAGAATTTCTCGCGAACATGTCTCACGAAATCCGAACGCCTCTCACTACAATTTTGGGAATGGACGAAGTTATTTTACGCAAATACGAATCCGGGCCAATTTACGAGTATGCTCGCGACATTCAGAGTGCCGGAAATACTTTGCTTCACATCATCAATGACATTCTTGACTTCTCAAAGATTGAATCAGGTCAACTTGAATTGGCCTTGAGAAATTATGATTTAGCGAGAGTTTTGCGCGACGTTGATAACATGGTGAAGATTAGGGCTGAACAGAAGGGCTTGAAGTATATTGTGCAGATTGACGACTCACTGCCCAATCAACTTTTCGGCGACAGAATACGAGTTCATCAAATCATGGTCAACATTCTCAATAACGCCGTGAAATATACGAAACGAGGAAGTGTTAAATTCGTTTTGACCGGCGTAAAAGGTGATGACCCTTCATTGATAGTTCTTCACATCACAGTTACAGATACGGGTATCGGCATTCACACGGAGGATATTCCAAAATTATTCAAGTCATTTTCACGTATCGACGCGAAAGAAACTCACAACATCGAGGGTACAGGTTTAGGCTTGGCGATTACAGGAAGATTAATCGAGCTCATGGGAGGAAGCGTTGAAGTTACATCGACTTACGGAATGGGCTCAACGTTTCATGTCGTAATCCCTCAAAAAATCGTCGGTGAACAAACTTTACATGAATATGAAATCGAGGATGCCCATAAAAAGAAGACCGAGCGAAAAGTTCTCAAAGCTCCAGACGCAAAAGTTTTAATCGTCGACGATAACGACATGAACAGAATAGTCCTGCGTTCACTCATGAAAGATAACGAGGTGAAAATTGACGAAGCTGAATCCGGCGAAGAATGCTTGAAGAAAGTTGCTGAAAGTGAGTATGACGTAATTCTCATGGATTACATGATGCCTCGAATGGACGGTAAAGAAACCCTCGCGAAAATTAAGCAGATGCCTGACGCTCCCGGAGCAAGCGCAAAAGTTATCGTCTGCACAGCTAATGCTCTCGTCGGAGTTCGTGCGGAATTATTATCAGCCGGATTTGATGACTTCTTGAGCAAACCTGTAAATGGCAAGGAACTTGAGGAAATGCTCGCTAAATATATCCCTCTCAGTAAAATTACTCAAGGGGGGGGGGGACTGAATTAGATGGTTAGGCATGATAACTATATCTTTTTTGCAGTCCTTAAAATTGAGGTGAAATTAGATTGCTGACTTACGGTTATAACGTCTGGATTGAAGTAACGATAATTCCTTTTATGGCGGTCCTGACGATATTTTTATTTATTCGTTACGGGACTAAAGCAGAAATTAATAAACGTTTCAGGCTTCTTGCGCTCTCAACACTTTTTGCGGCAACCCTTGAAGTATCATCAACTCTGCTGATTGACGGCTGGGGACATCGGCACATTGTGAATATGTTTATCCGCTCGCTTTATTACGCGGCTGTGAATGTCAATGCTTATTACCTCATGCGTTACGTTGAAGCCTTCGTGAATGTCAACGACAGAAAATTTGACATGTTCAATTACTTTCTTCTTGCTTCGAGCTTCGTAATGTTAATCCTGAATGTAATTCCTGGAACTGCCGGATTTTTCTTCCTGATTGTGAATGACGGCGGATTATTCAGAGGGACTTATAACACTTTGTGGCGGAGCGTTTATGTCCTTTACTTTGTGATTATAGCTTTGTGGCTTCAGATTACTCATAAAGAGTTTTACACGGCAAGATCTCAATATTTCATACTGAACTTCATTATGGTACTTCTAATCGGCGCAAATGTAATTCAATATATGTTCATTCGCACGGTCTTGTTCACTTATGCTGTAGCTTGTGTAATGTTATTCCTGATTTTCTTTTACTACGAAGCTCCGACTTACAGGCAAATGCTGACGGTTGAGAAGGAACTTGAGGAATCTCGCCAGCGTGCTGAACACTCAACGAGGATTACCAACGCGGCCAATCATGCTAAGAGTGATTTTCTCGCGAACACCTCACACGAAATCAGGACGCCTATGAACGCAATTCTCGGGATGAATGAGATGATATTAAAGGAGAGCAGAGATCCTGAAATTCACCAGGCTTCACTTGATATACGCAAGGCCGGCAATCATTTACTCTCGATTATTAATAACATTCTGGACATCTCTAAATTTGAGAGCGGCAAAATGGAGCTTTTCAACACGGATTATCATTTGTGGCAATTGCTGAAGGATATAGAAGAGGGAAATTTTGAGACAATTCACGAGAAGAAATTAGAGTTTACTCTTGAGATTGATAAAAATTTGCCTGAACATCTTTACGGCGACGAGGATAAAATTCGCCAGGCTATTACAAATTTGATTGATAACGCTGTGAAGTACACGAAAAAGGGAAAAATTACTTTAAGCGTCAAGGGAAATCTTGAAAATTATTCGCGCGTAAAGTTAATAATCTCAGTTAAAGACTCCGGAATTGGAATACGTCAGGAGGATTTATCGCGTTTATTTCATTCATTCGAGCGCGTCAACATGAACGAGACACAGAGCATTGAAGGTGCCGGGCTTGGTTTAACTCTGGTGAGATATTTGCTTGAACTCATGGACGGGACAATCAAAGCTGAGAGCAAATACGGTGAAGGAAGCATTTTCACGATGGAACTTATGCAGCAGCTCGCTCAAGACGGCTTTCAAGGCACAATCTCAGAATATGAAGCTATGTTGTTGGACGAACACGAAGCGAATACGGGATTTTCTCACGATGAGGACGAAGATTTTACATGTCCGGACGCAAAAATTCTTGTCGTCGATGATACTCCGGTTAATCTTGTCGTCGCTAAAGGAATGTTGAAAGAGTTTCAAGCTCAAGTTGAGACTGTTGAAAGCGGCGAAGAATGTTTAGAACTCCTGAAAGCTAATCATTACGACATAGTTTTTCTGGATCATAAAATGCCCGGCCTCGATGGGGTTGAAACTCTGAGAAAAGCGCGTGAGATTGACGGGGCTTCGAGATTTGCGAAGTTCATAGCACTCACGGCGAACTCGGGAACAGGATTACGCGATGAATATATCAGCTACGGCTTCAATGATTATTTACCCAAGCCGATAAAATCTGACGCAATCAGGAAAGTTCTTGTGCGCTACATTCCTGATAACTTGAAAGTCAGAGAGTGAAGAATAAATTTATGGAATGTGCAAAAATTTCTTGTGCATTAAAACGTAAATTTTTAGACTTATTTTAGACTTAGTTGAGGAAGGAAGTTTGGACATGTTCAATGACAACGACAGTATGACCCTGCAAAAAATTTCAGTCAATATGCCTGGAGCTTTGCTTGTCTATAAGGACAACGAGGCCGAAGAGATAATTTTTGCCAGTGAGGAAATTGCGAATATTTTCGAGTGTGAGAATGTTCAAGACTTCATGAAGTTCACCGGCGGAAGTTTTGCTACGATCGTTTACCCTGAAGATATCGAAGAGGTCGAGAGCATAATCAAGTCGCAGATAAAAATCATGAAGGGCTATGATTATGTTACGTACAGGATAATCACGAAGAACGGGAATATCAAGAAAATTGAGGACTGGGGCCACTTAGTTCATGATGAGGAACTTGGCGATATATTTTACGTATATCTTCATGACATGGAAATTCGCGAAAAATTGACTGAACTTTCAGGACAAACGAGCCTTCCTGAGCCTAAAGCAAATGTTATTGACGAGCTTACGGGATTAGCGAACATGAAAGCATTTCGTCTCAGAGCACCGAAAGTTATTAAAGACTTTTTCAAGAAGGGCAAATCTCCCAGCTGTATATATTTCAACGTCAGGAATTTTCACACTTATAACGAGACTTACGGATTTTCCGGCGGCGACAGAATGTTGAAGTCAATTGCCAGAATTTTGCTTGAGACATTTCCGAATGGTTTAGTCGCGAGATTTCAGGAAGATCATTTTGTCGTCATCACAGCTCAGGAGAATTTACCGGAGAAAATTAATCGTTTAAGCGTCCGTGTGAATAATATTCGGCGCGGCGTAATCGTCGAGATGAAGGCAGGAATTTACGTGATAAAATCTCCGAATATGGATATCAGCGTAGTTTGCGACTGTGCAAAAGTAGCGTGTGAGAGCATAAAGCATGAATACGGCACGAACGTCCAGATTTACGACGGCAAAATGGACGAGAAAATGCAATTGCAAGAATATATCACGGGTTCGCTTCAGGAGGCAATTGACAAGGAGAGAATAAAAGTATTCTTTCAGCCTGTTGTTGACGTTGAGACCGGCAAGATTGCTTCATTTGAGGCGTTAACTCGCTGGGAAGATCCGAAATACGGGAGATTATCACCGGCCAATTTTATTTACGTATTAGAAGAACAAAGGATGATACATAAACTTGACTGCTTCATGATAGAAAAAGTTTGCGAGGAGTTAAGGCGGCGAAAGGATAACGGCGATATTTTAGTGCCTGTTTCGTTAAATCTTTCACGTTTGGACTTTGAGCTTACGGATATAGTCAGAGTTATTGAAGACGCTGTAGCCAGAAATGATATTTCTCATGACATGCTGAGAATAGAATTGACTGAGAGCTTGATAGCTGTTGACATGGACGCAATGAAGCATGAAAGTGAACGATTACGTCATCACGGCTTTAATGTCTGGATGGACGCTTTCGGTTCAGGTTATTCATCGTTGAAGGTGCTCAAGGATTTTACGCTTGACGGGCTGAAAATTGACATGGACATGATTAAATCGGTCGACAATGAGCGCGCAAATATAATAATCTCAGCGGTTATCAGCATGGCTAAAAAACTGGGAATTCCTGCATTATTAAAAGGTGTAGAGACTAAGGAGCAATTAGAATTTCTCAAGGAAGCCGGCTGTGATTTGGCTCAAGGGTATTTATTCGGCCGTCCTGCTCCTGCTGCGTCAGTTCGGTGAATGATTGGCCTTCCAAGTTTTAATTTTCTCTAAGCGTTTAAGATAATTAATCTCGCTTCCCTGACTAGTCGGATGATAATACTCTTTCCCCTTCAAGCTGTCAGGGAGGCACTCCATCGCCGTAATTTTCTCGTCGAAGTCATGAGCATATTGATAATTTTTCCCGTAATCTAACTCGCGCATTAACTTTGTCGGAGCATTCCTGATGTGTAACGGGACGGGTTCAGCTAGAGAGTTCAAAGCGTCCGTGCGTGCTGAGTTGTAAGCTAAATATAACGCGTTCGATTTTGGTGCTATCGACATGTGAACGACGGCTTGAGTTAAATGCACTGAACACTCCGGCATTCCCAGAAAATGACAGGCCTGATAAGCTGAGATTGCCATTGAGAGAGCGTTAGGTTCAGCAAGTCCGACATCCTCACTCGCAAATCTCACGATACGTCGAGCGATATATAACGGGTCTTCGCCGGCCTCGAGCATTCTTGCAAGCCAATAAACTGCCGCGTCGGGGTCAGAATTACGCATTGATTTATGCAGAGCTGAGATTAAGTTATAGTGTTCTTCTCCGTTTTTGTCGTAAAGCAAAGATTTTCTTGACGTGCATTGTTCGAGGATTTCCGGCGTAATTTTCCCGTCAGCGTCTGAGTTTATCGCCGTCATCTCCAGAAGTGATAATGCTGAGCGTGCGTCCCCGTTTGAGAAATTAGCGATTGCGCGTAAAATTTCGTCGTCAGCTTTGACATTTCCCAAAAAGTTTAAGCCTCGCCGCAATAATTTCATGATGTCGTCAACGCTTAGAGCCTTAAGCACAAAGACTTTGCACCGAGACAATAAAGCTCCGTTAATCTCGAACGATGGATTTTCCGTAGTTGCGCCGATGAGAATTATGCTTCCTTTCTCGACAAATGGCAAAAAAGCGTCCTGCTGAGCCTTGTTAAATCTATGAATTTCATCAACGAATACGATTGTGCGTTCACCGAAATTTTTATTGGCTTCGGCCTGATGCATGACCTCCCGAATTTCCTTAATGCCGCTCGTTACAGCAGAAAAGTTTATGAATTGTGCGTGAGTTTTTCGTGCGATAATCCCGGCCAATGTCGTCTTGCCAACGCCCGGAGGTCCCCAGAATATCATTGAGGGAATTTTGTCGCCTTGAATTATGCGATAAAGAATTTTTCCAGGTGAGATTAAATGTTCCTGACCTGCGAAGTCTTCGAGAGTTTGAGGGCGTAATCTTGCGGCTAAAGGTTCATCGTTGGGATTTGCGAATAATGACGTGCTCAAAAAGTTTTGTTCTCCTGATGGTTGAATTTCTAGCGTCTGAATTATAACATTAACTTAAAATTTCTATCAGGAGGTCTCATAACATGAAAAAATTTGCTTTATCATTGCTAGTTTTACTAATTTTCACGTCAATTACTTCAGCCGAGACAATTACCCTCACGATTGACGGCCATCACGGGAATTTAGCGGCTATTCTTCAGCGTCCAGAGATTGAACACGGCGAGAAATGCCCGATGGTTATGCTTCTTCACGGCTTCACTGGCAACAAGACTAACAGGCCTTTAACTGACATTGCCGACGCTTTAGAGCAAAAGGGAGTTGCCTCAATCAGATTTGACTTCAACGGACACGGCGAAAGTGAAGGCAGATTTGAGGATATGACAGTTCTTAACGAAATTGTGGACGCTAAAAGTGTTTTCGAGTTCGTGAAAGGGCTTGAATATGTTGAAAGCGTATCGATTGCAGGACATTCACAGGGCGGAGTTGTTACGAGCATGCTGGCTGGTGAACTCGGTAAAGATAACGTGAAAAGTATTGTGTTACTCGCTCCGGCGGCTGTGCTTCGTGATGACGCAATCAGAGGCAATGTAATGGACGCTCATTATGATGCTGGAAATCCTCCGGAGACTGTGAAAATTTTCGGGACTTACAACTTGGGCCGCGAATACATGCTTACGTCTCAGACATTGCCGATTTACGAGACAGCCGAGAAATTCACCGGACCTGCATGCATGATACACGGAACAGCAGACCGAATTGTGCCGTATACTTACAGTGAACGTTATAACAAAATTTACGAGAATGGCGAAATTCACTTAATCGAAGGTGCGGATCACGGGTTCAATAATTTCTGGGATGAAGCTACGAAAATAGCCGTTGATTTTCTGACGCGATAATATAATAAATTTGGGGGGCCTGTCAACAAAAGAAAAGCCCCTCATTAATTTTTTACCTGTTATGACAGCTCAAAAGCTCCAGTGTAAAGTTTATAATATCTTCCCTGTAACGCAATCAATTCTTCGTGAGTTCCACGCTCGATAATTTCCCCGTGTTCCATGACGAGAATTAAGTCTGAGTTCCGAACTGTCGAGAGCCTATGTGCGATAACAAAAACTGTTCGGCCCTTCATGAGAGCGTCCATTCCCTTTTGAACGAGCGATTCTGTTCGAGTGTCGATTGATGATGTAGCTTCGTCCAAAATCATAACGACAGGATTAGCGACGGCCGCACGTGCAATCGCGATTAACTGACGCTGACCCTGTGATAAATTCGCTCCGTTGCCGGTCAACATAGTGTTATAGCCTTCGGGTAAACGCGAGATAAACTCATCAGCACTCACAAGTTTAGCCGCGTTCATGCATTCTTCATCCGAAGCGTCAAGATTTCCGTAACGTATATTTTCCAGAACTGAGCCGGTGAATAAATTTGTGTCTTGCAAAACTATTCCCAAATTTTTGCGAAGTGAAGCCTTGTTGATGTCCATGATGTTAACGCCGTCATAAAGAATTTCGCCCTCGTCAACGTCATAAAATCTCGGAATTAGATTAGCAATCGTAGTTTTTCCCGCTCCTGTTGAACCGACAAGAGCCGTCTTTTGTCCGGGCTTTGCTGTTAAAGTTATGTCGTGAAGAACTCTCACATTCTCATCATAGCCAAAATTTACATGTGAAATCTCAATACTTCCCTTTGCGTCGTCGTCATTGAGAATGATTTTCCCGTCGTCAATTTCTCTTTCAGCGTCAATCAGCGCAAAAATTCTTCCAGTTCCGGCCAATCCTGACACGATAGAGTTTAATTGCATTGAAAGCTGGTTAATATTCATCGCAAATTGTTTAGTCATGTTCAAGAAGGGAATTGCTACGCTTATGCTCATAGGAAGTCCCGAAATGCTCAAGTTCGGAACTCCTGATAAAATTAATACTCCTCCGGCTAAAGCTGTAACGACGTATAAAATATTCCCGACGTTGTTCAAAATTGGCCCGAGTGTGTTAGCTCGTTTATTGGCCTTCTCGGATTCCGTGAAAAGTTTCGTGTTCAGAGCCTCGAAGTCTTTAATGCTGTCGTCCTCATGGCAGAAAACTTTTACAACTTTTTGACCGTTCATCATCTCTTCAGCAAATCCCTCAAGCTCGCCCGTATTCTTTTGCTGAGCACGGAAATTCCTTGCTGATCTTCCGCCAACTTTCTTAGTGATAATTATCATCGCGAAAATTCCCGTGAGAGTTACGAGCGTAAGCCATAATGAGAAATAAAGCATGATTGAGAGAATTGCTATCACTGTGATTAAGGCCGTCAACATCTGAGGAATTCCCTGCGAGACCATCTGCCTTAAAGAGTCTATATCGTTCGTGTAAGTGCTCATAATATCGCCGTGAGCTTTGGTATCAAAAAATTTCAGCGGCAAATTCTGCATTCTGTCAAACATTTTCTTACGCAACCGCATCAAAACTCCCTGCGTAATCTCCGCTCCAAGCTGCCCGGTAATAATCGTCGCCGACAACGAGAGAACATAAAATCCAGCAAGAATAACCAGCAATCTCACGACGTTTACGCTAATCTCAGCCCATGAAACCGAAGGTGAAGTATTCTCAATCAACGCAATAATCTTCTGGATAAAAATTGACGGGAAAGTGTTAATCGCCGCCGAAAAAAGTATAAGGAATATCGACAGCGGCATTTTGACAGGGAAGAACGAGAATATCTCGCGAATAAGCCTGAATAAATTACTCTTAGTGTTCATGATTTCATCTCCTGCCGATATTATGACAGAGAAAAGAGGGAAAAATTATCCCTCCCGACAAAATTTACAAGCTAAACGGCTCAAGACTTCTTTGCAAAATTCCGTGCATTTGGGCTATTGCGACACCGTAATTCACGATTGGAACTCCGGCCAATTCAGCGCGTTCAAGACGTGAAAGCATTTCTTGTTCGTTGAGCATACAGCCTCCGCAATGGATTACGAGCGAAAAATTTTTCAGCGTCTCAACATCTGGAAATTCTCCGCCGGAAGTGAACGAAAACTCAGGATTAATCCCCGTGAAATTCTTAACCCAAGCAGGAATTTTCTCCGTGCCGATATCCCCGCATTGTCTGTGATGAGTACAGCCCTCTGATACTAAAACTTTGTCGCCGTCTTTAAGCCGTGATAACTTCTCAGCGCCATTCACAAGAGCTTTCAAATTTCCCTTATAGCGTGCAAACAAGATAGAGAACGACGTTAGCAAAATATTTCTTGGGACAATCGCATTAACCTTCTCGAAAACTTGCGAATCCGTAACGACGAGGGCAGGCGTAATTTTTCCCAGCGCGTGCGACAATTCCGTATCTTGACACATGAACGCCGAACATCGAGCGTCGAGAATGTCCCGGATTGTCTGCTGTTGAGGCAAAATTAATCTTCCCTTCGGTGCGGCTTTATCAACGGGAATTACGAGAAGAACAATATCGCCGGGCTTGAGCAAATCAGCGATTAACTTTTTGCTTGAAGATTTACTTTTTGCGAGTGAAGCTAATTTTTCCTTGAGAGCGTTAATATTTTCGCCGGTCAACGCGCTGAGGTAAAAATTCTCGTCATTCCTAACGTTCAGCAAATCAGCCTTATTATTCGCGATTATGAACGGGAGCTTTCGTGTCTCGAAGAGTTTTATTAAGTCATTCTCGGCTTGGGTAAAATCTTCGTTTGCGTCATGAACAAGCACAGCAATATCACATTTCGCAAGAACGTTCAAAGCACGCTTAACTCTCAATTCTCCGAGTTCACCGACATCATCAAGGCCGGGCGTGTCAATAATAACAACGGGGCCCAGCGGCAGAAGCTCCATAGCTTTACTCACTGGGTCAGTCGTTGTTCCCTTAATTTCTGAGACAATCGCGAGATTTTGACCTGTTACGGCGTTTACGAGGCTTGATTTTCCAGCATTGCGCAACCCGAAAAAAGCAATGTGAACTCTTTCACCTGATGGCGTTTCGTTTAGGCTAGAACCTGAAATCTCGTTTATTGTCATTCTTCATTGCCTCGATATTATCACGCGCAATTTCCCTCACGTTCTCTCTTGGAATGCGCATTAACTCACGAGTAATCATCTCATAGCCGATTTCTTTCGTCTCTGGTGAAGCGTAATCTTCAAGATATTCTGTGAGCGTCATTAAGGCGTTCGGATGGCAACAGTTCAGAATTTGTCCGGACTTGCACAAACTCATAAATCTATCGCCTGTTCTTCCAGCTCTGTAACACGCCGTGCAGAATGACGGAATATGATTTTGCTTCATTAACCATTGAACGACTTCATCAAGTGTTCGCTGATCTGAAACGTCAAATTGTTCTGTGTCATGAGGCCTCTCTTCTTCCGTGTAACCTCCGACACTGGTCCTTGAGCCGCCACTAATCTGGGAAATTCCGACTTCAAGCATTTTTGCCCGGACTTTTTCATTCTCACGCGTCGAGATTATCATTCCCGTATAAGGCACAGCCACTCGAATACACGCCGCAATCTTCGTGAAAATCTCATCTGGAATTGAATTGTTGAAGTCGTCAGGATTAATGTCATCAGCCGGCTTTACTCTCGGAACGCTTATAGTATGAGGCCCGACACCTTGAGTTGCTTCGAGATGTTCAGCGTGCATTAAGAGCCCTGCGAACTCGTATTTATAGCCTTCAAGTCCGAACAAAACGCCAAGTCCTACGTCGTCAATTCCGCCCTGCATTGCACGATCCATTGCTTCGGTGTGATACGCATAATTATGTTTGGGGCCTGTCGGGTGTAAAGTCTCATAGCTCTTCTTGTTATAAGTCTCCTGGAATAAAATATACGTTCCAATTCCGGCATCTTTGAGCTTCCTGTAATTCTCAACGGTCGTCGCGGCAATATTCACGTTCACACGCCGAATATCTCCGTTTTTGTGATGGACGCTGTAAATCGTCTTTATGCTGTCAAGAATATACTCAATCGGATTATTCACGGGGTCTTCGCCGGCTTCAATTGCTAATCGTTTATGCCCCATGTCCTGCAATGCGATAACTTCAGCACGGATTTCTTCTTGAGTTAATTTCTTGCGCGGAATAGTTTTATTCTTCGTGTGATACGGACAATAAAGACAGCCGTTAATACAGTAATTCGAGAGATAAAGCGGAGCGAACAGAACTATACGATTGCCGTAAAATGCTAACTTGATTTCTTCAGCAACATCATAAATCTTCTTGATTAATTCTTCATCTTCACAGGCCAATAACACAGACGCTTCACGATGAGTTAATCCCGAACACGTACAGCCTTTAGCGTTGAATTTCGGGCGGGCTTTTTCGAGCAGTGAAGTAATCAGTTCGGTATCATTCTTGTGAGCTTCAGCGTAAATTAACGTGTCAAGAATTTCTTCATGATTAATAAACTCTTCAGCCTTAAGCGACTCAGGATTATATGTGTAAGTTGACATTGATAATTTTACCCTCCTTCTTTGAAGTCAGAGTGTGAATAAAAACTCTTCCTCCTCAGAAAATTTTGTAATGATTATAACATTATGAGCCATTTTTTACGTTGCCATGAAAACATAAGTTTGTGATACCCGTAGCAAAAAATTCGTCGGGAAAATATAACATGTTCTATTTTGTTGATGAAATTTTTATAAAACTCTAAAATTTTTACGTTTTATGCTAAAGTAATTTATCTCTTACTCCGAAATTGTGAATGAAACGAAAAAACCCCATGCGGGTATATTACATGATATTATTAAAATTGGCTGGGACATCGGCCGTAGGTTCAGGACTAGCAGGACTTTTTCATTAATGCAGGTCCGTCAACACCAAAATTCCCCCCCGACTTCACTTATTGGGGAATATGTCAAAGAAACCTTTTCGCGAAAAGATAGAAGGTTTACTTAAGCAACATGCGCTCAGCCGTGATAAACCCAAATTAATCTTCCGGCTCAGACGATGCGCGAGCGTTAAGAGCTGAAGTAAAAAGTTTCGGTCAAAGCGGCACAGGTACCCTAGAAATTATTAGGGCAGGAAATCCCTTACACATGGACGGCAAGGGGAATTAGTTAAGAAACTTACAAGGAGGTTATTTGTACTATGTCAATGGTAATTCAACACAACATACCGGCTTTACAGAGCTACAACATCGTAAACGGTACCAGCAACGCACTTCAGAAGTCAATAGCAAGACTCTCGAGCGGACTCCGTATCAACTCAGCCGCAGATGACGCCGCAGGACTCGCAATCAGTGAGAAAATGCGTTCACAGGTTAAGGGCCTCGACAAAGCCGTAGCCAACACTCAGGACGGTATCAGCCTTATTCAGACAGCAGAAGGTGCACTTTCCGAGACACATTCAATTCTTCAGAGAATGCGTGAACTTTCAGTCCAGGCCGCAAACGATACTCTTACTCAGCAGGACAGAAGCTACATCCAGGTAGAAATTGACCAGCTCAACGAAGAGATTACTCGTATCGGCAACACGACCCAGTTCAACAAGAAGAAATTGCTCAACGGCGACTCGGCGGCACTCTGGAGCAGTGACAACAACGAGACCAAAGCCATCATCAACGGCGGACTTCGTAAGACTGACCAGTTCGGGCAGAAAGTTTCTGTTGAGGGCAACTACAAGAT
>CALGHA010000056.1 GCA_937915835.1 uncultured Fretibacterium sp. | reverse complement strand
ATGATGCGGCAGTGTGTGAGGCTTATGGTTGGGCTGAGGACTTGAGCGAGTTTGATATTGTAGCGAAACTTTTTGTGATGTATAACGAGGTGAAGAATAAGGTTTGATGTGATAAAATATGAGGGCAACAGTGAGGGAGCTAGTTGCCCCCGCGAAACCCGTAAATTACACCTCTATGTTAGCGGGTAAACCAATCGATTATTAAAAGAATGGTCTTTACGGCCCAATATACGGCAGCGGCGTATATGTCATACCGGGTAGGAGAGTTATACTTTGCTTTTTGGGTTGCGCTTTAACCTAACACCCCCATTCCACAGAGTAGCTCTCCTTTTTTTATGAGCAAAGTTTCATCACGAGGATATTTCTTTCTTGTGGATTTATGCTTCAAATTTCCCCTTTACACAAGCCAGCTATATAGATGAAAAAATGCAGTCCATCTCACGAAGAAACAGACTGCTGAAAAATTTTATCCACCGTATGTGAGCTTCACAATCGCTGTAGTTACTGGCGGGCAGAACGTCAACAACAGGAGCAGGACGATTAACAGCAAGTAGAACGGTATAGCTTCCTTCATGAACGGCTTAGTCTTGCATCCGGTTACTGAGCACGTTACGAACATGAGCGTTCCCATAGGAGGAGACAAAGCGCCGATCGCGTTGTTGAAGATGTAGACCATAGCAAATTGTATCTCATCAATCCCGTATTGTCTGGCTATCGGAGCAAGTAACGGGACAAGAACGATCATTGTAGCGTTGCCCTCGATGAACATTCCGACGATTAGGACGAAGATATTCACGGCGATTAAGAACGCGTATTTGTTCGGGCATATTGAGACGATGAACTCCGTCAACTGCTGAGGAATTCTTTCTTTCGTCAATACCCATGAGAAGACTGAAGCGGCCGCGACGATTAACATAATTCCGCCGGTTGTGCAGACTGTTTCTTTGCAGGCCTGAATAATCCCCTTGAGCGTCAACTCATGATAAAGCAAGCCCAAGATTATGGCGTAAATTATCGCGATAGCTCCTGCTTCTGTAGCCGTGAAAACTCCGAGCCTAATTCCTCCGATTATGATTACCGGCAAGCATAACGGAAGTAATGCGGGCTTTAAGTGTCCCCAGAGTTCGGCCCATGACATTTTAGTGTTCCTGATTGGAAGATAACCGCGACGTTTCGAGATGAAATGTACAAGTATCATCATGCCAATGCACAACGCACCTCCGACGGTTATACCCGACATGAATAATTTTCCGATTGAGACATCAGCAATGCAGCCGTAAAGTATCATAGCAATTCCCGGCGGTATCAACGGCGTAATCATTGCGGACGCGGCCGTTACGACTGATGAAAATTCTTTAGAAAATCCCTGTTTTTCCATTTCCGGCACTAACATTTTAGCTTCCATTGCGGCATCAGCTAAGTTTGAACCTGACAATCCGCCCATTAACGTCGAGAGCAAAACGTTAACCTGAGCGAGACCTCCGGGCATTCTTCCGGTTATGGCAGAACAGAAGTTCATTATGCGCGTCGTAACTCCTGAATAGTTCATGAATGTTCCAGCACACACGAAAAAAGGAATTGCTAAGAGTGAGGGGCTTTCTGTTCCGGTTACAGCTTTTTGACCGAAGATGATTTGATTGATGCCGGGATTAAACAGAAAATATACTAATGAGCCGCCGAATACCGCGATGAAAACAGGAACCTTCAGGAATAATAATACCAGCATTAACACCGCCGAAATTCCCAGAACTTTATTAGTCCCGAGCGAACGCCCGATATTCTCAAGAAATGGCTTTACCCACTGAATATTTACTCCGACCAGAAGCACCAAAGCCGCGATTATCACGACAGGCCATGAAATTTTTAACACTCGCAAAAGTATCACAAGCAAGATTGCGCCTGCTATGCTCAAGTTAAGGGCGTTAATCATTCTCGTTCACCTCGTTTTCAGGGACATCAATAGACTTTGTGAACTCCGGAGCGTATTTTGCGACAAAATAGCTGATTATCATTAAGCCGCAACCATAAGGAGCAACGCCGTAAAGATAAGTGTACGGTATTCTCAAAATCGGCGTGGGCCTTCCTGAACGTCCGAAGACTTGAGCAACATACGCTTGAGATTTTACCAGCAAGAACACGAGCACGAACAGAACTATCATGTCAATTACATAACCCATGAATTTTTGCAGCTTTTCGGGCAATGCGTCAATCAACATCTCAATTGCTACATGGCTTCCAGTTCGGAATGCTACGCTCGCCCCCATGTATACCATCCAGACTTGACAGAACGCGGAAATTTCTTCTTGCCACAAAATAGGATCCTTGAGAACGTAACGCTTGAAAACTCCTGCTGTCGTAATTAACGTTAAGATTATGAGTGCAAGAGCAGCGATGATTAAGTCGAGATTGCATAAAAATTTTACGAGAGGATTAGCCTTTTTTCGTGTTAGATCAGTAGTCAAGAATTTTCACCTCCAAATAAAAACAGGGAGCAAACGTAAAGCTCACTCCCCGAAAATGTCAGAATTATTTCATTGCTTCTTTTACGCGCTCATAAAGTCCATCTGACCACTTGAATAATTTTCCCTCTTTGTAGAAATCCTGAGCTTTTGCCCTGAACCCTTCAAGAACGCTTTCATCAGGATCTACTACGGTTACGCCTTCTTTTTTCATGAGATCAAGATAGTAATCATTAGCTTTTGACTGAAGTTCATTGTTGAAAACGCCGGCTTCGTGTCCAGTCTCAACAAGGGCTTTCTGCTGTTCCTCAGTAAGACTATCAAACCACATAGACGAGCAAATCCAGTTAGTATAGTTCAGAACGTGGCCGTCAAGGATTAAATACTTCGCGACTTCATGATGTTTGCGTCCGTAAAGTGTGCTCAAGGGATTTTCTCCGCCGTCAATCGTTCCCTGCTGTAACGCCGTGTAAACATCGCCTAAGCTCATTCCGACCGGAGTAGCTCCGAGAACTTCGAAACCTTTCGTCTGGATCTGATTCGTCGGAACTCTAATCTGTAAGCCTTTGAGGTCATCAACAGTTTTTACAGGTTTTGTTGTGAGAGTATGACGTTCACCGTAAGCCCAGTTTGACGCTATGACTTTGAGGCCCATTTTGTTGAGTTCCTCGCATTCGTTCTTCCACCAGTCGGAATCTACCAGTTTCCAGCATTCATCCCAATTTGCAAACAGGAAAGGCCCGAAGACTATTCCCATGTCAGGAACGCCGTAATCCGCGAAAAATGCTCCGTCAGCAAGCGTCATAACGGGTTCGCCTAAAAGCATTTGATCGATTAAATCCGTCTTGTTACCGAGCTGAGAATCCGGGAAAATCTGCATTGTGAGGCCTGTGTTGCGAGCCGCTAAAAGTTCCTGCCACTTCAATAACGCTTGACCAATCGGCTCACTCATGGAGTTCTCAAAGCCAAGCTGTAAGACGACATCAGCCGAAGCAGAACTTACACAGAGCATTAACATAACGATAACCGCAAAAACTTTCTTCATATTACAATTCCTCCTTATAATAATTTCTTGACACTGACATTTTGCCAGCGTTAGAACTCAATCATAACTTTCAGCATACTCCCGGCGTTTTTGTCGAAGTCCTCGAATGCCTGAGCAGCTTTATCAAACGGGTAAATGTTCGTGATTACGTCGTCGAGTTTCAGGTTTTGACTGCGTACGACATCGATTAGCTCAATAAAATCTTTGGTCATTGCGTTTCTTGAGCCGTAAATGTTTAACTCTTTCTTCTGAATAATTGTGAAGTCTAGATCTATATTATGTTTACCAACGCCGATTACAGCAACCCTAGCACCGAAGCATGCGGCATCAAGACAATTCTGGAACGTTGAAGGAAGCCCTACGCATTCAACCGTAACATCGAAGCCGTTATTGTCCGTAATTTCCCGCCAGCCTTTATCGAACGCTTCAGCTCCAGTGTTCAAGATTGTACCTTTTAGGCCGAACCTCATCGCGTACTCTAACTTTTTGGGGGCAACGTCGCAGATCCAGACTTCAGCACCTCGAGATTTCGCCGCAATCGCCGCTAATACGCCTATAGTTCCGGCACCGACAACGAGAACTTTATCACCGGCTTTAACTACTGCACGTTGTATTCCGTGATAGCCAATGCAGAACGGTTCGATTAACGCTAAAATTTTCGGGGCTAAACCTTTACCGTCGATTAATCGGCTTCCTGGCATAGCGACATACTCAGCAAATCCGCCTTCACGTTGAACTCCCATTGTCTGGTTTGACATGCAAGCGTTGACAAGTCCGTGATCGCATGAATAGCAATGTCCACAGTTGAAATAGGGATTAGCCGTTACTATATCGCCAACTTTGAAGCCTTTCACGTCCGGGCCAATTTCAACGATTTCCGCGCTGAACTCGTGACCTGGAACTCTCGGATATGCCATATAAGCGTTTGTGCCGCGATAAGAGTTTAAATCACTTCCGCAAATTCCTCCGAACAATGGACGAAGCAATGCCTCATCACTCTTAATTTCCGGCTTGGGAAGATCGCGTATCTCAACTTGGCCGGGCTTGACGATGGTAATAGCTTTCATGAATAGCCTCTTCCTCTCTTGTTATGTGTGTAATGGAAATTGTGAAAAATTTTATTAGCGCAAATTCGTTCTGTCAATTAAGATATTTGCTTAAGACGACGGGAAAATAGAACATGTTATATTTTGTTGCTTACGTTGATAAACCGCTGAAAAATTTTTTAGGCTGTATTATAATTTCTGACATTCAAATTTTAATGAGGTGATTTATTCTCATGAAGAAAGTAATATTTTCCCTCCTTTGTTTATTCCTGCTTGCTTCTTGTGCCTTCGCAGCTGCTCCGATTAAGGTCGGCGAGATTGCGACAGTAACAGGAGACTTTGCGGCATATGGAGTTGCTGAAGTCGAGAGCATCAAGATTGCCGTGAAAGAGATTAACGAGGCTGGCGGAGTTTTAGGTCGTCCTCTCGAAGTGATCATGTACGATTGCCGAACTCGTCAGGAAGACATGGTTAATGCGGCACGTCGACTTGTTGAGCAGGATAAAGTTGTTGCGACGATTGGCCCGTCAGGTTCAGGGTTATGCATTGCGGCGGCTCCGATATTCAATCGCGGACATGTTGCACACTTGGGAACATTGCCGACAAATCCATTAGTAACAGTTGACGACAACGGCAAAGTCAGACCGTATAACTTCAGAATTTGCTTCCTTGATCCTTATCAGGGCGCAATCATGGCACAATTCGCGTTCAGAGATCTTGGAGCCAAGAAAGCCGCATTGCTTTATGACGTATCGAGCGATTACTCACAAGGACAGCGCGAGTTTTTCATCAAGGGCTTTGAGTCAGCGGGCGGAACAATCGTAGCTGATGAAGGTTTCAGAGGCGAGGACGTAGATTTTCGTTCACAGCTCACTAACATGAAGGACAGCGGAGCGGACGTATTCATTTTCCCGTTCATGGGCAAATCTCTTCCGTTAGCAGTCAAACAGGCTCGTGAACTCGGAATTGAGCTTCCTATTGTTGGCGGAGATGGTTACGGCGATTTCATGTGGGAAATTTCCGGCGAGACATTGAGAAATACTTACTGGGTAAGCCACGTTGACAGATATGATCCGACATTGAAGACATTCTTCGACAAATATCTTGAGAGTGCCGGGACTGAGTGCCAGGAATTTATGAATGCTGTAATGGCTTATGACTGCGTTTATTGGCTTAAAGATGCGATTGAGCGTGCAGGTTCAGACGACCCCGAAAAAGTTCGTGATGCTCTTGAAGCTACGAAAGATTTGAAGCTCATGCACTGTGTTTTGACGATGGACGAGTTCCATAACCCGAAGGATAAAGACGGCGTAATTCTTAAATGCGACGAGGCACAGAAAAAGGCGTTATTCTTCGTGAAAATCCGCCCGGAATAAGATATTTCGGCATGTGAAATTTTTTGCGTCAGCTCGGTGTGATTATTGGGCTGACGTTTTTTTATTGGAGGTCATGAACTTGGCATTTACATTTTCTACATTTATTCAGCAGGTCATCAACGGCTTATCACTCGGTAGCGTCTACGCTTTAATCGCCGTTGGTTATTCGCTGGTATATTCAATATTATTATTCTCGAACTTTGCACACGGAGGCTTTTTAGTTGTCGGAGGTTACGCATGCTATTATCTTCTCACGCAATGGGGATATTCTGTTGCAATCTCAATGTTCGGAGCGTTAATAGCTTCAGGAGTTGCCGCAGTCTTAACCGAACGTTTAGCCTATAAGCCAATTCGAGAGCGTACATCAATGACGCTTTATTTATTAATCGCCTCAATGGGAGTGAATATTATCATTGAGAATTTATTTGTCGTTACAGTTGGCGGAAGAATACGAGCATTGCCGCAAAATACATTTCCAACCGGAATATTTAACCTCTGGGGCGGAGTAACACTCAGTGCTTCGGATATTCTCTCACTTGTTACGGCCGTAATTTTTCTCTCGTTACTGCAACTCTTTCTTAACCGAACACGCTGGGGATTAGCGATTAGGGCGGCGGCCTGTGATATTCGTACAGCTGGCTTAATGGGAGTAAACGTTACGTTCTTGATAAGCCTTGTATTCTTTGTAGCTGGAGTTTTAGCAGCAGTCGGCGGAATTTTCTTGTCAGTACGTTACAGCCTTTATCCCCAATTAGGAAGCATAACGACGAAAGCGTTTATTGCGGCAGTAATCGGCGGCTTAGGTTCATTGCCCGGAGCTGTTGTCGGAAGTTTGATACTTGGACTTGCTGAGATGCTCACTGCGGGATTTATCAGCTCACAGATGCGTGATTTAGTTGTGTATTCATTGCTCGTGATAATGCTGTTAATTCGTCCTGCGGGCTTCTTCGGTAAAGAGATAAGCGAGAAGATATAACATGAAGAGAAATATCATATTAATATTAATTGGCCTGTGTCTAGCATTTTGGCCGATGGGCGGTTATCAAGAGGGCATAGTGATTTTGATGTGCATAAATTGTATTGCCGCAATGGGAGTAAGCATTCTTACGGGCTTTACAGGAATTTTCACGCTCGGACATGCTGCGTATATGGCACTTGGGGCTTACACGACGGCAATTTTGACGGTAAGATACGGAGTTCACTGGGCACCTGCGATAATAGCCGGAGGATTGATGGCGGTATTAATTGCGTGGCTGATAGGAGTTCCGACGTTGAAGCTGACGGGGGATTATTACGCGATTGCTTCAATTGGACTTGGTGAGGCGATAAGATTAATTCTCGAGAACTGGCAATCCTTCACACGAGGAGCGCGAGGATTTCCGGGAATTGACCCTTATACGACGCGTACGACGGCTGTAGTAATTTTCGTGTTCCTGATGATAATAACGTTCAACTTCCTGCAAAGTCGATTAGGCCGTGAACTCAAAGCCTCACGAGATGACGCAACAGCAGCTTCATTAATGGGTTTCAACACTCCGAGAACTCGAATGAAAGCGTTAGTAATCTCGGCATTTTTCTGCGGGATTGCCGGCTCACTTTTAGGCGGATATATGAGCTTCATTCAGCCCTCAATGTTCGACATGATGAAGAGTACGGAATTAACGGCTGTAGTCGTCTTCGGAGGGTTAGGCTCAATGAGCGGGACAATCTTAGGTTCAGCGGCAATTACCCTCATAATGGAATATTTCCGCGACATCTCGCAATACAGAATGCTGATTTACGGCTTGTTGCTTGTAATCATAATGGTCTTCAGGCCCGAAGGATTATTAGGGAGCAATGAAGTCTGGGATTTATGGGGCTTCCTTAAGAAATGGGGGAAGAAGAAGAATGCTTGAACTTTCACACGTAAACATGAAATTCGGCGGAGTTAACGCGTTAAGTGATATGAGCTTTCGAGTTCCTGAGCGTTCACTGACGGGAATAATCGGCCCCAACGGTGCGGGCAAAACGACAATCTTTAACATAATTTCAGGCGTTTACACTCCGACTTCTGGGAATATTTATTTTCAGGGATGCGACATTACGCCATTGCGAGCATATCAGATTATCAGGCTTGGGATTGCTAGGACGTTCCAGAATTTGCGATTATTCACGAGGTCAAGCGTTCTTGAAAACGTAATGACTGCCGCGCAAAATCGATATATTAACTCGTTCCGTGAAGAAATTTTCTCAGGCAGTGTAACTCAGACACACAGCCCGGATCCGTCTTGCTGGTATAATTTTCTGGAGTCATGCTTTCATTTAGGACGTTGGGGAAAAACTGAGAGGAAATTGCAGAAACTCAGCCTTGAACTTCTTGAACGTGTCGGACTTGCTGACAGAGCTGAACAGGCCGCCGGAACTTTACCGTATGGAATGCAGAGACGCTTAGAAATCGCACGAGCATTAGCACTTTCGCCGAAGTTGTTAATGCTTGATGAGCCTGCCGCAGGAATGAACCCCGAAGAAGTCTTTGAGCTCAACGATTTAATCACGGGAATTCACAGGGATTTTGCGTTGACAATTTTAGTAATCGAGCATCACATGGACTTAATCATGAAAATTTGCCCGCATATAATTTGCGTTAATTTCGGAGCTAAACTCGCTGAGGGTTCAGGCGAAGAGATACAGAATAATCCGGAAGTCTTGACAGCATATTTAGGGAGTGATGAGGATGGTGAATGAGAACATGCCGAAAATTTTGCTTGAAGCTCAGAATATTTACGTGAATTACGGCGCAATTCAGGCACTCGCAGGATTTTCGCTCAAACTTATGGAGAATGAGATTGTCTCAGTTATAGGCGCGAACGGAGCAGGCAAATCAACTTTCATGAATGCCCTAATGGGAATGGTGAAGATTTCGAGCGGCAATTTTTTACTTGACGGTTACCCGCTTTCATCGAAGAATTACAAAGTTGTCCGGAGCGGCTTAGCTTTAGTTCCGGAGGGCCGACGAGTTTTTGCGACGTTAACAGTTGAAGAAAACTTGAAGATTGGAGCGTTTACCCGAAAAGATACGAGCGACATTAACGAGGATTACGAATGGGTATTCTCGTTATTCCCAATTCTGAAAGAAAGACTGAAGCAATACGCCGGGACATTATCCGGAGGAGAACAGCAGATGCTAGCGATTGCGAGGGCGTTAATGGCGAGGCCGAGAGTTTTATTGCTTGATGAGCCGAGTTTGGGACTTGCACCGATAATCATTAAGGAAATTTTCCGGGAGTTAAAGCGCATTAACGAACAGGGAGTTAGCATTTTGCTTGTTGAACAGAACGCTAGACAGGCTTTGCTTCTTTCAAACCGCGCATATGTCCTTCAGACCGGAAGGCTGCTTAAAGAGGGATTAAGCCGGGATTTGCTCGAGGATAAGGATATTAAGGCGGCGTATCTCGGTCAGAGCGCGTAGGGGGATAACGCTTCCCCCCTTTTTTATTATTACAGGAGGCTGATACTTTATGAATGTTTCATTTCCCTGGAATGGGAGCGAACTTTTACGGCGTGAATACGAGAAGGAGAATTACAGGCTAATTCACACGGGCTCAAAGACTAACAGGGCAATAATTTTCTTCTCAGGCAACGGATTATATTTTCCAAACACTGAAGAGGAATTTACGCAGAAAATCATAATCAACGACCGCTACGAATGGGAAAATTTAGCGTCAAATAAATTAATCCGGAAATATTACGAGCTTATAATTTTTGTCCGCGATGTCTATAAACAATGGTACGTAACAGGAATTAATCCCAAATATGACACTGTAGACAAGACGGCTGACTTTCTCCGTGAATTAACGCGAGGCTATGACGTTACGACTTGTGGAGCTTCTGCAGGAGGTTATGCCGCTGTGTTGTTCGCTTCGCTTCTGGACGCTGAAAGATTTTTCTCGATGTCCGGCCAATTTTCGATTCGCCATCAGATTGACGCGCGTGTAGCTCCGTTTGTGTATAATTATGCTTCTGATAAAATACGTAATAAGTACTATGATATTGCGGGAATTACGCATAACGGGGGGGGGGCATTATATTTGGCCAGCTGAGTGCGAGATTGATAAACAGCAAAATGAACTCGTAAAACATTCAACGAAATTAACCAACATTCCCGTAAAATCCAAAACTCACGGAACACCTTTACCAGGTTTCTGCCTTCCCTATTTACTCACACTAAGCGACGCAGAATTAACAAAAATTTTCAGCCGGATTAAACGCGATAAGCCTATAAACAGGTGGGAATTTGCGTTTAAGATTGTCCCGCTTGGAATATTTATCGCAGGATTTATGAAGTCATCTTTGAGGGCGATTGTGCGTAAAATTACAGGCCGTTGACGTGTAAAACTTGCTGGAGCTTGTGAGAAATTTTCAGGCTCCGGCTTTACTTAGACGCTTATACTCTTCGCGCAAAATCTCTTCAAGTTGAGGATAATGATTTAAGATATTGTAAAAATGTTTCCAGAATAATTTTTCGCCCTTATCGTTAATGTCACAAAGTCGCGGCCCCTTCTGAGTTTTGCCGACATAAGCAAGCGCAAGATGAGCATAATTATTCTCAGCAGCGCGGATTTTCACATGATTTAGTACAGCCATAAGCCAGAACCATATATCATCACTTGTAGGGCACAACGTCATAAATAATTCTTCTTTCATTACATCAGCGTGAAAAATATTAGGGCAATAAAAAGCTCCCGCCCCGCCTGAAAGTTTGTGTAAATACGACGCACCACAGGAATAAGTATCATATCCTCCGCCTATAATTCTGAACTCGCCGTTTTCGTCGATATAAAATTTCGTTATTCTATGCACGCATAAATCTTCAGGATGCCTAACGTGTTCGTCATAAAGAGCTTTGAGCCAGCTGTCCCGGTAATATAAATCGTCGTCAGCAGTAATTATATTCGCGTCGGGAAAAAGTTTCAGTGCCGGGATTAACTTTTTGAATGAGCGCAGATTTTTACAATAATGAATTTCGAGGCCGTAACTTTTGAGATTTAATAACTCGTCAGGCAACTCGTTATCTCTATCCGGAAATTCGTCTTCAGCAAGCCATAATGTAATTTTGTTAGCTTTCATTGTCTGAAGCATGAGGGATTGTATAGTTTTATGAACTGTGTTAATTCTTGGAGGAAATGAAGTTAACGAAATTATCAATTGCCTGCCGTAATCTTCATCGGTTACACCTCTCCAGCCTCGCAGTTTCGAACAAACAAGCCATGATAAATTTATTTTAGCTTTTGCATATGTTACGCTGAATATTCTGTATATTTTTCTGAATACCTTTCGACAAAAAGAAGCTGTCATTTTCTTTTTCCTTATCCTTATATGTTATGAATATCTCAAAGGAAGTTCAAGCCCATTAGCCTCAAGCAGTCGTTTATTCGTGAAAAGTTTCGGAAGTTCACCTTCAACAGCAATTTTCCCGTCGTTGAGAACTAACGCGCGTGTACAGACATCGAGAACTAAATCTAAATCGTGTGAAGCAAGCAAAATAGTTTTATTACTCTCACGCAGAAAATTTATCACTCGTCTTCTCGCTTTCGGGTCAAGCCCGGCCGAAGGTTCATCGAGCGCGAGTATCTCAGGTTCAGCCGCTAAAATCCCAGCAAATGAGACTAAACGCTTTTCACCGCCTGATAACTTGTTCGGAGGACGTGAAGCCAAATGTGAAATTCCAAGCTCAGCAAGAATATTCATCGCACGTTCATGAGCCTGTTTAACTTTCATTCCCGACGCAACGAGACTAAACGCAACATCTTCAAGAACGCTGGGCATTAAAATTTGATCGTCAGCGTCCTGAAACGTCAAGCCTATATTTTTTCTCAGGGTTTCAGTGTCATTCTTGCCATTAAAAGTTATTCGGCCCTCTTGAACTCTCAATGCTCCGGCAATATGAAGCAATAACGTAGATTTCCCCGAACCGTTCGCACCGACAAGCGCAGTTTTCTCACCTTCGGAAATTCTGAAAGTTACTCCCTTCAAGGCCTCGTGATTATCAGGATATTTATAGCGTAAATTTTCGACTTCAAGCATTCAAGAATAATATCATAAAGATTTAGCTCTTCACAGATAATTACACTTAATCACAACAGCCGAATAAATCATAAAGCTCACGATTACGAGCATATCACGAAGTCTTACACTCTCACGTTCGGACTGCAAAAATCCTCCGAAGCCTCCTCGACAAGTTACGGCCTGCATTATTCGTTCTGAGTGTGAAGAACTCTGAAGCAATACCGACGCAAGAATACTCGCAAAAGTCTTCAGTTTCATAATTCCGTGTAAATTTGGAGCACGAAGTTTCACGGAGATTAACGCGGTCTCAAGCCTCTCATGCAAGATAAATATTCCTCGAAGCGTCAAGATTATCAACACTCGCAACTTCTCAGGAACTCGCAAAGCACATAAAGCCTCATAAATCCCTGTTATTCCGAGCGGGAAAATCATAAACTCACACATAATATAAATCATGTTCAATCTCAGCGTAATTAACATTCCCATTTTTACGCCACCAAGAATTGACGGCCATGTTAAAGCAAGAGTGATAATCATCACGAGATTTATAACATTGAGCTTGAGGAGTGAAGAGAGATTAATTTTTTTGACGCATATAATCACAATTGGGAGAATTGCGGCGAGGGCTAAAGCTGAAAATTTATTGCTGACTGAGACGGCAAGAGCATAAACCAGCGCGCTCAATAGCAAACTTTCGGGAGCAAAATTATTTCTGGAAGCGTAAAATTTTTCGGGCAGGAACGTCAATGTAAAACTGTCCTGTATCATGTTAATACCTCTTTCACGTATAAACTTTCGCGTGTAAATTTTCCCTTAATCATGCTAAGAACTCCGGAGCAGACTTTTTCAGCCATAAAACGAGAAATCCCGTAACGCTCCCTTCAATTACGGCTAAAGGAACATGAGCAACGATTATAATTTTCGCGGCTGTCAAAAAATTCCCGTCAGTCAAGCCCAGAAATAACCCGACAAGAAACGTCCCCAGCATTACGGCTAAAGCTCCAGCGATGAAAGACAGCGTGAACGTTAAAAATTTTTTCTCGCTCTCACGTATAAATTTCCCGAGTAAAATATACACGCTCAAGGCAGAAATTCCCATTATAAAAGTGTTAGCACCGAGCACGAGCAAGCCTCCGAAGTGAAATAACAACGCCTGAAGCAATAGCGCTACGAACACGGCCGGAAATACTGAACAGCCTAGAATTAATCCCATCGGAGCAAGAAAAGTTAAATGTGTCGAACTTGGGCCAATCTTCACGTTCACAAGCGACGCAAGAAAGAAAGCTGACGAGATTAACGCTGTACGTACAATTTTCTCGCTTTCAGTCCTCTTGAGACC
Organism: uncultured Fretibacterium sp.; assembly: GCA_937915835.1. Taxonomy (GTDB): domain Bacteria; phylum Synergistota; class Synergistia; order Synergistales; family Aminobacteriaceae; genus JAFUXM01. The sequence goes on along the minus strand of CALGHA010000056.1, from coordinate 29,768 downwards.
GTAAGCAATCCCCGTTAGACTTCCTGCCCAGCCAGCAATTAATACGCTTCCGGATAAAATTCCTTCGCTGATATGCATTTATTTTCTCCTGTAAATTAACATTGCTATGTTGAAGATTATGCTGACACCGAGAAGCGCACGTATATATAACGGTTCTTCAGGCTCAGGAGTTTTAACGTCGAGATTATTAACGTCTTTAACGTCAATTTTAGCCTCACATTGATGACCTTCTTCGTCGCGGACTATCACTCGCCATTCTCCGGCACAATCCGGGATAAACGCAAATCGGCCTTCTTCGTCAGTCCTTCCCGTCTGAACAGCGAATTTCTCATCTTTAGGCGAGAAAACTTTTGCTTCTCGATAACTCATTTTTTCGCCGGTCGAGTAAAAGAATTCCAGAGCTATTGACCTAAAACTTGACTGCCGAAAGCCTACACCATGAGCGTAAATTATATTCGGGCAAAAAGTTATCAGGCCGACACACGCCAGCCCGATAAGGAAATTTTTAACTTTCATTATTTCACGTCGAACAATAAGAATGCTCGCAAAGTTAAAGCGTCGTAATCCCCTTCAACTCCGGGCAAGTCGCCTTGATACGCTCGAATTCCCCATAAGCCAGGCGCTGTAATTTTCACGTGAGCTTCTCCGTTCTCGGCTTCCGTGTAATAAGCGTAAGTGTTCTCATATTCCGTAACAAAGCCGTCATAAGTTGCCCAAATTGGCCCGGTGTAAGGCTGACCGTTCAGCAAAATTCTCACATGGAAATATTCACCGACTTTAGCGTCCGCAGGATTTGTAACGGGAATAATCTCCAATGGATGGCCGACAACCTGAGAAAATTTCGTGTCATCGTGTGATGAATTAAAGATTGCTTTTGCGTACTTGTCGTTTTTCGTAGCGCGTATAACTTTCAAGCCCTGAGCCTCTAAATCCTTTCTCGCTCCAGTCTTGCCGCCCTCGTTAGTAATGCTCCAAGTTTCGCCGTCCTTAATCGCCGCAAGCATAATTGATCCAGATAAATCCTTCGGAATAACTGTGAAGTTTATGCATAAATTTGCTTCGTCAGCTTCAAGTTTGGACTCGATAAATTTTCCGTCCTCGATAATTCCGGCCTTGACGCGTTCAAGAACTTCAACTTCTTCCGGAACTATGAACTTGTGTGCAGACTGAACAGTTACGTAAAACGGCTCTCCGGCTTTAAGCTCTGCTTCAGATTGGGCCTTAATCGTAAGCTCATGAGAAAACGCAGGAGTAATAAAGAGTGAGAGAATGAACATGGTAAAAAACAAACGTTTCATGATAAAGAAAACCTCCGCATAAAATTTTTAACGGAGGAATAATAACACGATAATGAATAAAAATGTTACGCGCTAACTACACATTAAGCTCATTAAGCACGCATTCAGCCCAGAATTTCGCGGCATTGTCATTTCCCATTGAGAGTTTCGCTTCGTTCAAGAGTAAATCAATCTCGCGTTTCCGTTCGTCGTCGTTAAGATAACTTTCAAGCTCATTCATAATTCTCTCAGGGTTCGCATTCTCGCATAATAACTCCGGAAAAACTTGTTCGCTCGTCAGCATGTTGGGGATTGAGATATTTTTCACGTGAACTAGATGTTTCAAGATTGCGTACGTGAGCTTCTTCATGTTATAGATTACGACCATGAAACGGCTTAACAACATTGCTTCAACCGCGACAGTCCCGGAAACTCCGGCAACAGCAAGCGCACCAAGCATTAATTCGCGCCCTTCACCTTCCCAGTAATCGAAGCCCGAAGCGTTAACTTTCTCGCGCAAAATTTTCACTAAGTCGTCGCTAAGTCCCGGAGCTACTGAGAATACAGGCAAGTAATTTTTCTCGCGCAACAATTTCGCCGTTCCCAGCAAAATATCAAGATGAAAATTTATGTCATAACGTCGGCTTCCAGGCATTAAGGCTATAACTTTTTCACCGGCAAAACGTTTAATGAACTCATCAGAAAGTTTTACGTCCTTCAAGTCATAAACTAAAGGATGAGCCTTCCATTTGGAATTTACTCCGTGTTCAAGCAAAAATTTATGTTCAAACGAGAATAACGGCAGGCATAAATCATAATCCCTCTTCAAGTTCTTCACTCGTCCTGCACGCCAAGCCCACACAGTCGGAGGAATTAACGAGATAATTTTTCCGTCATAGCCTGACTTCCTGAGTGAATGTGCAAGCAATAAATGAAAGTCCGGATTATCAATCAAGACTACTGCGTCAGGTTTCGTCCGCAAAATAGAACGTGTTATATTTCGCTTCAACTTTAAAATTTTCGGCAGAGCTGGAATGACTTCAATAATTCCCATCAGCTTTAACTCTTCATAGCTCCAGACTAAACGCCCGCCAGTTTTTTCACCTTCAGGGCCGAGCATTCCCCAGATTTCAAGCTCAGGATTTAAGCGCAACAACTCACGGATGAAAATTCCTGCGTAAATATCCCCGCTGACTTCTCCGCATGACACAAAAATATTCTTCATGTTTCAAATTCCCCAGACCGAAATTTTATGTTTATCGGCCAATTCAAAAAATTTCTCCGGCTCAAGTATTAAAGTTTTTCCGGCTTCGACAGCTAAACAAGTTAATCCGGCTTCGTGCATATTCTCAAGCGTCCGAGTTCCGACCGTCGGCAAATCGTAGCGCATATCCTGGTCAGCTTTCATCATCTTCACGATTACACCATGACCAGCAAGCTCGCCCGAACGTTTTATCATCTTGTCCGTGCCCTCCATAGCTTCGATAGCTACGACTGCACCGTCAGCAACACATACAGCTTGACCGAACGAACACGGCAATGTTACTCGCAAAATTTTCACGCCGTAATCAATATCGCTGCTCTCTCGTTGAGACGGTGAACGAGCTGACAATTTCCCCTTTGACGCGATAAACTCCGGTAAAATCTGCCAATATGGAATGACTTCAATATTCTCATCCTCAAAAACTTTCACAACGGCCCCTAAAAGCGAATGGTCATCACGTAAACTTTTTCTTAATATTGAGCGCGTAATCTTGTCAAACAAAATCGGCAGGCAGTAAATCACTTTCTTGGGAATACGGCCCGCCATTATCAATTTTTCAGCACCGAAACTCTTTATCTCACGTAATCCTCGTCCTAAGTTCGGAGTTCTCATAGAGATTAATTTTGTCGCATAAGGCTTCAAGACTTCGGGATCATCACGAAGCGTTAATATCAACGTTGAAGGCTGTAACTCCTGCAATCTTTTAGCGATTTCGACCGGCAAAATTCCTTGACCAGCAATTAAAGCAATGCTCAAATCCTGTCAACCCTCCAAGCAAAGTAAAACGCTATCACAACAAATACTGCATCAGGTCCCCAGCCGGCTATCACTGCAGGAATATTCCCGGACTCGCCCAATGCTCGGCATAATGACATCACGACGTAATACGCGAACACGATTACAACGCTTATTCCGAAGCCAACGCCTCCGCCTCCTGAACGTCCGCGCCTTGAAGCTCCCAAGCCCGCACCTAAAATTGCCATGATTAAGCAAGCCCAAGGAACAGCAAGTTTAAGATGAAACATTACCCATAATTTTGATAAATCCGTGCCGACAGCTTCAGCCTGATTGATATAGCTCCAAAGTTCATGCGCGCTCATATCTCGAGGCCGTCTCGTGCTTCGCTGGAGTTGTGCCGGTGAAAGTCTCAGGGCCAATTTCTGACGCTCAAACCGCAATAACAACGACACTTCACCTTCATGATTGACGCTGTACATTCTCCCGTCCTCGATCCACCATTGGGAATCCTGCCACATTCCCTTGCGAGCATTAAGAGTTGTCGATAATCGGCCCTCTTCGTCAAACTCATGCATCATAATTCCGCTCATTAAGCCCTCGTTCGGGTCGAGTTCATCAATATATAATACCCGTCTCAATTTCCCGTTCTGTTCGTCGCGCAAAAATACTTTCTCTTGAATTGCCGCCGTTTGGTTCTTCATGATCTCGTATTTCATCAACCTGTCAGCCGCAATCGACGTAAACGGCACAATCGTCTCATTAAAGCCCAATGCACCCAGAGCAATTAAGACAGAAGCAACGATTACCGGCCGTAAAATTCTCGTAAAGGGAATGCCGAGAGATTTTAGAGCAATTAACTCACTCCCGGCATTAAGCGTCGACATTCCGAGTAAAGTCGCAAGAAGTGAGGACATCGGAATTGTCATCACGACGACTTCAGGCAAGCGATAAAAAAATAATCTCGTTACAACGCTGAAAGCTACTCCCTGTTCGATAATTAACTTTGCGGCTTGGAACAATAAATCTCCAGCGACGAAAATTAGCACGAAAATTAATATCCCGAACATAAACGGCCCGGCACATGCACCGAGAATTAATTTATTGAGAAGTCCTCGCCTCATTGTGATAATGCATTGGCCGAATATTTACGGGTCATTGAGTGTGTAAGCCTGTCAACTAGTTCTTGAGCCGACGGAATATTATTAGCGTTCTCGAAGCATTCATATACGTTCAAAACTGTAACGTGCAAAAATTCCTCGAAAGTTGGACACAAAGCGTTGACGATGGCAATTAACCTCTCTATGACATTCTCGACCATCTGATACGGACATTCTGACAGGACAACGAGAACTTGAGACTCTCCGGCCTGAATTGCTGTGTCTGACTGCCGCAAATCCTTCTTCAATCTCGCGCAATAAGCTCTAAACGGCCTGATATATTTTTCCATGTCATCATCAGGCAATAACTGAGGGAACACTATACGAAGCATTACAGCGCTCACAGGATGGTTGTAACGTCCTGCGCGGTAAAGCTCATCTGAAATCCTCGCCATTCCATAACGATACGTGTGAAGCTGTGTATCAGGGTCAATGAACTGTACAGGCTCGCTTGAACCTTGAGATGCTCCTTCAGCGTTTTCGCCGCCAGTCGGAAGCCCTTTAGGTGTAAGCTCGAAGTAAAATCTTCGGCCGTTGTCTAGACCTATACGCTTGATGTCCCAGATTTTTTCTTTTATCTCCGCAGTCTTTGATACAGGGCTGAACCAGTCGGATATATTTTTCCCGATTGAGTCAAGCCTTGAAAGCCCGAGAACTTCAAGCATATTGTCAGTGAGATTTAAGATTGTTCCGGTCTCGTCAGTAATCGCAAAATTCAACGGAAGTTTCTTCAAGTCATCCTCAACGTCAACAACGACAACTTTATTATGCTCGTTCTCAGCCTGATTGTAAGCTACGACAAGAGCCGCCGCACCACATACAGCCAAGATTACGCCGAGCCATTGAAACATTGTTGCGCCGTAAACGATTGACATAGGGCACAGCAAAATTCCCTGAGCAAGAGCCTGAAGAGAGATTAACCCGATGTTGAAGCCGTTAGCTATGAATAATCCGTAAAGAACGCTCGCGACGATGAATAACAGCCAGACTAAGCCCCAAATTGCTAAATCAACTTCACCGACAACGCTGCCGCCTCCCATTGAACGAGCTAACATTATCGTGAGAATTGCGATGACAGGAGGAACAGTTATCCATTTGAGTAAATTATTTTGTCCCATTTTCTACCTGATTTATTACCTGTATTGAAGCTCTTCGCCGCTTGGATAGCTCAAAGTGTAATCAACGATAATCGGCACTGTTGCTCCGGCTGGAACTTCGACTTCCCAAGTTAAGCGATTTTCCTTGTCGCGCTCTTTTTCCTTCGGCTCAATTTGTTTTACGTCAAGTTTGATTTTATCGTCCGTCGGAATTGGCAATCTTTCACGTACAGTGACAACTTTATCGCTCTTCGTTCCGTTCGTGATTTCGAGTTTATATCCGCTCGTGAATACTCCGCTGAACCAAGATACGCCCGTCTTCTCAACAAGTCTTTCTTTCTTAATCGTAATCTGATCTGCATAACCAAACGGAATTTTTTTCTGGCCAACGCCGTATTCCTCGATGAAAATTCTTCCTGAAGCCTGGCCGTCAACTCTTAAGTCAGCAATTCCCGGAATTAAATGCTCGTTATTCTCGTCCATGCTCGCGATAATCCAGGCGTTATTTCTCTGCTCAGGTATCATCATTAACACTGTCTTGCAATTCAGGAACAAATCACTCATGATAACTTCAAGCTCACGTTCGGAGCCGTCTCCCGTCGTCAATCCGTCAACATCAAGCGTCCTGTCTGAAAGTGTCTCACGAACTGCCGGAGCTCTTGGTGCTGGTGCGGCTGAATTGTAATCGGCTTCCTCTTCTGCGTCTTCTGCGTCTTCTTCTACTGCCATCATGTCATACATTGCGGCGGATTTATACATGCTGTTTGTTCGCTTAAGGCTGGTTCTTGCGCTCGTCATTACAGTTTCCTGCTTCGGCTTAATCCCAACTCTCAAAGGCTGAACGTCAGGAGTCGTGATGTTTTCATCCGGATTTTTCGTGTGAAACGTCATATCCCCGTTGAAGTCAAGGCCAGTTTTCTGGGAAATTTTCACGTACATCTTGACCTGAATATGTTCAGCTTCAGTGTTGAAGTCGAGCGTGTATTTCGGGCTCCATGATGCCGCGTTCGTGAAGGCCTCAAACTCAATATCTCCGCCGCCACTGCCAGACACAACTATAAAGCTGCTGTCGCTTGACGGTCTTCGTGAGTTAAGCTCGTTCGTGAATACCCGTAATTTCTCCTGCTCTTCAGAAATTTTCACTTTCAGCACGGCTAATTCATTCTCAGCCTCAAGCCTCAAAGTTTGAGCGTCTTTAATATACGTAAGAAGCTCCGCAGGTTTCGACTTTTCAGGCTCGGAATTTTTCAGAAGGCTCAATGTCTGCTCAAGTGAAGATTTCCGCGCGTTAAGCTCGTTAATAATTTGCGTCTGTGCTTCAACCTGAGCTTTGAGTTCGGCCAATCCTGAAGGAAGCCAGCGAGTTCTTGCTTTGCGTTCAACTCTGAGTTCTCCGTCGAGATAATCAGGGTCAAGCGCGTGTATGCTCTCAGTCAAGAATGCTCCGGGAATTATCGCCTCAAATTTTCCATCACTGCCGGCTCGAATGCTGAACGTGAATTTTGCTCCTGACGGATAAAAATCAATTTTGCTGATATCAACATTCGGACCTTCGGGAAAATCAAGGGCACTACAAGAAGTTGCGATGAGTAAAATTGCCATGAAAGCGGTGAATAGTTTCATGAAAAAGTTTTCTCCTTTCAAAATATTATGAATGCGTATATTATTTTAATTCAGGGCGTTACGTTTATAAATGGTAAAAAATTTTTTCGCGTAATTTTCTCTTTAACTCACAACATAAAAACTCTCGAGTTAATCCCCTCTAAAATATTTTGACAACTTAAACCCCGTTTTTCTAGTGTATAATAAAAAACATTCTTGCACCTTGACGCGAAAAATTTTATGTTATGGGTGTAAAATTAACGTGATAAAAATTCAGAAGGGGCGAAAGAAATTTTATGACCGGCAAGATTTTCAGGGACGAATTGAGCCGGCTTTCCTCGCGATAATATCATAAAAATTTTAATAAAATCATGAAGCATATTCGACGGAGCGAAAAAATAATTTATCTTACTGGGAGGCCTATGTAATGGAGCGTCTGCTAATAGATTTTTCTCAGGTATACGAACAAAACAGAACTAACGGGGCATCAAGAAGCGTTTATAATACTTATGCTACGCCTCCTTATCAACAAAAAGAAGCTCCGAAATTGTCATTTGAAAATATGCTTTCGGACTCGATCAAAAAAGTTAATTCCCTTCAACTTGAAGCAGAGAAAAAAATTCGTGATTTAGCGATTGGCGACGTTGATGATATTTCCGAAGTCGTTTTAGCGTCGTCAAGAGCTGATACTGCGCTGCGTCTGGTGATGGAAATGCGCAATAAATTTATCGATGCTTATCAGGCTTTATCTAGAATAACCGGCTGATGTAGAAATAGAAAATGGACAGTTTAAAACGTTGGTTCGCCTCATTCCTGAACTTCTGGGCCGCTCTGAAACTCTGGCAGAGAGCGTCAATAATTCTTGCAGTTTTCGTAGTTCTTGGCGGGCTGATAGCATTAATTTTCATGACTGGTTCAACGACTTATGAGCCTTTATACGCAGGACTTGAAGTTGAGGATCAGGCGGCAATTGTTGACTACATGCGGGAAAATAATATTCCTTACAGGTTGGATCCCAAATCGAACGCTATATTAATGCCCGGTGGTGCCGTTTACGAGACGAGATTAGCTCTTGCACAAATGGGCTTGCCTAAGGGCGGAACTACGGGATTTGAGATTTTCGACGATTCCAAAATGGGAATGAGCGAGTTTCAGCAGAGAATAGCTTACATGCGCGCAATCGAAGGTGAATTGGCCCGGACGATTTCCCAGATGGCTCAAGTTGAGAATGCTCGTGTCAGCGTTGTAATTCCTGAGCAGAGATTATTTCTCGAACAACAAAAGCCCTCGACAGCTTCGGTTTTGCTGAGACTTCGACAAGGCGCGACGATTGGCCCAAATCAGATTAAGTCGATAATTCACCTTGTCGCACATTCCGTTGACGGCTTAGAGCCTGACGCTGTTACAGTTGTCGACACGAACGGCCGAAACCTCTCGGATATGGTCTCAGACAGCATGATAATGTACAATCCTGACGGCTCAAACGCGATTACTTCAGTTCAGAGGGAGCTTGAACGTCAGCATGAACGTGAGCTTGAGAATAAAGTCCGAGTTATGCTTGAACAAGTTTTCGGGCCTGGAAGTGCGGTTGTCAGAGTGAGAATTGATTTAGACTTCGACAAACGGACGAGTTCATACGTTGAATACGCGCCAAATCCTGAGACAGGTACAGGAGTTCCACGAAGCAACGAGAGACAAGAAGAAAGTTACACCGGACAAGGCAACCCGGTAAATGGCAATCCCGGCACGACAACGAATATTCCAGGTTATGCGATAAACTCAACGACGGTCGAGAGCGAATATAACCGTTCAAACTCGACGACTAACTATGAAATCACGACGCGTAAAGGCGACCAAGTTGTAACGCCCGGCGGAGTTCGTAGGTTGTCGGCTTCAGTCTTAATCGATGACAAGAATAATGATATTACCGAAGAGAGACTTGAAGCGTTGCAGGAGGTAATTTCGTCGGCAATCGGGCTTGACACTCAACGAGGCGACAGATTAGTTGTTCGTGCGATGAGATTTTCGACGGCGTTTGCTGATGCTATGGCTGACCAGCTTAGACAAGAGAGAAACCAGAAAATTCTTTACGGTTCGATTGCGGCCGGAATAATTTTATTGCTCTCATTGCTTGCGTTCTACGTCTGGTGGAGAATGAAGCGTGCAAGATTGGCTGTTCAGGAGATTGAGGCTGAGGGCAAGAAGGTCCCGACAATTCAGGAAATGTTGACTTCTCCGGACTTGTTAGCGTTTCAAGGTGAGATGGCAGTCTTAGAGGAACAGTTGAAGGCATATGCTAAGAGCCATCCGGATGAAATCGCAACGCTCGTTAATGAATGGCTCTCGTCGGATAATTAGAGAGAAGACGAAATCCCCCTTACCAAGAAGGCGAGGGGGAAAATTTTTTATGCAAGCTCGCATGTCAATTCTTCGTCTTTGAGATTAACGTTGATATTTGAGCCGTCCATTTTTCCGGATAACATGAAATCAGCAAGTTTATCTTCCAGCATTGATTGAATTGCTCGGCGTAAAGGTCTTGCACCATATTTCGGCTTATAACCTTTTTCGAGAATTTTCGCTTTCACGTCGTCGGCAACGTTGATTTTCACGCCCTTAGTGTCAAGTCTCGATGATAAATCCTCAAGCATAGTGTCAATAATCTTCATCAAGTTATCGCGCGATAAAGGCTTAAAGACGGCCATCTCGTCAATCCTGTTCAGAAATTCGGGCCTGAAAGTTTTATTAGCTTCCTCAAGGATTATCGACTTTGTGCGTTCCCAATCCCTTTGGCTCTGAGCTTCCGCGCTTAATCCGAAGCCTAAAGAATTTCCCTGCTGAGCTTCTTTCGCTCCGACGTTGCTCGTCATGATTATTACGGTGTTGCGAAAATCTACCTTGCGGCCTTGTCCGTCCGTCAATTTCCCGTCGTCTAAAACTTGCAATAAAATATTAAAGATTTCGGGATGAGCTTTCTCGATTTCGTCAAATAAAATTACGCTGTACGGTTTACGTCTGACCTGTTCGGTTAATTTTCCTCCGCTCTCATGACCGACATAACCGGGAGGAGCTCCGACTAATTTCGAGACTTCATGACGTTCCATGAACTCGCTCATGTCAATTCGTATCATCGCGTCTTCTTTGCCGAATAAAAATCTCGCGAGGCATCTTGCAAGTTCAGTTTTCCCAACTCCGGTAGGCCCCATGAATAAAAAACTTCCAATTGGCCGTCTTGGGTCGCGAAGTCCTGTGCGTGCTCGGCGGATTGCTCGTGCTACTGCACTGACTGCTTCGTCCTGACCGATTAAACGCTGGGAAATTTCCTCTTCCATCTTGAGAAGTCTTGTAGTCTCAGCTTCGGTCAATTGTTTAACAGGAATTCCCGTCTGCTCAGCAACAACCGTAGCAATATCTTCAGCCGTGATTTTATGCCTCTCAAGGGATTTATGATTTTGCCAGTCCTTAAGTGCCGCGTCGAGTTCATCCGAAATTTTGTGCTCATCGTCGCGTAATTCCGCAGCGAGTTCATATTTCTCTGACAATAAAGCGTCTTCCTTCTGTTTTTGGACGTCAGCGAGTTTCTTGTGAATTTCATTGATGTATTCGGGCGGCTCAAGTGAAAGTAATCTCGTCCGTGCTCCTGCCTCGTCAATCAAATCAATTCCCTTGTCCGGCAAAAATCTGTCCTGAATGTATCTTGATGAAAGTTTTGCGGCCGCATTAATAGCTTCGTCGGTGAAGATAACGTTGTGATGATCTTCATATCTGTCTTTGAGGCCCTGAAGGATTAACACAGCGTCGTCAACATTAGGCTCATCAACTTGGATTGGCTGAAATCTCCGCTCTAAAGCCGCGTCCTTCTCAACGTATTTTCTGTACTCGTCCTGTGTCGTAGCTCCGATTAACTGAAAGGCTCCGCGCGACAACTCAGGCTTGAGAATATTTGCCGCGTCAGTTGCTCCTTCAGCGTTGCCAGCCCCGATAATCGTATGAACTTCATCGACGAACAAGACGACATCACCTTTGCTCTCAACAAGTTCTTTCACGATACGGCGTAATCTCTCCTCAAATTCGCCCCTGTATTTCGTCCCGGCTACGAGAGTTCCCATATTAAGCTGAACAATTCGCTTATCCTTCAGAGGTTCCGGAACGTTTCCGAATGCAATTTGTCGTGCTAATCCCTCAACTACAGCTGTCTTGCCAACTCCGGGATCTCCGATTAAGACGGGATTGCTTTTAGTCCTTCTGCATAAAACCTGCATAACTCGCTTAATCTCTTTTTCCCGGCCAATTACAGGATCAAGCTCACCATTCCGGGCGCGTTCGGTTAAGTCCGTTCCTAAGTGGTCGAGCGTCGGAGTTTTAATTTTTCCCTTGCGCTTGTTGTCTGACGATAAATTTTTCGAGCTTATATTTTTTCCCGTTCCGTTCGCTAAAATCTCGTTAATCTGCTTCATCACTGATAACGGAGTAAGTCCCATGCTCAAGAACTGCTGAACTACTAAGCCTGAGTCATCCGCCAAAATTCCCATCAAAATATGCTCAGTGTCGACGTAATTAACTCCCATTTTCCGCGCTTCATGCATAGCAACATCGAGTGCACGCTTCATCTTTTGACTTAACGGGAGGTCAACGGGTTTAGCTAAGACATCTTGAGATTTGCCGATTAAGTCGCGAATATGAGCCGCTAAATTTTCCGGATCAACACCAAGCTCAACGAGAGCCTGACAAGCTACTCCGCCTCCTTCCTGTAAAAGTCCAAGAAGTAAGTGTTCAGGTTCAACCATTGTGTGACCAAGATTTAAGGCTTCGTGATGTGCTAATTGAATTACCCTTTTTCCCCGTTCTGTGTAAAATTGCCACATGTAAAAACTTTTTCCCCTTTCTTATGACATCAAGCCGCTCAACATTCTCCGTAAAATATCCGCAAGCATAATTTCAGTGTCGGCTTTTTCTGACTGTGAAGTTTCCGCAATATGTTTCAAGGCAATATCGATTATTAATCTCTCCCGCACTGTGATAAAATTCCTTTTCTGCAAGGCCCGTAATAATTTTCCCGCTTCCTTCAGAGAAATTCTCTCACCAATTAAATCCTGAACATGATTTTTCTGCTCTTCAGGACATTCACAAGTTATCCGCAAAATCTTAATATATCCGTGTTCACCTCGTCTACTCTCGATTAAGTAGCCATGTTCTGGAGTAAATCGGCTTCGTAAAACGTAATTAATCTGGCTTGGAACGCATTCAAACATTTGGGCGAGTTCTTTGCGTCTTAGGCTGATAAAATTTTCCTGTTCCTCCTCCAACAAATCCAAAATATATTGTTCAATATCTTCTGTCAAATTCTGCATGATAAAATCTCCTCCCTGATAAAATTATCGCCAACAAAATAGAACATGTTATATTTTATCGTCAAAAATTTTTCGCTCGCATAAAAATATCTCGTGTAAAATCACTGAATGAGAATTATATTTTCTAGGTCAAGAATAATCAACCACGTAAATTTACTATAATTCATGTGTAAAACTTTTTAGGAGAGTGAAATATTTTGAGCGAAGTAAACGAGACCGAGTTAAAAATTTTGAAATATCCCAATCCGATATTAAAGAAAGTCTCAGAGCCTGTTGAAGTCTTTGATGATGAACTTGCAAAATTCGTGAAAAAGTTGTTTACGGCGATGAAGGCTTCCGATGGAGTTGGACTTGCTGCCCCGCAGGTTGGAGTTCTGAAGAAAATTGCTGTTATTGAATATGACGAGAAAAAATATGTGCTGATTAATCCGCGTGTAATTGACCAAAGGGGATTAGTGGACGAAGAAGAAGGCTGCTTAAGTTTTCCTGGAATTTATGCTCATGTCCAGCGTCCGGAATGGGTAAAAGTTGAGACGTTTGACGTTAACGGTGAAAAACAGACTTACGAGGTTTCAGGATTTACGGCCAGAGCGTTTTTGCACGAGATGGACCACTTGAGCGGGAAATTATTCATCGATTATCTCTCGAACTTGAAACGTAACGCAATCAAGAAAAAAGTCTCAAAGAATACCGGAGGACATTTCTAGAGTGGACGCAAAAAATATCTGGTTTATCGGCACCGGCCAATTCGCGGCATTTTGTCTTGAGGGCTTGAGAAAGTATGATATTCCCGTCAGCAAAATCATCACCGGACTTCCGACGCGTTCAGGACGTAACAATCGGGAAAATCCTTCGGCCGTCGAACTCAAAGCTAACGAACTCGACTTGAGCGTAACACGAACGGGAAAACTCAGTGAAAATCAGGAATTAATTCATGAACTCGAAAATGTGAAGCCGGAAATAATTTTTGTTATCGACTTCGGCCAGATTATACGTGAGCCATTTTTGTCGTACATGTGCTTGAATATTCACCCGTCGTTGTTGCCAGAATACAGAGGAGCCGCACCAATTCAGCGAGGATTATTAGACGGGAAAAATTATGCCGGAGTCAGTGTATTTAGGCTTGTTCAGGCTATGGACGCTGGAGATATTCTGACACAGGCGAAAATTCCAGTTGACGAGAATACTTACGCGTCGGACTTGTACGTGAAACTTTCGGATTTGGGCTGTAAAATCGCGAGTGAAGCCTTGAGAAGTGAGCTGACTTTCACGCCTCAAGACGAGAATAATGCGATATATGCCGGTAAACTTGATAAGAATGAATTTGCTTTGTCGTTCTCAATGTCGGCTGAAAAATTCTGCAACACCGTGCGAGCTTTAGACATGTCCGGAGGAGCTTATGTTCTCGTGAATGGCAAGAGATTAAAACTTTGGCGTGCAACTCTCAGAAAAGATATTAACGCGTCAAGTCCGGGAAAAATTCTTAATCTCGATAACACCCCAGTAATTTCATGCTATGATTTTTGCGTGGAATTGGCCGAAGTTCAGAGTGAGGGCAAAAAGAAAACTTCAGGCGCTGAATGGTCAAGAGGAGCAAGATTAAAGATTGGGGATTTATTGTGAAAGTGTAAATTCTGTGCTAATGCGCTATAATTAGGCAAATTCATTTACAGTAAAGTGAAAAGGGCAGGTGTTCTTATGCCGGAAGAAAAACTTTCCAGATCTAACATTGAAGAAGTATGTGTGAAAGAAAACAGGTTCTTTGACGGAAAAATTTTGAGCGTTCGTTGTGATGAAGTTCTTACGCCGTCAGGTCATCATGCAACTCGTGAAGTTGTCGAACATAAGCCAGCTGTAGGAATGCTCGTTCTCACGGATGACAAACGCGTTTTGCTCGTCAAGCAATATCGTTACGCCGTCCATGAAGAAACTCTCGAAGTCTGCGCGGGCTTAGTTGAACCTGGTGAAGATCCTGACAGTGCGGCCGAACGTGAAATGCAGGAAGAACTCAACGTGAAAGCTAAGAATTTATACCGTATCGGAGAATTTTACGCATCGCCGGGATTTTGCACGGAGTTATTCACGCTGTATCTTGCCTCAGGACTTGAAAAATCTGCACTGCCTCAAGACGAAGACGAAAATGTTTCGGTTTGCGAGATAGATTTACGCGACATACCGAAGATGATTCGTGAAGGAAAAATACGGGACTCGAAGACGTTTGCAGCTCTTTCGTGGCTCATGGCTAAGGAGGGGATTGCCCCTGACGAATAAGGCTGTAAACGCGTCGCATTAAGGGTTTATTTATTTTACAATCACAAAATTTTATTAATTCAAACAGGAGCGTATTTTAATGTTAAACAATTTTAAGATTACGGGAAAACTCACGATAGGTTTCGGAATTGTCCTTGCTCTGTTCGGAGTTGCAGTATTTTTCTCATGGAGCAGTATTTCGACGGTTCAGTCCGACGTTCAATATCTTCAGTTGGTCGTTGATAACACGGTAAAAATCGCTGTAGATCTTACGAATGATATTAGCTACATCAGGGCAGGCGTAAGAGATTTGAAGTTCTCTGAAAGCGATGAGGACATTGAAAAGCTGCAGGGTTATCTTACTGAACTTAGGACAAACCTTGAGCGAGGAAAGAGAATGTATTCACAATACCCGAGCCTTTCGAGCCTTTCAAATTTGGCAGAAATGGAGAACATTATACGTAACACAGAGACGACATTCTCCAAAGCTCAGCAAATGATCCGCACAAAACGTACAGTTTCTGCAACGCTTGTTACTGAAATCGACAAGATGATCGCACTTCTTGAGAGCGTTATTGACATGCAGTACAAGATCACGATTCAGAACTTGAAGACGAACCTTGAAGGGCATGATTACGAGACGGATATTAACCGTATAAGGTCAGTTGAAGATTTGCGCACTCAGTTTGCTATCGTGGCCAGAAATTACGCAATCGCGATGTGGTACAGAGACGCTAAAGGAATGAACGATGTAACTCAGCAGATTGTTAACGGAGAAAACGCCTACAACAGATTTTACGAGAACACGACATATAAAGAAGTTAAGGACGTAATGAACGCGGGGCGCGGAGCTTTCACGACTTTGAAGTCAGGGTTTGCTGATGTGCTCAACTCATTCACTCAGACTGAACCGGCATTTGCGGCACTTCTTCAGGACGGTCTCAATCTCGTAACTATTGCAAATAAAATCACTGACGCAGGTACACAGAGAATTGTAGATCTTTCACAGGGAGCTTACGACGCTTTGGGAAGCACTATGACGCTCGTTATTGCGCTGGCTGTAGTGGCTATCGTTATCGGTATCTTCATAGCGTTATACATTGCAAAATCAATCTCGTCACCTTTGGGCCGCGTTGTTGATCTCTGCAAACAGGCAAGCAATGGAGAAATGGCGATTACATACAGTGATTTCGGATATGAAGGCAAGGACGAACTCGGCAACTTGGGTGAAGCACTTACTGAAATGTTCGCATCACTCAGCACAGCAATTGGAGACATTCGCGGACTTGCGATTACGAGCCATGAGACTTCGGCTAACATGAAGGAAGACGCAACGAAGAACACGGATTACGCCAACAATGTACGTTCAAACGTCGCTAATGTCGTTAAGTTGATGGAAGGCAACGCGTCATCACTTCAGGAGAGCAACGCAGGAACCGAAGAAATGTCAGCGGCATCAATGACTTCTGCACAGGCAGCTACGGATTGCGCGGAGTTTATCTCCAACATGACGACGGTAACGAATAAGGCTGTTGATACGGTTAAAGAGGCAATTGCTAACATCGTAATTCTCCAGAAGAAGACGAAAGAAAGCGGCGAAAAACTTCAGGAACTCGTCGAGAACTCTAACAAGATAAGCGAGTTTATCGGAGATATCACATCAATTGCGGATCAAACGAACCTGTTAGCCCTCAATGCCGCAATCGAAGCCGCAAGAGCTGGTGAAGCTGGACGAGGATTTGCAGTTGTAGCCGAGAGCGTAAGGAAACTTGCCGAAGAATCAAGCAGAGCCGCCGAGAATGTAAGAGGCTTAATCGAGACGTTACAGACCAGCGTTAGAGAGACTAAGACTTCAAGCGATGAGACGGCAGTATTACTCGACGAGACGACGGAGAAGGCTAACAACGCTCAGGATTCACTTGCTGAAGCGATCGGACAGATTGACAAAGCGAATGACCGTATCCAGAACATCGCCGCAGTTGCTGAGGAACAGGCCGCTTCAAGCCGAGAGATTGCCGCAGGAATTGACAATGTAACGAAGGCAACAACGGAAATTCTTGAAAATCTCGAGAGTATCAAGAACGACATGGACGAGACGGCATTAATCGCAGAACGTGCGGCTAAAGGTGCTGTTGAGCAGACCGGACTTGTTGAGAGTATCACGGAAGCATTATCCCAGTTCCATATTGAGGACGAGGGTGCGGCACCTAAGAAGGGTGGCTCATCACGCAAGGCACTTCCGCCGAAGAAGAAATAAGCATGTAAAGATTTCGCGGGAGGCTCTCATTTTGGGGGCTTCCCTTTTTTGTGGCCATGAATAACGAAGCTAATTTTGACTTATACATTCACGATTTATTAACCGAAGCGAAGATTGACGCGAGCTATCAAGGAACGAGCATTAACGAACTCAACGAAGCATTAGCTACAGCCTCGAAAAGTCAGACGGGAGAAATCGGGCGGCCTGATTACGTCGCTGTTGTGAAGGACTTTGTGCTTGTGATTGAGAATAAGGCCGAACGTGATAAATTGTGCCTGAGAGAAGCTGACGGGAAAATTTCTCTCACTCCGAAGGCTACGAAGGATTACGCGCTTAACGGGGCATTATTTTACGCTAAAAAAATTATTGAGGGCAGCAGCTATAAAAAAGTTTTCGCGTTCGGGAATGCCGGAGATGCTAAACATCATACGTTGAAGCCGATTTTTGCTGGTGAAGATTTCGTAAAGGAGCTTGGGACTGTCGAGACTTTCACGAATTTTTCGAGTGAGAATATCGAGAGATTTTACCGTTATGAAGTTCTCGAAGAGGAGCCGCCGGAAGAGTTACAGCAGATTGACCTTGAGCAGAAAGCTAAAAAACTTCATGAGCATTTGCGGAATTACGGGAGCTTAGGAGACACGGAAAAGCCGCTTGTTGTGTCGGCAATACTCCTTGCGCTTCAGGAGCAGAAATACGGCTTCAGGCTTGACAGTTTGACAGGCGATGAAACAGACACGGACGGAGCTAAATTATTCCGGCAATTGCAAAACAGCCTTAACCGCGCGAACGTAAGCCCAGAAGTAAAGCGTGAACGAGTTCTGAACCAGTTTACATTAATCAAGGACCGGCCAATTCTCAACACTATACGTCCGGACATTGAGAAAACGCCGTTAAGATTTTTCGCGGAATATCTCAACAGGGAAATTTTCAGCGCAATTGAGCTTAACAGCACGCCTAAAGATTATCTTGGAATGTTCTACGGAGAATTTGTGCGTTATTCGGGCGGCGACGGTCAGACGTTAGGGGTTGTGCTTACTCCTGCGCATATCACGGAACTTTTTTGCGACCTCGTTAATCTGAAGTCTAGTGATGTAATTTTTGATCCATGTTGTGGAACCGGAGGTTTCTTAATCGCTGGAATGCACAGAATGTTGAACTCAGCCGAGAACGAGAGCCAGCGCAAGAATATCAAGCAAAAGCAAATTTTCGGGATTGAGATACGGGATGACATGTTTGCGATTGCCACGACCAACATGATTTTACGCGGGGACGGCCAGAGCAATTTAACCTGTGAGGATTTTTTTGCGAAGTCTCCGGGAAAATTACAGCTTCACGGCTTAACTGTTGGATTTATGAACCCTCCTTACTCGCAAGCCAAGAATAAAGCTACACAAAATCTCTCAGAACTCAATTTTATTTATCACTTACTCGAAAGCATTTTGCCCGGAGGACGTGCGGCCGTAATTGTTCCAGTCTCGACGATGATAGGCAAAACTAAGGACGATAAGCAGATGAAGGCCGATATTCTGAAACATCACACGCTCGAAGGAGTAATCAGCCTCAACAAGAACACTTTTTACGGCATTGGGACTGTTCCATGCATAGCGGTATTCACGGCAGGAGAGCCTCATTCTTCCGAACACGTTGCGAAGTTCATTAATTTCGAGGATGACGGTTGGGAAGTGAAAATGCATCAGGGCTTAATCGAGACTGAACGCGCAAAGGACCGTCGGCAATACCTGCTTGACTGCTGGAACGGAACGCGTAAAGATTTTCCCTCAAGTTTCATGGTTGAGACGACGATTGAGGCTGGCGATGAATGGCTTCACTCGTTCTATTATTACAACGATGAAATCCCAGACGAGAAAAATTTTGTTGAGAGCATCGCGGATTACTTGACGTTTGAGGCAAATATGATCTTTCACGGACGGGGCTATTTGTTCGGAATTGGCCGTGAGGAAGGGAAAACTTGACTAACTCTTGAAGGTAAACGCTGGGGGAAATTTGCCGTTGGAGATTTATTCACGTTGAAGACTGGCAAGGGAAAAGGAGCTAATCACCTCACGAGAGACGCTGAGGGAATATCATATCTCGGCGCGACTAATCGCAATAATGCTGTGCTTGATTTCGTTGAACGTGACGAAAAACTTGTGCAGAAGGGAAATTGTATAGCATTCATACGCAACGGCGAAGGCTCAATCGGCTATGCTGTCTACAAATCCGAAGATTTCATATCAACTTCTGATATTACGCTGGGTTATGCTTCATTCCTGAATGAGTATACGGGAATGTTCATCACGACGGTAGCCGACAAAGTGAGGGGCAAATACAGCTACAACTACAAGCGGAGCGAAGAGAGATTACGCAAGGAAATTTTACAGCTTCCAGTTGACGACTCCGGCCAGCCTGATTGGCCCTTCATGGAGGAATATATGCGTGAACGTGAGAGGCTTTTGCTTGAGAGATATTCGCGCGAGAATAAAGATGAATGTGAACGTGTTACGCTTGACAGTGTAACTTGGGGTGAGTTTCTCATCAGTGAGCTTTTCACAATTTCTCCAGGTGTTAGGCTGATAAAAGAGAACATGATACCAGGCGATATGCCTTACGTTGGCGCGTCAGCTTTCAATAATGGGGTTACAGCTTTCGTGTCGAATGTTAACGCTTCTATGGACAGTGAGGTTTTAGGTGTCAACTATGATGGAAGCGTAGTGGAGAATTTTTACCATCCTTACACGTGTCTGTTCTCGGACTCCGTTAAACGCTTCAGGCTCAAGGCATACGACGGGAATAAATACGTATACTTATTCGTGAAAGCATGTATCTTACAGCAGAAGAGCAAATATAACTATGGTTACACGTTCAACGAGGCACGAATGAGGCGACAAGCAATAACGCTTCCGATTGATGAACATGGTAAACCGGATTATATCTTCATGGAAAAATTTATGCGTTCACACGAAAGGAGATTAGTACGTTTATACATGTCTCATTTACAAGTAAAATTACGTACTACCCCCCCCCCGAAATTGCTTAGCTTAGAGGGCGTGAAATGGCGGACTGTTTATTTGCGTGATATTTTTTCCGAGATACAGCGCGGCAGAAGGTTGAAGACTGCTGACCATGTGATTGGCAATGTTCCTTACGTATCATCTTCAGCAGTGAATAACGGAGTAGATGACTTTGTTGGCAATGATGACGGTGTGCGGAAGTTCAGCAACTGCATGACCATAGCAAACAGCGGGAGCGTAGGCAAAACTTTTTTCCATGAATATGAATTTGTCGCCAGCGACCACGTTACGGCTCTGAAGTCTCATGCTCTGGATAAGTATGTGTACATGTTTATTGTGTCAGTGGCCGAGAGATTGGGGAAAAAGTACAGCTTCAACCGCGAGATAAACGAAGCAAGAATTAACCGTGAGAAAATTATTCTTCCTGTTGATGAGTTCGGAAATCCTGACTATGAATTTATGCGGGAATATTCACGATGGATTGAGGACGAGAGAAGATTTGAGGCTCTTGCTTACTTCTCAGCGAAATTAGAAGGCCGGGCGTGAGTGTATCATACCCGGTTGTTAATTTATGATTTCTTTGTGCCTAATGCCCGTGTTAATGCCTCGTCTATCATCTCTTGAACTTCGGAGCGCGTTAATCCTTTGTCATCGCGGGCACGTTTAGCGTCTTTGTACATTTCACGAAACATCGGCGCAAGAGTGATAACGAAACCGACGAGAGCTACAACTATCGCTATGACCGCAAAACCAATCCCCATGAAGTAATGCAGCTCATCAATTTTCACTGAGTTAATTTCAGTTTTCCTGTCAAGCATTTTGATTTCGGCTTTCATTTCCCGTATATCACTTCGGATTTCATTCAACGTATTATCAATATTCGTAAAACGTTGATTTAGCGTCTCAACTGTTACATAGCTTATGTTGTCTGAAGTGGTCATACGTTATCGAAGCCTCCTCCTTTTGTCTTGTCGAGATATTCCAGCAGGAGCGGGCTCAAAATTTTTATGTATGTTCCCTTCATGCCCAAACTTCGGCTCTCGATTAATCCCGCACTCTCAAGTTTACGCAACGCATTCACAATCACGCTTCGTGTAACTCCGACCCTGTCAGCAACACGTGACGCAATCGCTACACCTTCGGGGCCGTTGAGTTCTGCGATAATATGTTTCATGCTCTCAAGCTCGGAATATGATAACGCCCTCATAGCCATTTGTACGCTTAAGCGGCTTCGTGCAGTCTCCTCAAGAACTTTTGCGCGCTCATTCAGTATCTGAATACCTACAAGCATTCCCAAATATTCGGCCAGCAAGACATCATCAACAAGAAACGGAGCATGAAATCTCACAAGCATAATCGTTCCTAATCTCTCGGCGCTGGCTCCTATAATCGGAACGTACATTAAATGCTTCTCGGGCTTCTCTCCTGAATACGCATCATCGAACAAAAACGCGTCCTCATCATGAATTTCGGAGTCACGACATCTGTTCATCCTGATTACGAACTCTTCAGGCATAACGCCGTCCTTGAAACTGTCAGATAACGCTTTAGATTTATATTCCGGCAGCCAGTAATACCCTAATAATTGGCCGGATTGGTCAACAATATAGACATTAGCCGTCGAGAACTCTGATAATAATTCCGACAAGTGATAATAATTCAGCGGCTCACCTTCACGCTTTGTTTGAACTGCACGCCCGACACGCCGAGTTTTCTCAAGAAGTTTGCGAATACGCTTATTTGCGTCAGTCTGTTCATTCGATAAAATTTCCGACATATCTAATCCTCCTACAACAGATAACGCCTAATGTCCCGATTTTCAACTAGGCTGCTCAATTTTTCCCGCACCATTTCAGCTGTAATCTCGATTTTCTCAGCGTCCATATCCGAAACGTTAAAGCTAATCTCCTCGAGTAATTGCTCCATCATAGTATGAAGTCGTCGTGCTCCGATATCTTCCATTTCAGAGTTCATTTTGTGCGCAAGTTTTGCTATTTCCGCTGTAGCTTCCGGCGTAAAAGTTAACTCCGTGCCTTCGGTCGAGATTAAGGCCTCGTATTGACGGATTAAGCTGTTTTCTGGTTCGGTTAAGATTTGCTGTAAATTTTCCCAGCTCAACGGTTCAAGCTCAACTCTGATGGGAAATCTTCCTTGTAATTCCGGGATTAAGTCCGAAGGTTTCACTCCGCTGAAAGCTCCGGCCGCGATGAAAAGTATGTGATCCGTCTTAACTGGGCCGTATCTAGTCTGAACAACTGAGCCCTCAACAATCGGCAGCAAATCCCTTTGAACTCCTTCGCGGCTTACGTCCGGGCCGTGAGAACTTCCATTTTTCACTACGATTTTGTCAATCTCATCAAGAAACACAATTCCTTCTTCTTGAGCCATATCAAGAGCTTCTTTCGTCATCGCGTCAGTGTCAATGAGCTTCTCGGCTTCTTCTTGTTGTAAAATTCTCATTGCCTCTTTGACTTTCATATGACGCTTCTTTACCTTTTTGGGCATCATCCCGCCTAACATCTCAGTAATATTTATGCCCATTATGTCCATTCCTGGAGCGCCGAAAATCGGGATTGCTGATACACTGTCATTAACTTCAATTTCAACATCGCGATTGTCAAGTTTGCCGGCTTTCAACATCTCATAAAGTCTCTCGCGAGTTCGTTTATGTTCTTCGGCGTTGGGTTCGGGAGTTTCAGGTTCAGGCTCTTTATCGTCGTCGTCCTTGCCTGTGAACGCTTTCATGAAGTCCGGCATTGAGAATTTACGTTCAGGCTTAGGGAACATTGCATCGAGTAATCTTTGTTCGGCACGTTCTCTTGCTGGCTCTTGAACTCCGGCAATCATCTTTTTACGCACCATTGAGACCGAAAACTCCATCAAGTCGCGTATAATCGTCTCAACATCACGTCCAACATAGCCGATTTCCGTAAATTTAGTCGCTTCAACTTTCACGAACGGAGCATTTGACAACGTCGCTAATCTTCGTGCAATTTCTGTCTTGCCTACTCCTGTCGGACCGACCATGAGAATATTTTTCGGCATAATCTCGTGTGAAATCTCAGGAGGTAATGCTCGTCGTCGTATTCGGTTGCGAAGTGCTATTGCTACGGCTCGTTTTGCTTTATCTTGGCCGACAACATAGCGGTTTAAGTGTTCGATAATTTTTGAGGGGGTTAATTCTGAGTTGAGTTTATTTGTCATTATTCGCCTAATACCTCGACTGTAATATTTTTATTCGTGTAAATGCAGATTTCTGATGCCAATTCGATTGAACGTTTAGCGATGTCCTCAGCCTTCCAGTCAGTAGCTTCACACAAAGCACGTCCTGCCGCTAAAGCATAGCCCGACCCTGAGCCAATCGAAGCAACGTCGCCTTCAGGTTCAAGAACATCACCGGCCCCGCTTAAGAGTAAAGTTGTCTCGGTGTTAGCCGCCAACATCATAGCTTCAAGCCGTCGTAATGCCTTATCAAGCCGCCATTCTTTTACGAGTTTTACAGCTCCGCGCATTAAGTCGCCTTTTTCTTGTTCTAAGCAGGTCTCGAATTTCTCCAGCAAAGTCATAGCGTCAGCCGTTGAGCCAGCAAAGCCCGTGAGAATTTTCCCGTCTAAAAGTGTCCTGACCTTACGAGCTCCGGACTTTATGACCTGAGAGCCTAATGTAACTTGACCGTCTCCAGCCATTGCCACGCGTGAACCTCGTCTTACACAAATTATTGTTGTTCCGTTAAACAGTTTTACCCATTCCCTTCATGTATAGATTTAGATTAGTAAATTTGTTTATTATCAAGTTTCATGTAAAAATTTACGCTTAAGATTATTTTATTGAGTGCTTATTATCTCATTTGTTTTTATTTTTGGAATAAAGCGAATAAATTAAAAATTTCTGAGTAATCCATTATTAAACTTGAGGAGTAATTCATGATGAATAATAATACACCAGATCCGAATAAAATTTTCCCAATTCCCAACTTCAACGCCTTAACGCACATTAAGCCGACAATTACAAACCCGAATATTATAGTCGGCGAGTTCTCATATTTCAGCGGCCGGAATTTTCAAGAACATGTTACTCATCATTACGAGTTCATAGGCGATAAATTAATCATCGGTAAGTTCTGCCAGATCGGCGAGGGAGTAAACTTTATCATGAACGGTGCTAATCATCAAATGAACTGTGCTTCAACTTTTCCGTTTTACATCTTCGACGGCTGGAATGAAACGCCTCCTTCACGTGAAGATTTGCCGCTCAAAGGTGATACGATTATCGGCAATGACGTGTGGATTGGCCAGAACGTTACGATTTTGCCTGGAGTTCATATAGGCGACGGAGCAATTATCGGACTGAACAGCACAGTAACGCGCGACGTTGAGCCTTACACGATAAACGCAGGAAATCCGGCCCGGCCAATTCGTAAACGTTTTGATGATGAGTTGATTGACTTGCTCGAAAAATTTCAATGGTGGAATAAGCCTGTCAATGAAATTCAAGCTCTCATTCCAATTTTGACGTGTTCAGACATCCAGAAAGTTAAACAGGAATTGCAAAAATTTGATATTTCTTAATGCTTGCATGAAATCTATTGTTTGCTAAAATTTATCATAACTCATAATAATAATGGGAGGGTTCATATATGAAGCACCATTATACACTTATCATTTTATTAATCAGCGCAATATTCCTAAGTGGTGTTGCAGGTACTGCTCAAGCCGGCGAACGAAGCTACATCACTCCGACTTTCACCGCCAACCCCAATGGCCCGACAATTGGCACGACCGTAAAATCCGTGTTGAACGTGAACGGAAAATATTACCGAGACTCAAACGGCAACGGTGAACTTGATGATTTTGAGAACTGGGAACTCACGGTTGATGAACGCGTTGCAGATTTAGTTTCACGAATGACGATTGACCAGAAAATCGGCTTAATGCTCATCGGCGACAGAGGTTCAGGCTACGGGCAAACCGAAAATACTTCGATGGGCGGAATCTTGGACGAATTTACCGGCGAGAAAGCGTCTAATTTCGGGACAAGTTACGTTTACGGCACGACAATCGCGATTGAAGAGATGGGACTTCGACGTTTCATTTTCCGACAGAACTTAACGCCCGAACAAATTGCAACATGGAACAACGCAATGCAGCAAGTCGCTGAGGACACACCTTACGGTATTCCTGTCGTAATAGCCTCAAACAGTCGTAACGAAAACGGCGATATGGCCTTCGGAATGAATGACGCTTCAGGTGTATTCTCAACATGGCCCGGAACTTTGGGACTTGCCGCCGCCGCTATGGGAGATATTAAAGCTGGTGGCAACGCGCAATTAATTACGGACTTCGCGGAAATCGCACGCACTGAATGGGAAGCTACGGGCATCAAGAAAGGCTATATGTACATGGCTGACGTTGTAACAGATCCCAGATGGCAGAGAGCTTACGGCACACTCGGTGAACGTACTGATTTCGTAGTAGACGCTATCGGTCGTTTAATTCGCGGCTTTCAGGGCGGAACAGAGCTTCAAACAAACGGCGTCGGTCTCACGACAAAACATTTTCCTGGCGGCGGAGCTCGTGAGAATGGATTTGACCCGCATTATGAGTTAGGCCAATGGAACGTTTACGCAACTCAAAACTCACTCGAAAAATATCATCTTCCTCCATTCAAAGCCGCTATCGAGAATAACACTTCATCAATTATGCCTTATTACGCCAGACCTGCAAACGATGAGAGAACTGCTCCTCAGACTTACGAGGGAAAAGAACTCGATTTAACCGAAGAAGTCGGATTTGCTTACAACAAGTTCTTCATGACAGAATTGCTCCGTAACACAATGGGGCATAAAGGCTATATTAATTCTGACACGGGAATTCTCGGCAATATGGCTTGGGGAATGACAGAGTATCGCAGTGATCCGGCACTTCAGGCGGCTTATGCCATCAACGCTGGAACGGATATTATCTCGGGACTTTTAGAGCCGTCGGCATTGAAGAATGCATATCTCAGAAGTTTATCGGATGACTTCAAAGCTGTTGACAGCAATGATGCTCACGTATTGACCGAAGCACGTATTAATCAAGCGGCAACCCGTTTACTCAAAGAAGAATTCCAGCTCGGTTTATTCGAAAATCCGTATCGTGATACTGCCGCCGCAACTACAATCGTCAACACAGCAAGAGCAGACGCACGTGTGAATAAGGCTCATCAAAAGTCAGTCGTCCTGTTAAAGAACAGCAATAACACTCTTCCTTTGAGCGGCGATAAAGTCTCAGGCAAGAAAGTTTACGTCAAATACTTCAACCAGACAGGCGAGACCGACGACGCTACAACTGAGATTAAATCATCATTCACAACGCGAGGATTTACAGTAACTGACGATTATACCAATGCTGACATCGCGGTGCTCTTCCTTAATCCCAGCTCAGGAGCTTATTTCAACGCTACACCGGGATATTTAGAGTTAGACATCTGCGACGGAAAAATTGTTAACGACGTTGACAGCACAACGGGTGTTCCTTTGGAGACAACTCACGAAGAGAGAACCTTAGCGAGCGCAGATTTAATCAAGGATATTGCTGACACATTACACGCAAAAGACGGAAAAGTAATCGTTAACGTCAACGTAAAATCCCCGTGGCTTATGGGAAATGTTGAGCCTTATGCGGACGCTTTGACAGTCGGCTTTGACACGAATGCTGACGCTGTTATCGACGTTATGACCGGCGTATATAACCCGACCGGCGTTTTGCCTTTAACTCTTCCGAAGAATGACGATGTTATCAAAGTTACAAACGTTAACGGACATGCAATTTGCGTTTCACCGAACGACGTACCGGGTTACGACAAGGATAAATACTTACCGGCCAATTTGTTAGACGCGAACGGCAAGGGCTATGCTTATAAGGACAGCGACGGGAATTATTACGAGTCAAATTTCGGACTTTCTTTTACAGAAGAATCAAACAACAATAATAGCTCTATATCTATAAAGGAAGCAACCGTTTCTGATAATATTTTACAAGAGGCTTTCAAAGAAATTTTCGGAGTTGATGAAGACGTAAAACAGATTACCGAAGACATGATAGGCTCAGCAAATAATGTGTCATCTCTTACGAATACGCAGAAATCTAGCATCCCAAGCGGTCAGGAAATAAAATTAGCACTTAATACTATTAATTTCCCAGATACGACTGGAATTTTTAAGTTTGCTATTTCTCGTGCAGATCTTTTAAGCAGCGGCCTTAAAGCAGACGATAAAATTTTCATTTATTTTCTTGCAGCTACAACAGCTCAATCTACAAGTTCATCACCTGTACGGGCTTCGACGGCTTCAACGGGCGATTACATATTATTCAATTCAGAAGGCAATCAAATTAATACAGTTCCTCAAAACGGAGATGTCAATGTCGGGGTTTATAGTGAGACAGCAGGAAGTTATATACCCGTTATTGCTTCAGAAAAGTCATCGGATATTCCTCATGTTGGCAGTTCAAACGGAGGATGTAATATCGGCTTAAGCGTGATGGGCTTACTTGCAGTTGCTGGACTTTTCGCTAAAAAACGTTAATTAATATTACCGTTATCAATTTCAGGGAGCTTGAATTTTTCAGGCCCCCTTTTTTCTTGCAAAATTAATTCTTCGTGATATAATCCTTCTTCACTAAAAGCACATACAGCAAAACCCTATGGATAAAATTTTGACACTTTCAAGTTAAAACTAAGCGCGTTCGATTCGTGCGTTGTGCTTTGACAAATTTTTCTAAAGGCGCAGACAGCAAACCTTTTTCAACACTAACAGTGTTCACTATCGATGCAAAAGTCAGGCGGGACTTTAAAGCGCAAGTCCGACGAGACTATAAACCGCCCAAGTTCGCACGGGACTAAAATCGTTGCAAATGCGCCTTGTTTCTCTTTCTATGGAGGTCAATATGTTTCTTGATGATATGAAATCAGAATTATCACATTCAGTTCACAGCGAAGACCCCGAAAATTCCAGCGCAGTTTACAAATCACCGTTTACGTTAACAGAGAACGGAGCAATCACATACGCAAGTTCAGGTTCAGAATGTGTAAATCTTTTCGGGACAATCGGAGCTTTAAGACATTCAGAGCCGGAAGAAATCAGAGCAAGATTTTCTGAGGCATTCCGTGAGAATAAAGATATTGCCGTGAGAATTGCTTTTTATGCCCGTGATGTCAGGGGCGGACTTGGTGAGCGTAAAGTTTTCCGGGAAATTTTGGGCTGGCTTGAGAAATATTCGCCGGACTCAATCAGGAAAAATATTGCGCTTATTCCAGAATACGGACGCTATGATGATTTGTTATGCCTCCTGAAAACTTCTTGTGAGCCAGAAGCAATTTCACTCATAAAGTCTCAGCTTGAGCAGGACATTAACGCCGAAAATCCTTCGTTGTTGGCAAAATGGCTTCCGTCGATTAACGCTTCAAACTCTGACGTTCGGGAACTCGCAAGGATAATCGCGAAAAATCTCGGCATGAACTGGAAAACTTACAGGCAAATGCTCTCGGAACTTCGCAAGAAATTAAACCTTCTTGAAAATTTTATGCGAGAAGAAAAATATAACATGTTCGATTATTCGAAGCAGCCTTCTCAAGCAATGCGTAAACACATCAAGGCTTTCTTGAGGAATGACGCTGAACGTTACAATAAATTTCTTCAGGACGTTCAATCCGGTAAAACTGAGCTTAAGACGAAAACTTTGATGCCATATGAAATTATTATGCCGTTTTGCAATGGAACTAATCTTTCTCCCGAAGAAATCAACGCGTTAAATATAACCTGGAACTCTCAGGAAGATTACACGAACGGGGAAAATGCAATTGTCGTAGCTGACACTTCAGGCTCAATGTTCGGCCAACCGATGGCAGTAGCTGTGTCTCTGGCGATTTATTTTGCTGAACGTAACAAGGGGAAATTCGCAAATCACTTCATAAGTTTTTCACAAGCTCCCAATCTCATTGAAATTCGCGGTGGAAATATTGCCGAAAAAGTGAAATTATGCATGCGAGCCAACTGGGGAATGAATACGGATTTACAGAAAGTTTTTGAACTCATTATCAAGACAGCGTTAAAGCATAAAGTTCCTCAGAGTGAGCTTCCTGAAACGATTTACATAATTTCTGACATGGAATTTGATCGTTGCGTTAATGGCTCAGAGATTACTAATTTCGATTATGCCAGAAAAATTTTTCATAAACATGGATATATTTTGCCGCGCGTTGTCTTCTGGAACGTCAACAGCCGAAATTGTCAACAGCCAGTTACTAAGAATGAAGCGGGAGTTTGTCTTGTCAGTGGACTTACAGCAAGAATTTTCCAGCTTGTAGCGTCAGCCCGAATTGAGGACTTCACGCCCGAAAAAATCATGATGGAAATTTTGAACAGTGAACGTTACGTGCATATTATGGCGTAAAAACTTGACAAAATAAATTTTCACTTGTAAAGTTTTCTCGCTCATCTAAATTTTCAAACTTTAAAACTAGAAAGAGGGAAAAATTATCATGAAAATACTTGAAACTATCAGGAAATATCTTAGAGCTAAAGTTTTCTTCCCATGGTGGATTATATTATTGCTTCTTGCTGGGGCTACATTAACGAGTGATACTCGCCAGCCTGATAATCCTCCAGCGCAACAGGAAGCTGTCAGGTAAATTTGAGGTATAAACTTGACAGAATAAATTTTCCACTGTAAAATGCCTGAATTGTTGAAGCCGGTGTAGATCGGAAGAGCGTCGTGTAGGGAAAG
>CALGHA010000055.1 GCA_937915835.1 uncultured Fretibacterium sp. | reverse complement strand
ACGTTATTATATACCGTTCCAGTTAAATACAGATGCCGAGAAATTCTATAACTCACCGTATTATTTCACAAGTGAGCAGTTTTGGATAAAAAATTTTTTCGTTGTAAAATCTACATTTAGGCTTATCCAGAAGTCTTATCCATAAGTAGGAGGTTTTTCAAGTGATTTTCGGCTACGCTCGCGTAAGCACAAATTTTCAAGCTCGGGCTGGAAATTCTCTCGAAGCTCAAATTAATTTTCTCAAAGAAGCAGGAGCAGAAAAAATTTTCTCGGACGTTTTCAGCGGTTCAAAAAATCATCGTCCTGAACTCGACAGACTTTTGAAAATAATTCAGTATGGCGACACTTTGATTATTACGAAACTCGACAGAATCGCTCGGAGCGTCATGAACGGCATTCAGATTATTGAAAGCCTAAACAACAAAGGCGTAATTATCAACGTTTTGAACATGGGCATAATTGACAATTCTCCGACAGGAAAATTAATCCGAAATATTATGCTGTCTTTCGCTGAATTTGAACGCGATTTAATTATGCAAAGGACTCTCGAAGGAAAAGCGATTGCCCGTCAAAATCCTGATTTTCGTGATGGCCGTCCGAAAAAATTTTCAAGAGCGCAAATTAATCACGCTCTTGAATTATTGAAAACTCATTCTTATAAACAAGTTTCAGCTATGACCGGCATAAGCAATACAACTCTAATCAGGGCTAAGGCCGTTCAAAAACTTGTCTATGATAAGTAAAAATATTAAATGTTAAACATACGATAAAAACATATGAAGCATATTATATTTTTTAATTTTCTAATAATAATCAAATTTATTTAACATATTCAAGCATATGAAGCATATCTAAAACACATATACAGCATATAAAATTAATTTTTAAGATTTTTCATGTAAGAAAAATTGAATTTATACTTCGAGATAAAAACATCGCAAATTTTAGCTGAATTTTTCCTTTATAAAATTTTGACAATTTATTTCCTTAAAAATATAATAACATTTAAGACATATGATTTAAGCATACGAAGCATATAAAAATGTTATAAATAATTGATTTTTATTAAAAATTT
>CALGHA010000054.1 GCA_937915835.1 uncultured Fretibacterium sp. | reverse complement strand
CTGGGACGAATGGGACATGTTGAACGTGCCGGGAAAAATTTATACGTGAATGTTCCGGGAAATTATGACATGAAACTTTTTGAAGGAGCTTGCGAGTATTTCAGGAAGGCTTAAAGAATGAAGGCTCCCGGTGTAAAATTGGCCGGGAGTTATTTTTTATGCTAATAATTCAACAATCAGGCCGTTCACTAGCGAATAAACTATCACGAAAGCAAGATAAGCCATGAAATTTTTAGCTCCAAGTACAATTTTCAACGCTCCCAAGTTCGTAATCTTCGTCGCTGGCCCCGTAATCATAAACGCACTCGCACTCGCTAAACTCATTCCGTCAGCAAGCCAAACTTGAAGCAAAGGGATTGTTCCGCCTCCGCAAGCATACAACGGAACGCCGATTGTCGCCGCCATCAGGACACCGAAACCGTTTTTACGCCCGAATAATCTCGCAAAGCTCTCTGCTGGAACATAACGCTGAAACAACGCCGTCAAGAATATTCCAAGCAGGAAATATATTCCCGTCGCTCTCACGTTTCGCCCGAAATTCTTAATATATCTCATGAAAATATTCGGGTCCGTGTCATGATTATTGCTCTCGTAAAATCCTGAGAATGTGAAAAAGTTTTTATTCCCTGAAAATTTTCCGTAAAGGTTAACGCAAAGCCCCGCAAAAATTCCGCAGAAGAAACATGATAAAACTCTCACGATTAAAGCTGTCGAACCAAGCGCGGCAGAATAAATTATCAACTGGGGATTAAGCAAAATCGAAGCCATCATGAACGAAGCTAGCCAGTCCTCACGCATTCCCTTTTCCCTGAACGAAGCCGCAATCGGAATTGTCCCGTACATGCACAATGGCGACGCAATGCCCAGAATACACGCCGGAACAATCCCGAAGATGCTTAATTTCCTTTCACTCAAACTAGCAACAAACTCATGAATTCTCTTTTTCCCAAATACTGAGACGAACGAGCCTATCGCCATTCCTAACAGCCAATAAGCATAAATCTGCTCAAGCTGTAAAGTGAAATAATACCAGAGATAAATAAATTCCCTGTGAAAAATCTTAATCAATGCTCACAAAGTTATAATCACGAGTTCCAAGTCCGATTTCTGCGGCATGTTCAACCGTGTGAATGCCGTGCCGGGATTCCATGCGGTTAATCAAAGATTTTCCGTCCGGAGCCTTATAGACTAAATCAACACAGGCTTGATCCAGCGCAACCGGATCTAATGAGCCTAAAATTCCTATGTCGTGCATGTCAGGAGCAGAAGGACTTCCGTCGCAATCACAATCAACGCTCAAATGGTTCATTACGCTGATGTACATTATTCTTTTTCCGCCGTCGAGACTGTCAGAAATTGCTTTTGCCGCTTCCGCCATTGACTCGAGAAAATCATCCTGCTTGTCGTACCAGATTGAGCCAGAATCTTTTGTGCCCGCTGTGTGTATTCTGACTTTTCCGCGCGGTGAAGCAATCCCTATTGAGATATTCTTTAACGCTCCGCCGAAACCTCCCATTGCATGCCCCTTAAAATGCGTCAAGACTAAAACGAAGTCATAATCCGCAAAGTGTGAGCCTACAACGTCAGCTTTAAGATGTTTACCATTCGCAACAGGAAGCTCAATCTCCCCTTCTGAATCAAGAATATCAACTTTCGCAATCTTCGTGAAGCCGTGATCTTCAGCAACTTGCATATGCATAGCCGTTGAAGCTCGTGATCCTCCGTAAGCTGTGTTGCCCTCGATTATTGTCCCGTTGACTTTCTTGACGAGTTCACCGATTAATTCAGGCGAAAGATAATGCGTGTTGCCTGCCTCGCCAGTGCTGAGCTTAACTCCGACTTTTCCCGACGCTTCACGCCCGAGCTTATTATAAATCGCCATTAAGCCCGCCGGAGTAATTTCCTTCGTGAAGAAGACATCTGAGGCCGCGAATGCTGAACCAGCGAAAACTATAACGAGCAATAACGCTGTGATAAAACTTTTCATGATAAATTTTTCCTCCTTGTTGGGATTTATGAGAGAAAAATAAACTGTGAAGTCTGGTTTAACTCAATAGGTGAAATTACGCGCAAAAAAAAATCCTCCCCATATTTCAGAGGAGGCATAAACTTTTTCTTACGCTAAATATTTCTTCAACGTTGCACGAACAGCTCCAGGCCCGGCGTTAAGTTCCTTGTAAAATCCTTCAACTTTCTCCGCTAATCCGGCCTCGTATAAATCTACACCGAAAATGTTTTTATTGCTGAGAATTGCTTTAAAGCCTTCAGGTGTCTTCAGCTCATTCTGCAAAACTTCAAGCATAGGATCTGAACTTACCTGCATAGCTTCGCCCTTGTCGTCAGTTCCGCCCAAATATCTCAGCCATCCGGCCAATGCTAAAGGTATCGCCGTCAACGATTTCACATCAAGTTTGTCGTCAGCAACATAACTCTTCAGTGTCTCGCCAAATCTCACAGGAATTTTCTGGCTCGTGTCGGTCGCAATTCTCTGTGGAGTGTCAGGCAAGAACGAGTTCGGAAGTCTCTCACCGACAACTTCATCAATAAATTTCTTCGGGTCAAGAATGCCAGGATTAACAACAACAGGAAGTCCCTCTTTGTAGCCGACAAGTTCAACAAGTTTCTTAATCTCCGGGTCGCTCATCTCGTCAGCAATCTTCGTGTAACCTAGCATGCAGCCGTAAACTGACATTGCCGTATGTAACGGGTTCAAACATGTCGTAACCTTCATTCGCTCGGTCTTGTTGACTGTGTCGCGATCTGTCATGTAAACTCCGGCTTTCTCAAGTGCTGGACGGCCGTTCGGGAAATTATCTTCGACGACGAGATACTGCGGAGCTTCAGCGTTGACGAATGGGGCAATGTAAGTGTTCCTGTTCGTGATAACTGGGGACATATCCTCGACACCGAGAGCCTTCAAATCAGCTTCGACGACTTCAGCAGGTCTGGGAGTAATCTTGTCAATCATGCTCCATGGGAAGCTAACCTGCTTTTCATCGCTTATCCACGCGTAAAACTCTTTATCAACGAAGCCGTTATCAACCCATGCTTTTGCGACTTCAAGAACTGAAGCACGTAACTTTTCACCGTTATGTGAGCAGTTATCCATGCTGACGACCGCAATAGGCTGTGCGTTAGCTCTGAAACGTTCAAGCAATAATGAAGCCGTTACGCTCATCGCATGTTTGGGAGCATCAGGCCCGGACTTCATGTCACTCACGACAACAGGCAGTAACTCACCCTTAACATCACGTAAAGCATAGCCCTTCTCTGTGATTGTGTAACTGACCATTTGAAGCGAGGGCTTTACGAAAATTGCCTTAAGTTTCGCCCATTCCTCAGCGTCCGAACTGTCAGCACGTATACCCTGAGCTATCGAAGCAATAATATTCTTGTCCATTTTCCCCGAAGCTCTCAGAGTTACCATGAGCGTCAAACAATCAAAAGGCTCATAAATTTTCTTGATGATCTCGTAGTCGAAAGTTTCAGCCGCAATAATCCCCGTCTCAGCTAATCCCTCATCAAGCAAATTCTGCTGTAATGCCGCGATAAATCCCCTGAAAATATTTCCAGCTCCGAAGTGTACCCATGTTGGATTTTTCGCCGTAAGTTCACGCATCTTCTGAATGTCATTCTTCGGAAGTCGAATACCGGCTTTTTCCCATGCCGCTTTGTCCTGAAGGCCTTTTAACGTTAAGCGCATAAATAATTTACCTCCTGTGAAAAATTTGTGAACGTAAGTAAATTCTATCAATAAATTACGATACGGCAATCAATAAAATATGTGATAGCGAAAAATTTTTTGCTTGAAACAGTGTAAAATATACATCATGTTAATTCATAGAGGAACGTAAAACTTTGGGAGAAATATTCATATTCAACATTGCTAAACTCGCAGTGAAAGCCATAATCAACACAGCCTCAGTTTATCCAAAGCCGGGATTAATCACTCCGATTGACAACAGCGCACTTGACGGCACAGATTTTCCCGTTTTAATCGACGGCGCAATGTCATTATTCCAATGTTTTGTGAACTGTGCTTCCGTTGGAATTGACACGGAGAATATTAAACCGGAAGACGCGTTCAATATCCTTAAGGGCACGGCGAAAATTGGCCTTCATGATGTTCTTACGGCGACAAGAGGCAGGCTCAAAATGAAGGGTTTTGTGTTTTGCTTGGGACTTATGAGTGCGGCAGCTGGAAGATTAATCAAGCAAAAGAGAATTTTAACGCCCGCCGCGATTACGTTAACTGCATCGTCATTCGTTCGTGGAATAACTGAAAGGGAATTATGGACGCTCGAAGACTCAAACCGCACAATGTTTACTCCCGGAGAAAAAGCCTGGCTGTCTTACGCTCTCGAAGGCATAAGGGGAGAAGCTGAACACGGCTTCAAGGAAACGTTAAAGGCTCTCGAAACTTTACGAACTCTGAACGCAACTCATTCACACCTGACTTTTCGGGAAAAATGCACTCACACTCTGATTAATATTATGGCCGAAAATCAAGACACAGGAATTGCGACACGAAAAGGAATTACGGAACTCCTGAACGTTCAAGCTGAAGCAAAAGAGATAATCAAGCTCGGCGGAATGCTCACAACAGAAGGAATTGACGCAATTTTCGAGTTCGACAATAATTTACGCTCACGTGGAACTGCTCCAAACGGAAGCGCAATAATCCTCTCAAACGCTTTATTCATTCCTGAGCTGGTAAGATTAAGATTAACTCGGTCGGGCTATGACGAATGAACTTCTTCAACGCCGATATTCAACGCGAAAATCTCATCAAGTTTCATGGGCTTCCCAAAATAATATCCCTGCACCTTGTCAAAGCCAATTGAACGCAAATATCTTAGTTGCTCTTCCGTCTCGACACCTTCAGCAAGAGCCTGCATTCCCATTAAACGCGCCATTTCGAGATTGGAGCTGATAATGTATTTTGCCTTCTTGGATTTATTCACGTCGAAGCCCCGCAGAAATTTCATGTCGAATTTTATCGTGTCAAAGTTATAATCCTTCAGCACGTTCAACGAAGAATAACCGGAGCCAAAATCGTCCATCCAAACTTGATAGCCCATTGTGCGCAATTTCTCAATCCCAAGATTTAACACGGTCATATCTTCCTCGTTAATGCTTTCTGTTATCTCAATTCTCAGCATCTCACGAGGAATATTATTCAACGTTACAGCTAACTCAATCTCCTGTATAATGTCGCAAAGCTCAAAATCCAGACGTGAAAGATTTACGGAAGTCGGCAAAAGTTTAAGCCCGTTGTCATTGCGAGTTTTGTAATCATGGCAGACTTTCTTCATCGCAAAAATATCGAGCTTGTGAATTTCCCGGTATTGCTCAAGCGTCGGAATAAACTCAGCCGGAGAAATTAAGCCGAGTTCAGGGTCATTCCATCGCGTTAATGCTTCGGCCTCACAGACTTTCCCAGTTGAGAGCCTGACAATAGGCTGATATAGCACAGTGATTAACTCATTCTTGAAGGCGTAATCTAAATTGTCAAGAATATGCTGCTGAAGCGATAATTCCTTGCTCATCCCGTTATGAAACATGCATGAACTCACTGAATGATTTTTCCGGATGCTGTCACAGGCCAATTTTGCACGGTCAAACGCTGAACGTATATCTTCATCATCAGACGGAAAATATATTCCCGCGCGTAATCTCAACGTTACATCCTCATGAAGCGAGTATAAATATTCCTGCACAGTGTCAATATTAATCTCAGCTGAAATCCAGTTAGTTAATACCACAAAATTATCATCCGAAAATCTGGCGAGTAAGTTCTCATCACGAGGAAAAATACCATCAAGAATTAACGCAATCTCCTTCAAAATTTCATCGCCCCGAGTAAATCCAAAACGCTTATTGAACATCTTGAAGTTGTCGAGATTGAACCAGATAACAGCTTGGCCGTCTTGTCCCGTGAATTTTCTCGAAAACTCAATAAATCCCTCACGAGTCAGAAGGCCGGTTAATCTGTCTTGATTACGCCCCAGCATAAAAAGTTTCTTAGTTGACGAACTCGAAAAGGTTTAAGCCGACCTCTTCGTTAAATTTGCGTTCGATTGCACCGTCAGGAATTTCATCAACAACCATCTCACAAGTTGCGCTGACCCTTGCACTGTTGAGATGTCCTCCGAAGACGTTACCTTTTTCATCTCCGGCGCTTAAGTGAATATGTGCGTAAAATTCCCCGTCTTTAGT
The DNA here is from genome assembly GCA_937915835.1 of uncultured Fretibacterium sp. Lineage (GTDB taxonomy): Bacteria > Synergistota > Synergistia > Synergistales > Aminobacteriaceae > JAFUXM01. The sequence goes on along the minus strand of CALGHA010000054.1, from coordinate 31,826 downwards.
CGTGACTGTTCCCCATAAACTTACAATTTCAGCTGGGAAAGTAAAGTGATTTTTGTGATATTTTTTCTCCTTGACATCGAATAAGCCGACGTTGAAGTCATCAACTGCCCCAAGTGCTTTGACCTCAGCAAGCGTAATTTTTTCACGTTCACAAAATTTCTTGAGCGTCGCTAAAATCTCTTCGCCCCTGTCAATCCTGAGAAAATATTTATTTCCGAAGCGTCTGAACTGCATTAATCTTCCTCCTTAAAGAAACGGGATAATGCACATTATACAGCACAAAAAAATAGAACTCCGCTTTTTATGGAGTTCCCTTAACGTCAGAAATAAAATTATTAGTTGAGCTTGAATGCTTCCATGAAAACATTTGCACTTTTCCCGTCGTAATATTTATGCTTCACATTTCCGGCGAGATAATCATACACCAAAAGTCCGGCCGACTCCGCTCGTGCTTTGAGCTTCGCTTTAAGTCTGGCTTCGATGTCGTCGTTATGATCCGAAATCTTGTATAAGACGTAGCAGATTGTGTTGCTGTAGCCGAAATAAATGCCGTAATTCCCTGTCGTCGCGTAATACTGGTCTCGGCTTGCATGTGTCCAATTTCCTTTGCTCATGTTGATACCGACATTGTTTGTGCTGAAGTATTTTGCGATCTCTTCAGGATGATTGTTCAAATAGTCATGTAATCTTGTTCCGCCTTCATATTTTCCGTCTGTCCTTCTCTTAGCGTCGATAAAATATCCGTTATTAGCCGTAGTAATTGCAAGTCTCTGATGATTATCGAGATACCAGGCATTAACAGCCCGCTTAATCAAGCTCAAATCATTAATTATTCTTAAGGCCTTAGCTGAAGTAACAGCCTCATTACTTGCAAGCATCATCATTGCCGATAAAACTCCGATTACGACGATAACGATTAACAGTTCAACCAATGTAAACCCCTTGCGCTTGAAAGTTTTCATGATTGTAATTCTCCTTTTTATTGTCCCTAAAATTGAGAAAAGTACGATGAAATAGGGTAAAAAGTTTTAATTAAGTATGAAAATTATATCATTAAGTACAGAGTTCCTAAACGAAAAAAGCCGAGCATGAATTTTCACACCCGGCCAATGATTTATAGTTTCGTGTAAACTACTTCGCCGCTACTGGTTGTGCTCCAATCTCAGCGAGAGTTTTATATGTCTCGTAACGTTCTCTTGCTTCAGCCGCGTTCCTGTCAAACAGTTCATCAGCAATCGCCGGGAAGCCGCGCTTTAACGATGAATATCTGACTTCACCGAGTAAGAACTCCTTGTAATTCTTCAGGAACTCTTCCTCATTGTCAAACGACTTCGGAGCCTTACTGTCAAGCGTGAACGGGTTCTTGCCGACGACATCAGGATTATACCTGTAGAGATGCCAGTAACCTTTTTCGACTGCAAGTTTCGTTCTCTCCTGAGTTTTGCCCATTCCTGCACGAATACCGTGATTGATACAAGGTGCGTAAGCGATGATTAACGACGGGCCTTTATGAGCTTCGGCTTCTTTGAGAGCTTTGAGAAGCTGGTTCTTGTCGGCTCCCATTCCAACCTGAGCAACATAAACAGTTCCGTAAGTCATTGCCATACGTCCTAAATCCTTTTTGCGAGTTCTCTTGCCTGAAGCCGCGAACTGTGCAATTGCCGCTGTCGGTGTTGACTTCGATGACTGGCCGCCAGTGTTCGAATAAACTTCGGTGTCAAGGACAAGGACGTTTATATCTTCACCGCTTCCGAGTACGTGGTCAAGTCCACCGTAACCAATGTCATAGCCCCAACCGTCGCCGCCGAATATCCACACGGATTTTTTCACGAGATAATCATGATACTGCGCAAGAACTGCAAACTCTTTCATAGCTTCGTCGCTGATTAACGCACACTCTTCCGCGCATTCCTCACAACCGCAGAAAATCTTCTCGAGCATATCCTCAACTTTTGCCGCCGCCGCTACTGAAGCCTCGCCGTCAAGATGAGCATCAAGCCAACCCTGTAAAATCTCTTTCGCTTTTGCCGGAACTCCGCTCTCCATCTTGATTAAGTTTTCAGCCGCTGTTGTCAGGTAATTAACCATAACGTTGAGCGATAACTTCATGCCCATTCCGTACTCTGCCGCGTCCTCGAAAAGTGAGTTGCCCCAAGCCGGGCCGTGTCCTTCTGCGTTGACGGTGTAAGGCATTGACGGAGCCGAACCGCCCCAAATTGATGAACAACCTGTAGCGTTGGCTACGATCATTCTTGAGCCGAAAAGCTGTGTGATTAATTTTGCGTATGGAGTTTCACCACATCCCGCACAAGCTCCGGAGAACTCGAATAACGGACGCTGGAACTGTGAACCCTGAACCGTGAACTTGTCGCCCGCGTCTTTCTTGTCAGCAACGTTCTCAAATGCGAATGTCCATCTGTCAATTTCCGCACTCTGTGAAGCTGTCGGTTTCATCTCGAGAGCCTTAACCGGGCAAATATCCGCGCAATTTCCACAGCCTAAGCAGTCAAGAACATCAACCTGCATTTTGTATTTATAGCCTGCTGCCTTAAGTTTCGGGGCCTTAACGTCAACAGCTCCGAAGTCTTCAGGTGCGCTCGCCTGTTCAGCCTCATCAAGTAAGAACGGACGAATTGCCGCATGCGGACATACCATTGAGCACTGGTTACACTGAATACATTTTGCTCCGTTCCACTCAGGGACATTAACAGCAACTCCGCGTTTCTCGTATTTGCTTGTGCCTGCCGGGAAATGTCCGTCCTCGTAACCGTCAACAAATGCGCTTGAAGGTAACGTGTTGCCCTTCTGGCCGTTAATCGTGTCAACCTGGTAGCTGATAAAGCCAGGAATTTCACTCGGAAGTCCGGGGCGTTTATGCGTTTCATCTTCTGCTGTCTTCCATGCTTCAGGAACCGTGATCTCAACAAGCCCAGCAAGTCCAGCGTCAACAGCCGCGTAATTCATCTTTACAATGTCCTCGCCCTTCGCGCCGTATGACTTTACGATTGCTTCCTTCATGTATTTCACTGCGTCGTCAATCGGAATAACATTAGCAAGTTTGAAGAATGCTGACTGCATTATCGTGTTCGTACGTGAGCCAAGTCCGATTTTCTGTGCTTCGTCGACTGCGTTAATAATGTAGAATTTGCAACCGAGATTTGCAAGTTTTCTCTTAAGGCTTGCCGGTAAATGTTCCTCGAGAGCTTCCATTGTCATCCACTGGGTATTAAGCAGGAACGTTCCGCCCTCTTTCATTCCCTGTAACAAGTCGTACTGATTTACATATTCCTGTTTGTGGCATGCGATAAAGTCAGCGTTGTCAATGAGGTATGTTGACTTAATCGGGGATTTGCCAAATCTTAAGTGGGACATTGTGATACCGCCGGACTTCTTGCTGTCATAGTCAAAATAGCCCTGAGCGTACATATCCGTGTGGTCGCCGATAATCTTGATTGAGTTCTTATTTGCGCCGACTGTTCCGTCTGAGCCGAGTCCCCAGAATTTGCAGCAAACTGTTCCTTCTGCGGCCGCGTTAATGTGCTCGTCAGGAATTAATGAGCTGTCGTTTACGTCGTCGATAATTCCAAGCGTGAAATCATTGCGCGGTTCAAAGAGTTTCAAGTTATCGAAGCAAACTTTCAAGTCGCTCGGTGTCGTGTCCTTTGAGCCAAGCCCGTAACGTCCGCCGACAATCTTCGGGGCTTTTGCGTTGCCTACGAAAAGCGAACATACATCTTCATAAAGCGGTCCGCCGAGTGCTCCAACCTCTTTAACTCTGTCGAGAACTGCGATTGCTTTCACTGTTGCCGGTAATGCTCTGAAGAAATATTTCGGTGAGAACGGTCTGTAAAGGTGAACTTCAACAACTCCGACTTTCTGCCCGCGAGCATTGAGATAATCAACCGTCTCCTCGATTGCTTGACATACTGACCCCATCGCGACGATTACTCTATCAGCGTCAGGAGCTCCGTAATAGCTGAACGGATGATATTCACGGCCGCAAATTCCCTTAATATCAGCCATGTATTTAGCGACTATATCCGGCACTTTGTCATAGAATGGTTGTGATGCTTCTTTTGCCTGGAAGAAAATATCAGGGTTCTGAGCTGTTCCCTTAGTGTAGGGCTTTTCAGGTCTCATTGAACGGTCTCTGAATGCTTCGATTGCGTCATAATCAACGAGTTTAGCTAAATCGGCATAATCGAACGCGTCAACCTTCTGAATTTCATGTGAAGTTCTGAAGCCGTCAAAGAAATTCAAAACTGGAACGCTTGACTTAATCGCCGTTAAGTGTGCTACTGCCGCCATGTCGTGAGCTTCCTGAACTGATCCGCCCGCAATCATCGTGAAGCCGGTCATTCTTGTGCTCATTACGTCGCTGTGATCTCCGAAGATTGAAAGCGCATGCATTGCTATAGCTCTTGCCGTTACATGGAAGACTCCGGGTAATAATTCTCCTGCAATCTTGTACATGTTCGGGATCATTAATAACAAGCCCTGTGAAGCTGTGTAAGTGCTGGCTAATGCTCCTGCTGATAAAGCTCCGTGACATGCTCCAGCCGCTCCGGCCTCACTCTGCATTTCCGTAACTTTCACGGTGTGCCCGAAAATATTTTTACGTCCATGTGCTGCCCATTCGTCAATATGCTCGGGCATCGGTGATGATGGTGTAATCGGGTAAATTGTGGCCATTTCGGAGAAAGCATATGCAACGTGAGCGACTGCCTCGTTTCCGTCCATAGTTTTCCAGTTACGTTTTGCCATAAAAGTAAAACCCTCCCTCTTGGATTTTATGAAAATTTTTAAGTTGTGAAAATATATAAGCTATTGAGTATTCTACTACAATTGAAACAATAATAAAATAAAATATAGCGCGTAAATTTTTCATTCATCATGTAATATTAGCGTGTAAAAAGGGGGGAAATTTTTCATAAATTTTTTCATCATCAACATAAAAATATAACACGTTCTATTATTGCGTCAATTTTTTATTGTGAAGATATTTCTTTACTCGTATGATATTAGGCAAAATTTTATTCAGGAGGTTTTATTCATTCATGCTCAAAAAGTTTTTATCAGCTTTACTTTTTATCGTCATTCTAGCTTCTGCCTCGTTTGCTTATAATGTCGTCAATGATAATTCAGACGGCAACGGTTCACTCTCATGGGGCATTCAGCAGGCCAATCAAGGAGGAGACAACGTCATTAACATTACCAGCTCAGTAAAAAAAATCACACTCACTCGCGAACTTACAATTGAGAAAAATATCACGATTAACGGTAACGGCTTAACGATTGAAGGGGATTATAACAGGAGATTGTTTAGAATTACTTCGGGGCGGGCAATTTTTAACAGAATTACTTTCATGAAAGGCCGGGCTTTTGCAGGAAACGGCGGAGCTGTGGAAATCGCTAATGATGACGCTTCGGCTGAGTTCAACAACTGCACGTTTTATGACAATCGCGCTGATAATTACGGCGGAGCTGTGAGCGTAACAAAAGGTTCTGAGGTCAACGCTACAACTTTCAAGCACTGCACAATCGCCGGAAATCTTGCACAAGACGGCGGAGGAGTTTCACTCATCGAGGGCGGAATGAGTTTGTTCTCGTCAATAATTCTTGGCAACACAGCCAGCACAGATATTTATGCGGCTTCAACCGGCAGTTTACGGAGCAGATATAACGTTATGGGTTCAGCGAATATTAATCTTATCACTGACGACAAAACCGGAGAAACTTTCAGCAATGTACTCAAGACGAGCATTGAGGAAGTCAACGACGTAAAAGTTTTCAAACTCGCAAGGACTTCACCAGCAATTGACTTTGTGCCAGCGAACTCGAATTACACTTTGAGCATTGACCAAGCAGGAAATTCACGGCCTCAACTCTCGGCTTATGACGCAGGAGCTTATGAGGCGGTTCCTGTAGCAGTTCAGACGGTTAAAATTTACGGAGTTCCTTACATTCAGATTAACGGAGAAGAGAACTTCAGCATTGATATTTACCCCGAAGATGCTTCGTTGAATATTAAGGATTATCCTCCGGAAGGAATTATCTGGGTATCAAGCAATACTTCAGTATTAACGATTGACAATTACGGACATGTTAAAGCTATTGGAGTTGGCGAGGCATTAATCACGGCAGAAGTTCATGGATGGGACGAGAACGGATCTCACACGAGAAAATCGGCCAATGCTTACAGGGTTTACGTCGACACCGAAGCAAGACAGGCGACACAAGCGACAATTTCCAAGATTGACAATGTAGCGATGAATGCAGGAAGTTATAAAGTCATTAAGCCCGAAGTGAAACTCAGCATAAACGGAATTGAACTTGATAATGTCAGAGGAGGAGTTGACTACAAATTTGACACTCCTGCGACTACGAGGCTTGATATTGCTACTGCTGAGGTAATCTCTGGAGACAGTATAAGAATTATGGCGGGCGATAATGCCGGTTCATGCGATATTACTGTTACTGTTCGGCCAATTCCAAGCGGAGAAGGAATGAGTGAGACGTTTAATGTCGAAGTTACAGGCAGTAATAATATAAATGGAGGTGTAGGACATTCAAGCGGGGGCGGAGGCTGTAACTCTGCATTAATCGGCCTTGCTGGAATAATTTTGCTGTTTATTAATAGAAAGGAGTAATTTTATGCTGAATAAGTTAATTGATGAGTATCTTACTTCTGCGCCGGAGGAAAAATGCTGTTGGTTTAATCATCACTGGATGTCTCGCAAGGACTTCAAGGATTTAGCAGACAGATGCACTCTTCGTTTGAAGGATTCGGGCTTTACAGCTGGTCAAAGATTGGCCGTGTTAATGCCTAATTCTCCGATGATGTTAGCAATTATGCTTGCGACTTGGAGACTTGGCGGCGTGTTTTGTCCGTTGAACGAGAAGACGGGGGAAATTTCGTTAATCAAGACGCTGGGATTATTGAAGCCTTTTGCTGTGATAATTTCTCCGGGCGTTAAAGATGACCTTGAAGCTGCGTTGAAAAAATCGGGCTGGATATGTGCACGTTTTAATTTTGACGGCGGCGAGACTTTCGTCGGGGAAACCCGTCCTGCTGATGATTTCGACAAGACATTAGCCGTAATCTTCTCGACTTCAGGGACAACAGGAGATCCGAAAGCAGTTCCGTTAACTCACGAAAATATTATTGACAACGTTAAAGCCTGTCTTGAGCATGTTCCTGATTTGAGGCCTGGAGATAGTTTGTTGAACGTTTTGCCTAACTTTCACGCGTTCGGCTTCACAATCGGCTGTGTTCTTCCGTTTATTCTCGACGCAACTCAAGTTTTAGTTACAAGTTTCATGCCGCCTTCTAACACATTGAGAGCTATTGAGGAGACAAAGTTAAACATTCTGCTTCTTGTGCCGACTATGGTAGGATTTGCCGCGTCAATGCTTGAACGTCAGGGAAAAACTTTAACGGGAATAAAATTATTGATTGCTGGCGGAGATAGATATAATCCCAAGATGGACGACAGAGTTACTAAAACTTTCGGAGTTCCATTAATCGAAGGTTACGGAATTACGGAATGTTCACCGGTTCTTGCTGTCAACCCGAAACCGTCAGTGCGTAAACTTGGAACGGTCGGAACGCCTTTACCGAGATTTGAATTGCAATTACGTTCTGAGAGCGGCGAAATTTTACCAATTCCAGGCGAAGGAGTTTTGTGGACAAAAGGGCCTTCCGTAACACCGGGATATTATCATGCTGAGGAGATTAACCGTGAGAGATTTATTGACGGCTGGTTTAACACGGGCGATTACGTAAAAATTGACAAGGACGGCTACATTACGATACTTGACCGAGTAACTGACATAATCATTGTCGGCGGCTTCAATGTTTATCCTCAGGAGGTCGAAGCAATTTTGTCCGAACATCCGGCTGTAGCTCAAGCTGTCGTCGTCGGAATGCCTAATGACATCAGCGGTGAAGTTCCGAAAGCATACGTGATAAAAACTCAGGGTGCAAAAGTCAGCGAAAATGGACTCGTGAAATTCTGCAAAGAGAGATTATCACACTATAAAGTCCCTCGAAGCATTGAATTTGTCGACAGCCTCCCAATCTCAGCAACAGGAAAAATTTTACGAAGAGTTTTACGTCAACAGGAACGCGAGAAAAAGTGAGAAATAAAATTTTACATTCAGAAAGAACGTGATAAACAATGACAAGACTTGAAAGCATCATACTCCCGAAACTTCAGGCCAATCCTGAAAAAAATTGTTATTGGTGGGACGGAAAATTTTACACCTGCAAAGATTTACTCGCGCTCGTCAGCAACTGTGAGAATGTTTTACGCAACGCAGGATTTTCACGCGGACAAAAGTTAGTCGTCATGCTGAGAAATTCCCCGTTAATTCCGGCATTGTCTCTTGCAGTCTGGAAATTAGGAGGAGTTTTCTGCCCATTGAACGAGAAAGCAGGAATTCCCTCACTGAAGGGGACATTGAGCCTGATTAAGCCGTTTGCAGTCATCGCTGAGCACAAGATTAATGAACTTGCTGAAGATTGGCCGTGCATTTCGTGTGATTTAGACAGCGTAAGTTTACCGGCATTCACGGGAAAAACTCAGGACATCGAGCCCGATAATCTCGCAATAATCTTCGCAACATCAGGAACAACCGGCAATCCCAAAGCTGTACCGTTGACGCACGAAAATTTATACAGCAACTGTGAAGCCGTCTCAGCAATGATACCGTCATTAAATCCTGATGATACGTTCCTTACGGTCCTGCCGAATTTTCACTCGTTCGGTTACACTGTTACGATAATTCTTCCGTTGGTAATCGGTGCAAAACTCGCAATAGCCCCGTCATTCCTTCCTCCGGCCGTAACGATAAGGGCAATCACCGAAGCAAAAGTTGATGTTATGTTCGTCGTGCCTGCAATAATGTCATTCCTGTTAATGTCCGTCGAAAAAGGAAAGTTAGCACCCGAAACTCTTGCAAGAATCCGCGTAATCTGCACAGGAGGCGACAAGCTCAACCCGAATTTGCACAAGATGGCCTTAAAACTTTTAGGCCGCGACATCATGGAAGGTTATGGACTTACTGAGACTTCACCGGTTATTTGCGTAAATCACGACTGCGAGACACAAATCACAGGAAGCATAGGCCCGGTAATTCCTGGCTACGAATACAAGCTGAAAACTCGTGAAGGTCAACCGACAACTGATAAAGAAGGCGTATTATGGGTAAAAGGTCCGTCTGTTACACCTGGATATTTGCATGCTCCGGAAATTTCGGCAGAGAGATTTGACGCTGAAGGTTTTTTTGACACCGGCGATTACGTCAAGCTCGAAACTCATAACGGCGAAGAATGCGTGTTCATTCTAGACAGAGTTACGGATATTATCATCGTAGGAGGCTTTAACGTTTATCCTCAGGAAGTCGAGAAAATTTTAGCCGAACATCCCGCTGTCCATCAGGCCGTCGTTGTCGGAATGCCGCATGAGATTAACGGACAAATCCCGAAGGCTTATATCATCCTCGAAGAAGGAGCCGAAGCTACAGACCGAGATATTATCCGTTACGCGAAAGAGAAACTTGCTCACTTCAAAGTCCCTCGAAGCGTCGAGTTCGTTACGGAATTTCCATTGTCAGGAACAGGAAAAATCTTACGAAGAGTGCTGCGTGATAGAGCGGCAGAAGGAAAATAATTACATGCCTCCTCAGAAATGGGGAGGTTAACTTCATAAAATAAAAAGCCCTGCTCATGAATGAACAAGGCTAATTCTAAACTTTTTCAGCTTTAATTATTATTTCTCGTTAGCGGCATTGCGTCCTGCAATTCTTCCGAATACTACGCAGTCAGTCAAAGCATTTCCGCCTACTCTGTTGCTTCCGTGAATTCCTCCTGTAACTTCTCCTGCCGCATAAAGTCCCGGAATTACGCTTCCGTCATCGCGCAAAACTTGAGCGTTCGTGTTAATCTTCAGGCCGCCCATTGTATGATGTAATGTCGGGGATAACGGCACGCAATAAAATGGAGCCTTGCCGATTGGGAGCTCAACCTCATCTTTTTCGAAGTCCGTATCTTTTCCAGACGCAACAAGCTCATTGTATCTTGCTACGGTCGCTTTCAAGCCTTCCGGATCAATTCCAACCTGTTTTGCTAAGTCTTCGAGCGTATCAGCCTCATAAACCCAGCCTTTAGCCTTCAAGTTGTCGAGGTCAGCAGGTTTCTTCACTCCAGCGTAAAAGCCGCCTTCACTGTCGAATATCGAGAACATAACCTGATCCGTCTGTCTAATCGTCGCATTAGAGATTACATCACGTCGTCCGGTTTCTTCAACAAAACGTTTTCCCTCACGGTTTACATAAATTGCGTTCTTTAGTAATCCCGCAAAATGGCTCTGAAGTCCTCCGGTTACAGGGTTTCCATGTGGATGAATTTGAATGTATTCCATTCCTTCGAGAGCCGCACCAACCCCTAAGCCTAAATTAATTCCGTCGCCTGTTGAAGTCGGAGCATTCGATGTCGGAAGTCCGCTCAAAGAGTTATACTTCATAACCATTTCTTTGCTCGCCGCATAGCCTCCTGTTGCAAGGATTACGGCCTTCTTAGCTGTGAACTTGAACTCTTGCCCGTTCTTAACGTCAAACGCTTTTACTCCCGTAACTTTTCCTGCTTCATTGGGAATTAAGCTGTCAGCCTTGCAGTTCAGAATAACTTTTCCGCCGAGTTCAGCAACTTTCTTAGCTAACGGGACAATAAAACCGTTGAACGCAATTTTGTCAACCTCATCAAGGCTTCGAGGCCACATTCCGCCGATTGTCTGATAAACCATTTCAGTCCATTTTGTGCCGTGTTCGCTTAACCAGTGGCGAGCTTCAAGAGCATTACTGCACAAAACTTTCACGAGTTCGGGGTCAGCTTTGTTGTCGCCGGCCTCAAGAGTATTCTTAATGAAGAGTTCTACGCTGTCCTCAACAGGAGGGTTCATCTTGCTCTGTCTTTCCGGGTCAGGAGCATTCAGAGTTCCTCCGGCTCGTGCAGTGTTGCCGCCGATCATCTCGTTTTTCTCAAGGATAATTACGCTCGCTCCGTTCTCGAGTGCTTCAGTTGCCGCCGCAAATCCAGCTCCGCCAGCTCCGACTATGATAACGTCAGCTTCATATTCGAGGACTTTATCGAGTTTAGCCGGGTAAAAAATTTCACGGGCTTCAAGAACTGAAAGAGTTATTCCGGACTGTTTGACGCATTCACGGACTGCCGATAAAAACGCGCCGCTCGTAACAGTCGCACCACTGACGGCATCACAGGCTAAAGATTGATTGTCGAGAATTTCACCGGTAAGTATTCTAATTGCTTCCGTTCCAATTCCCGGAGATTCAACGTTCTCAGTCTCAAGCGATAAAATTTTGTTCTCGTCGCACGTCATTTTTACCGTCATTGGGCCGTTATGTCCTGTTACTGTCGCTGAATATTCGCCGGGTTTGAACGTGCTGACGACTTCAGAAACTTTTCCTGACGCTTGAGCTATGCAGTCGTTCACAGCCTCTCTTAACGCGTTTGACGACATCGTCGCGCCGGTCATTCCGTCAACTTCTGTGTTCTGAGCTGAGATTATCGCGGGGATCATCTTCTCGAATGCCTTATCGCCAAGTCCTGGAGTTTCCTCGTGAGCGATTACGTCAATCTTGATTATCTTGTTCTCGTCAAAGATAACCTGAACCTGAATAGGAACGTCCGCATTGTTACCTTTTGCAGTTGCCGTGTAAGTTCCGGGCGTGTAAGCAAAAGCTGAGGACGCAAGTAATAAAACCATAATAATACTAAGCAGCTTTTTCATCATGAATTGCCTCCTGTTAATAAATTTTAGGCTGGTAAAAAATGTGGGATGCGAGTAAAGAATATAATTTTATTTTTCGGCCGTCAAGAAACTTTTTGCTTATTTTATAGGATTTGTACATTTATGATTGTTGATTTTGAGAGTATAAAGGGTTAAATTCTTTCGCGAAATTTTTACGGAAGTGAGATAAAAATATGCTCATCAAAATTTTGTTGGTTGTAATATTTTTCGGCTTAATGCTTGCAATCGGTTTATACTGTCGTAAACATTCGACGGACGTTAACGGTTTCGTTCTCGGCGGTCGTTCAGTTGGGCCCTGGCTCACGGCGTTTGCTTACGGAACAAGTTATTTCTCGGCTGTCGTATTCGTTGGATATGCGGGCCAATTCGGATGGCGTTACGGTATCGCGGCAACTTGGGCAGGACTTGGCAATGCTTTTATCGGCTCGTTAATGGCTTGGGCAGTTCTTGGAAGACGTACGCGAATTATGAGCCAATATTTATCCAGTGCAACAATGCCCGACTTCTTCGGAAAAAGATTTAACAGTGATGCTCTCAAAATTGCGGCCTCGTTGATATGCTTCATATTCTTAATTCCTTACACGGCTTCACTCTATAACGGCTTAAGCAGACTTTTCGGAATGGCTTTCAGCGTGGATTACTCGGTCTGTGTTATATTCATGGCTGTATTGACGGGAATTTACGTTGTCGCTGGCGGATATATGGCGACGGCGATTAATGATTTCATACAGGGAATAATAATGTTAATCGGAATTGTCGCGGTAATTATCGCAGTTCTTGAGAGCAAAGGGGGATTATTCTCAGCATTGGCCGGAATTGCGGAAATTTCTGATCCTCACGCTGCAACTCCTCTTGCAAAATCTCCGGGAGTGTTTGCTTCATTCTTTGGGCCTGATCCGGTTAATCTTCTCGGTGTCGTAATCTTAACGAGTTTAGGAACTTGGGGACTTCCTCAAATGGTGCAGAAGTTTTACGCGATTAAGAACGAAAGCGACATTACGAAAGGTACAGTGATATCAACATTATTTGCGCTTGTTGTATCTGGAGGCTGTTACTTCTTGGGAGGTTTCGGAAGATTATTCACGTCGCAATTAGACCCGGCAGGTGCTGGAATTCCTGTTGAAGGCTATGACTCCGTAATCCCCGTTATGCTATCAAATTTGCCTGATTTGTTAATCGGTGTCGTCGTAATTCTCGTTCTATCAGCCTCAATGTCAACACTCTCTTCACTTGTTCTTGCTTCAAGCTCAACACTGACACTTGACTTGCTGAAGGGGCATATTATTAAAGATATGGACGAGAAGAAGCAGTTATCAATCATGAAAATCTTAATCGTTATATTTATAGCAATCTCCGTAATCCTCGCGCTAATTCAATATAAATCAAACGTTACGTTTATTGCGCAATTAATGGGAGTATCATGGGGAGCATTGGCCGGAGCGTTTTTAGCACCGTTCATGTATAGTCTCTACTGGAAGGGCGTAACGAAATTATCATGCTGGGTAAATTTCATATTCTCAAGCGTCGTAATGGTCGCGAATATTTTCATCAGGCCGGAATTTCCCGAATTGCTTCGTTCTCCGATTAATGCCGGAGCTTTCTGCATGCTCGCAGGGTTCGTAATCGTCCCGGTCGTCAGCATAATAACTCCGAAACCTGATAAGAAATTCCTTGAGGACGCTTTCTCATGCTACACGAAGACCGTAACAGTCAGACAGTCTAAGGCACTTGGAGATGTTGAGTGAGAAAAATTATTGACATTCACACTCACACATTCCCAGCGAAGATTGCACGTTCAGCGATTGAGAAGCTCAGTGCTACAAGTCATACTCGGCCATTCTCGGACGGAACGAATTACGAACTTATGAACTCGATGAAAGACGCGGGAATTATGTTCTCAGTTCTTCAGCCGGTTGCGACGAAGCCTGAACAAGTTTCACACATTAATGACGGAGCAATCAGGCTTAACACTCAACATGCAAATATAATCTCGTTCGGAGCAATTCATCCGGACTTTGAAGATTATGCTTGTGAGCTTGCAAGAATTTCTGACGCTGGCGTTAAAGGCGTGAAAATTCATCCGGTTTATCAGGGCGTTAATATCGACGATGAACGCTTCGTGAGAATTTTGGCTTGTGCTGGCGAACTTGGCTTAATCGTTATGCTTCATGCCGGGTTTGATATTGGCTTCCCTGATAATGACTTTGCTCATCCAAAGAGAATTTTGCGGGCGTTAAAATCTGCGGGGAACGTGAGAATTATTCTTGCTCATATGGGAGGCTGGCGATGCTGGCAGGAGGCTCAAGAGATTTTTGCGGGACGAGATAATATTTACATTGATACGGCGTTTTCTCATGGTGAGTTTGTTCCGAACGGAGACGGGTATTATTCAAGTCATAAAGAGTGTGTAATGCTCAACGATGAAGAGTTTGTGAGTGTGATAAAAAGTTTCGGAGCTGAAAGAGTTTTATTCGGTACGGATTCGCCTTGGGCCTCTCAGAGTGAGTATGTCAAGAAATTCTGTGAGCTTTCGGCGTTAAGTGAACGTGAGAAGGATTTAATCCTGTATGAGAACTCAGCTAAACTCTTAGGATTAAGCAAATAAAAAATTTCCCCCGCAGCTTTTCGGAGTTACGGGGGATTTCGATTATAATTGCACCTGGAAATTTTTGCACGAAAGGTTCTGATATTATCAAATGCTCATGAAACTGAAAAATACAGGCCGCCTTAAACAAGCTGAGGTGAAAATTAACGGTCTAACTGTAATTTGCGGAAATAATAATACAGGGAAAAGCACAATCGGGAAAATTCTTTACTGCATTTATGAGGCTTTCCATGATCTCAGAAAAAATATTCGTAACGATAAATTAGAGGCTGTAATCAATCATATTGAGTTCTTCTCATTAAACTATAAACATGCAGGTTATACAGCGTCATTAATCGAACAACTTGCTGAAGATATTATTGATAAAAATATTACGGAGAAAGAGATACTTGATAGGCTGAGAAAAATATTTGCAGGCGAAAAAATTAATATAGATATTGACAGAATTAATCTTATCCGGAACACAAGCAATGATGATATAGCTAGGAATTTCTTGATGCGTTGTATTGCTGCCGAGTTCGGTTCAAAACTTGGGAATGTAAATCACACGCGACAAAGAGCCGTTGTAGAATTAATCATAAAGGGAGAAAGCATAAAATTTTATTCTATTGGGAGCAGTCATAGAAGGCTTGTGCTTGAAAAATACTTCAGCCTGAACAAAAACTTAATATACATAGATAACCCGTTCATATTAGATGACATCAACGAAAATTTTTATATATACGTTAACCCGAAAAATTCAGATCATCGCAGTAAAATACTCACCCTCATGATGAAGACCAGAAACAGCACAGCCTCAGAAGAAGTAATTGCGGCCAATAAACTTGAGGAGATAATCAAAGCGATAAACTCAGTTTCAGACGGTAATTTAATCCTTGAGAACGGAGAATTTATGTATAAACATTCAGGGCTTCGTGAAAGTTTAAGCCTTCAAAGCGTCTCAACAGGAATAAAAACTTTCGTTATTCTGAAGAAATTACTGCTGGACGGAATGCTTGAGGAAAACGGCATAATGATTGTTGATGAGCCTGAAGTTCATTTACATCCTGAATGGCAGATAAAGTTCGCTGAAATTATCGTGCTGCTTCAAAAAATTTACAAGTTAAATATCGTTTTAACAACTCACAGCATGGATTTTCTTAGCGCAATTGATTACTTCTCGCAGAAATACAAGATTGAAGACGCTTGCAATTATTATCTTGCTGAACTTGAGGAGGCAAAAGATCCTGAAGATTTCCCTTATGCTGTTATGAATGAGATAACTGATGACAAAGAGAAATTATACGCTTCGATTTCTGCTCCGTTTTTGTCGCTGTATAAGCAGATGGAGAATTAAAAGCATGGACTTCTTCAATCTGGGAAAGATAAGCACATTGAAAGCGACATCATATGATGATGCACATGATGAATATATGACAGATTCACAGCTTCTAGTAACTAATTTTGATGATGTCAAGACGGATTACATGAATAAATTGGGATTATCAGAAGAAAAAGCTCACTCAGTAGATGCATTTGCGAGAGGAAAAGATAATTTATTCTATATGATTGAGTTTAAGAACGGAAATTGCAAAACTGAAGCCGCGAAAATAAACTTGAAAATACGGGACAGCCTGTTAATACTATGTGATATGTGCCATAAAACTTTGAAGAATACCAGAAATAATTTAATCTTCGTGCTCGTGTATAACTCTTCACGTACTGATTTTAACTCGTTAGACAAAGTTGCAATTGCCCGCGCTAATAAATCGAAAGTCGATTGTCCTAAATTTGAGCTTGATAAGGTTGAAGGTTCATTTGTGAAGAAAGTATTAATTTTTGATATTGACGAGTTTGCAAGTAAAATCCTTCCCAAATTAACGAATATATGGCAATCCTCCCGTTAAAACTTCAGCGGGAGACATTTTCCCAGCTCACAAATCCGCAAGCTCCTGCTGATTTAAAATTTTAATATTCTTTTGTGCCATCACGGAAGCAGTCTTTGCATAATCATCAACCTCAAATATCATAAATGTTTCATGCATGCCTTGATTTTTCCTGCTCATTATGGAATATGTATACGTAACATTTATATCATAATCCTTCATGACCTCAAGAACTCGGCTGAAACCTCCCGTTACTCCTGAGACGTTTATTAACACAACATCTTTGAGCATAGCATCATAACCCAAATTTTTTAGGAGTGAGGCTGCCCACAAAACATTATCGACAAGAAGCCTTAATATTCCGATCTCATTTGAAGCTGAACAGGTTAAAGCTCTGATATGCATATCATTTTCTGCAAGAGCCTCGACAATATTAAGAATTGTTCCCGGCCTATTCTCAATACGAATTGAGATTTGCTTGACGTTCATAAATTTTCCCCCCTCTTAACAAAAAAGGCCGCCGTTGTAAAAGCGACAGCCTCAGATTATTTGCGCTTATTATAATGCCGATAACTCCTCAGGCTCCATAATCTTCACGCCTTCAGCCTTCAAAGCCGCTCCAGCCTTAGAATTATCATTCACTCTGAAGATCATATATGCCGTATCAGATTTCTTGTTGCCGAGAATTGCGTACATGTATTCTATGTTTATTCCTACACTGTCAAGAATTTCAAGCACATTGTTCAAGCCGCCCGGAACATTCGGAACTTCAACGGCTAATACATCAGTCAAGCTCGCAACAAAACCCGCCTCTCTCAAGACGTTTGCAGTCGCAAGAATATCATCAACGATTAATCTCACAATTCCAAAGTCGCTGGTCTCGGCCAATGACAAACCGCGTAAATCGATTTTAGCATCAGCAAGTGCCTTCGTCATCTCATGAAGACAGCCAGGACGATTTTCCAGAAATACAGAAATTTGCTTAACACTCATAATCTCTCACACTCCCTCTTAAATTTTCCTGTTGTCGATAACTCTTACTGCTTTACCCTCGCTCCTGACAATCGTCTTCGGAGCAACAAGCGTAACTTTCGCCGTCAATCCCAACATTGAGCGTAAGCCTTCAACGAGTTTTGCCTGACGCTGATTTACAACGCCGAGATTATCCGTGAACATTTCCGGAGTCATCTCAACTCTAACGTCGAGTGTATCAGTGTTATTAACTCTGTCAACAATAATCTGGTAATTGGCCGGATAACCCTGATTGAGTAAGACCGTCTCAATCTGGCTCGGGAACACGTTAACGCCGCGAATAATAAGCATGTCATCAGTTCTGCCCTTAAGTTTCGTCATGCGAACATGAGTTCTTCCGCATGGGCAGTGTTCATGATTTAAGCTCGTAATGTCTCGTGTCCTGTAACGAATTAACGGGAAAGCCTCCTTATCAAGCGTCGTGAAAACGAGTTCGCCTAAACTTCCCTCAGGTAAAACTTCACCAGTCTTAGGGTCAATAATCTCCGCAATAAAATAATCCTCGTTGATATGCATTCCCTTTTGATCCGAACACTCAAACGAAACTCCGGGCCCGCAAAGTTCAGTCAATCCGTAAATGTCATAGGCTTTAATTCCCATCGTAGCTTCAATATCATGACGCATCTCTTCACTCCACGCTTCAGCTCCGAAAATTCCGGCCTTCAACGGAATATCATCAGGCTTCATTCCCATTTCCTTCATTCTTTCGCCGATAAAAGCCGCGTAACTCGGTGTACAGCATAATATCGTCGCCGATAAATCTTTAATGAACATAATTTGCCTGTCAGTGTTGCCTGAAGATGTCGGGATCGTCAATGAACCAAGCAAATGACTTCCGCCGTTGAGACCAGGACCGCCCGTGAATAATCCATAACCGTATGAAACCTGCACAACGTCCTCATTGCTTCCTCCAGCCGCTACAATCGCACGAGCACACATTGTTTCCCAGATATGCAAGTCATTCTGAGTGTAAAATGCTACAACCCTTTGTCCCGTCGTTCCTGAAGTTGATTGTATTCTCACGCAATCTTTCAACGGTTTACCCATCAGGCCGTAAGGATATGCCTCGCGTAAATCTGCCTTCGACAAAAACGGGAGCTTGTACAAATCATCCTTCGATTTAATATCATCGAGAGTTAATCCCTTCTCCTGCATTTTTTTGCGGTAATACGGCACATCTTCCCAGACGTGACGAATTTGCCTCATGAACTTTTCGTTTTGAAGCTCCTCAATTTTGTCATGGGGCATTGTCTCAATTTCCGGCTGATAATATCTTTCCATAAAAAATTATTCCTTCTTTACAATTTATTTCTCAGGCGTTACGACCTAAATCAAACGCTTTCATGTTTAACTCTAAGAATTTCGGGGGCACACAAGAATTTATTGCTTCATGCCAAGTTTCGAGTTTTACGTCGTCGAAATAATGACTTAACCGTCCAAGTAAAACCAGATTTACGGCCTTCGTACTTCCTGCTTGTTCGGCCAATTTCACGCAGTCCAGAGCATCAACTTTTACGCCTGACGCTTGAATTTTCGCGAGTAAATTTTCAGGATATGACATTACGCCCGTCAATACCGGCATAGGGTCAAGCTGTTGTGTTGACGTTACGATTTGACCGTCGGGAGCAAGATACTCAAGCCATCGTGCAGCCTCTAAGAGTTCAAACGAGACGATGAAGTCAGCTTCTCCCTTGTCGATTACCGGTGAATAAACTTTGTCGCCATATCGAACGTAAGTTACAACGCTTCCTCCTCGCTGGCTCATTCCGTGAACTTCTGAGACTTTTACGTCGTAATTCTGCGTCGTCAGTAAATGCCCCAGTAATTTGCTCGCTAAAACGCTTCCTTGTCCGCCAACTCCGACAATCATAATATTTCTCGTCTTCATGATTTATTCGCCCTCCTGAAATGCTCCGAACTTGCATAATTGCTTACAAACTCCGCAACCGACGCATAAAGTTTCGTCAACGTGAGCTTTCCCGTCTTTAATCGACAGCGCAGGACAACCGATTTTCATGCATGACTTACAGCCTACGCATTCTTTCACGTCAACTTTCAGAGGCAGCTTATGCTTTACGTATTTCAACAACGCACAAGGACGGCGCGAGATTATCACGGAAGGTTCTCCGGCTTCAAGCTCTTCTTTCACGGCCTGTTCACATTCAGCGAGATTATACGGGTCAACAACTCGAACACGATTAAATCCCATCGCTCGGCATAAATTCTCAAGGTTAATTTTTCCCGCTGGATCTCCTTTAATGTTATAGCCGGTCGTCGGATTTTGCTGATGTCCGGTCATTCCTGTGATTGAGTTGTCAAGGATTATCACGACTGAATTACTCTGATTGTACGCAATGTTCGCTAATCCCGTCATTCCTGAGTGCATAAACGTGGAATCGCCGATTACTGCTACAACTTTTTTATTAGCGTCAGGATTGGCCTTGTTGAAACCGTGAGTTGCACTTATCGAAGCTCCCATGCATAATGTCATGTCCATTGCTGAGAGTGGCGCGACTGCTCCGAGTGTGTAACAGCCAATATCGCCCAGAACCGTACACTTGAGCTTGTTCAACGTGAAGAACATTCCCCTGTGAGGACAACCAGCGCACATTACAGGAGGACGAGGAGGGATTTTCACGTCATCGAGTTTTTTTCCGGCCAATTTCACAATCCCGAGTTTGTCAGCAATAATATTCTGGCTTAATTCCCCGAGACAACCGAATAAATTTTTGCCCTCGCATTCAATCCCGATTGACTTGCAATAATTTTCAATGAAGCCGTCAAGTTCCTCAACGATGATTAAACGCTTAACACTTGACGCAAAACTCTTCAGCTTATTATCAGGTAACGGCCAAATCATTCCGAGTTTCAAGACAGGATATAAATCTCCACAGGCTTCTTTCACGTATTGATAGCTCGTTGACGACGTAATTATCCCAATTGAGTTATCTTTTCCCTCGTCAATCCGGTTAATGTCAATCTCTTCTGCTAGAGCCTGTAACTTCTTCATTCTCTCTTCAACGAACGGATGTCGTCTAATCGCATTTCCGGGCATCATTACGTATTTAGCTATATTCTTCTCGTATTCTCGTTCAGGAGCTTCAACGCGTTCATTGACTTCAACAAGTGACTGAGAATGAGCAACACGAGTACACATCTTCAGGATTACGGGACTATCAAAATTTTCTGACAGCTCATAAGCCCGCTTGAAAAATTCTAACGCTTCCTGTGAATCCGACGGCTCCAACATCGGAAGTTTCGCGGCCCTCGCGTAATGTCGTGAGTCCTGTTCGTTCTGGCTTGAGTGCATTCCGGCATCATCAGCGACACAAATTATCATTCCCGCGTTAATCCCAGTGTAAGAGACCGTGAATAATGGATCCGCCGCAACGTTTAAGCCGACATGCTTCATTCCGCAAAAACTTCTTTTTCCCGCTAAGCTCGCTCCGAACGCGACTTCCATAGCAACTTTTTCGTTCGGTGCCCACTCGCAGTAAATCTCGTCGAACTTCGCAGCTTCTTCCGTAATCTCAGTGCTCGGAGTTCCTGGATAACTTGACGCAACGCAACAGCCTGCTTCATATAATCCTCGTGCAGCCGCCGTATTCCCTTGCATCAATCGTTTCATTAATCTTTTATCCCCCTTTGAAATTGTGTGAATTTTAACATTATACTTTGCTTATCAAATCTATCATTAATAAATCATTTGCACATAAAATATATCATCACGAAAATAGAACGTGTTATATTTCCCCGACAAAAATCTTCACGTCTATCTCACCCAACGTTTTCATTAATCCCCTTTGTCCTTGTCAGCAGCATTTTGACCTCACCAAATATCCGGCCTTCTGCTCTCGTCATCAACATAACATAGCACAACTTAATCTTTGACATCCTTAATATCACAATTCCCAACCTGACAGCCTCAAGCCAAGCACAATATAACGGCTAATGTCAAAATTTCAGTCATGCATTAAAATTTAAGCGTTCGTAAAAAAATTTCTTAATGGAGAATTATTAATCATGCAGAACAGGTTTGAATTTCTTGAAGAGGATTTTCCCAAACTTGCAGATTACGCCCGAAAAGCTGAAGAGAGCTTGAACATCGATAATAATATTTGCCTGTTAAATCTTGGGAGAATTGCTGAGACTATCACGAAAATTTTATGTCAGCATAATAATATCCCCGACGATGATGCTGACGAATTGTTACGACTTGGGATTATTGACGAAAATATTTACAGGAAGATTAACGCTTTACTCGAAATCGAAGAAGAAGCCGCAAACTCTGAATATAATTCTGAAATGGCATGCTCAAGATTAATGCTGACGGCTGAAGAGTTATGCAGATGGTTTGTGTCTGACGCTCTCGAGAGTAAATTTAGCTTTTTGGCTGACTTATTCCCGGAAAATTCGCCAATTCCTCCGCTCGCTGATTTAGCTTTATACGGCCGTGAAGCTGAGGAAAATTTATCGCCTAACACTCGCTATTCTCTAATTTGTCTGGGTGATATCGGTGAAGCTGTCGTGAATTTCCTTCTCAACGCTAAAGCAATAAATCTTAATCCTCATGATAATGACCAGTCCGACAAAATTAATATTCTTTATCGCGAGGGAATAATCGACAAAGAAATCCGGGACATTCTTCACAATATCAGGATGGCCCGCAATGACGCAGTTCACAGCCGCTATAACTCCGAAGAAGAAGGCCGGGACTTAATCGCTCAAGCTCTGCCGTTATGTGAATGGATGTTCAAGTTCGTAATGTCGCCGGGAGATTTCATCAAGGGAAAAATTATTAGCGTCAACGAGAATAATATTGATGTTAAGACTGGAAGATTTCAAGGGATTGTTGAGGGCGAGGAACTTGACAGCGCAGAAATCGGCAAACGAAAAATCTTCAAGATTACGGGGATTGACGGCGAAAAAATTAATCTCAGCTTGAAGGAAGTTTATACAAATCCTTGGATTAATGCTGCAAGACGTTACGAGAAATATAAAATTGGGCAGGACTTGAAAGTTAAAGTTACGAGAGTTGAGAAGGATATCGGAGCGACTGTTGAGATCTGCGGAACTTATGAGACGACCGAAGCAAGAATTCCTGAGAACGAATACGGCGATAAAAAGCCTAATGTTCATGAGGAGATTAAAGCGCGCGTAAAATGGTTCAATCCGTCGCGTTATCCGTATATGATTTTGTCGATTAAGGACGCTCCTCAGGAAATTAAATTTGCCAGGTTCTGTGCAAATGCTTCACCCGAAGAAATTCGCGAAAAATTATCAGCCGTCGAAGATGTAAATGCTAAGAATAAATCAGGGATGACAGCCCTAATGATGGCGGCTCTGCATAATCCCAATCCCGAAGCAATAAATATTCTCGTTGAAGCCGGAGCAAAAGTTAATTCCGTGAATTATGCGGGCAACACAGCTTTAATCCTCGCGTCAATGTCAAATACTCCTGAAGTCGTGAAAACTTTGCTTGAACATGACGCTGATATCTCGATGACCAACGGGAAAAATAAATCTGCACATGATTACGCCGTGAGTAATCCCAGACTTGAAGGCTCGGAAGTAATCAGAATGCTCATAATTCCGCCGACCGATGAAGAATTTTTGGAGTTATGCGCTTCAGGAACTCCCGAAGAAATCACAGAAGCTATCACTAACGGGGCTAATCTTGACGCTAAAGATAAGAATAATAATACTACGTTGATGATTGCCGCAGAGAAGAACAGTGCTGAAGCCGCAGAAATTCTTCTTGGACTGGAAATTGATATTAACGCTCACAACAAGGACGGAGATACGGCTTTAACTTTGGCAGCAGCGCTTAACCCTGAGACAGTCAACGTAATTCTGGAGCATAAGCCTCAAATTGATATTGCCAACGACAAAGGCTATACGGCATTGATAGCGGCGGCACGTTATAACGACTTCGATATTGTCAGGGAAATTTTCAACGCTGGAGCAGATGTTAATCCCGTCGACAAAACAGGCAACAACGCTTTAATGACGGCATGTTTAAGCAACAGTGAAGAGACCGTGAACTTTTTGATTGAGGCCAATTCCGACTGCAATATCACGAACAGCAAGGGCAATAACGCTCTGATGATTGCCGCGAAAAAACAACCGGTTGAAACTATAAGGGAATTATTACAGAGGACTACGGACATTAACGCGAGAAATGATGACGGCAAAACGGCCTTAATTATTGCTTCGGAGTTCAACAATGCTGAAGTTGTTAGCGCAATTCTCGAAGCTCACGCGGAACTTGATTTACAGGACAACGACGGCGAGACCGCTTTAATGGCCGCTGTAAGGAATGACAATGACGCTGAAAATATCCTGAAAGTTTTAATCAAAGCCGGGCCGAACTTACAGCTTCGCAATAATAAAGACCATCGTGCTGTTGACATCGCGAAAATCAAATCAAGCCTCAAGGGTTCGCATGCTTTAGTCCTAATCCTCAATCAACACTTCCTGAAACTCTGCAAGTCCGGAACTCCCGAAGAAATTTCCGAATATGTCAATTCCGGCGTAAACGTAAATATTCACAGCGCTAAAACTTTATCAGCCCCCTTAATGTTCGCGGTTCAATATAACACTCCGGAGGCCGTGAGAATTTTGCTTGACACTGACGCGGATATTAATGCTCAGGACGCGAGAGGCTACACAGCTTTAATTTTGGCGGCGGCTTACAGGGACGAGGAAATTTTGTCATTGCTGCTCGACAAGGAAGCTGACGTGAATATTCCTGACGCTAAGGGCTATAAGGCTCTGAATTACGCGGCCGGAAATCCGAAGTTGAAGGGTACAGAAAGTTTGAAAAGATTGAAGGCTTTAACTCACAATTGATTTCTTGACATAAATTTTGCTTTGAAGAATAATTTTGCTATTTTGACGAAAGAAGGAAATAGATTTTGCCCATCACAGATTTACTTGAACGAAACTCAAAACTTTATGGGAATGAAGTTGCTCTAGTCGAGATTAACCCGGAGCAGGAAGAACCGATTAGAATTACATGGAAGGAATACGCTTTAATTCAGCCGACTTCATCAAAACCGTATAGACGTGAAATTACCTGGTCAGTTTTCGACGAGAAGGCCAATCGTGTAGCGAATATGCTTTTGTCTCGCGGAGTGAAGAAAGGCCAGAAGGTTGCAATTTTACTTATGAATTGTCTTGAATGGCTGCCAATCTATTTTGGTATTCTCAAGACTGGAGCAATCGCTGTACCGTTGAATTTCCGTTACTCTTCCGAAGAAATCGAGTATTGCGTGAATTTAGCTGACGTTGATATTTTATTTTTCGGCCCGGAATTTATCGGCAGGGTTGAGAATACTGTACTTGCGCTCGGTGAAAAATGCCTGTTATTCTTCGTAGGTGATAATTGCCCATCATTCGCTGAAAGTTACAATGAGGCCGTTAATAATTGTCCGTCATCAGCCCCGAAAATTTTAATCGAGGACACCGACGAGGCCGCAATATATTTCTCATCAGGGACTACGGGATTTCCCAAAGCAATTTTGCATAATCATACGGCTTTGTTCCAAGCTGCAAGAATGGAAGCTAAACATCACGAGACTACGCATGAGGACGTATTTTTGTGCATTCCTCCGCTTTATCATACGGGCGCAAAAATGCATTGGTTTGGTTCACTTTTTACTGGAAGCCGAGCGGTAATTCTCAAGGGAACATCACCGAAAGCAATTCTTGATGTAGTCTCATGGGAACATTGCACGATAGTCTGGTTGTTAGTCCCTTGGTGTCAGGATATTTTGACGGCATTAGACAGAGGAGATTTGAAACTTGAAGGCCGTCATCTCTCACAATGGCGGTTAATGCATATCGGTGCTCAGCCTGTTCCTCCGTCGTTAATAAA
Source organism: uncultured Fretibacterium sp. (assembly GCA_937915835.1). Taxonomy (GTDB): domain Bacteria; phylum Synergistota; class Synergistia; order Synergistales; family Aminobacteriaceae; genus JAFUXM01. Next base: position 6,614 of record CALGHA010000054.1, on the reverse strand, counting down.
ACATTGGCTCGACTATTTCCCTAATCACAAATACGACACGAATTACGGACTTTCAGAATCAACCGGGCCTGGCTGTGTTCATTTGGGAATAGAAAATATTCACAAGGTCGGAGCGATCGGAGTTCCTGGCTACGGATGGGAAGTAAAGATTGTTGACAACGACGGCAAGAACGTAAAGCAGGGTGAACCCGGAGAACTTTGCGTGAAAGGGCCCGGCGTAATGTTATGCTACTATCATAATCCCGGAGCAACGCATGAGACGATTAAAGATGGCTGGTTATTCACCGGTGATGTTGCGAGAATGGACGACGACGGATTTATCTGGCTTGTTGACCGCAAAAAAGACGTTGTCATAATGGGCGGAGAAAATATTTATCCTGTTCAGATTGAGGATTTCTTGAGCGCTTATCCGAAAGTTCATGATGTCGCTGTAATTGGCCTTCCTGAACCTAGACTCGGTGAAATTCCTGCGGCAATAATCCAGGTGAAAAAAGGCATGTCATGTTCAACAGAAGAGATTGACCGTTATTGTTTAGGCCTGCCGAGATATAAGCGTCCGAGAAAGATAATTTTTGCTGATGTCCCGAGAAATCCGACGGGTAAAATTGAGAAGCCGAAATTACGCCAAATGTACGCACAAGGCAGCAGCTTCTATGACGAGGAAAATAAATCTTAATGTACCCGACGTTATTTTATATCGGGAGCTTTCGAGTTGACACGTACAGCGTCGTATGGTTCATAGCCCTGTCAATCGCGATAATCTGGGCTATTAAGCGTCTGGAAATTTACGAACTCGACGAATACGAGGCCCGGCGGATTATGGCAATTTCGTTCTTGTTCATGTTGCTTGGAGCGCGTTCATATGAGTATATTGCGAACTGGAAAATTTACGTTGAGCATCCTTCGTATTTGCTTGACTTGAACAGAGGAGGACTTCACGAGTTCGGGGCTGTTGCTGGAGCATTTTTATCGGCGTTGATATTATGCGCGTTCAACAAGAAAATCTCGTTCGCTAAATTATGCGACACGGCGGCTCCTCCTGCTATGCTGGCAATCGCAATCGGACGCTGGGGATGTTTTCTCAACGGTTGCTGCGTAGGACTTCCGACGAAATTTTTTACCGGCGTTCATTTTCCCCGAGATCATGCAAATTTATTCCGTCATCCTGTGCAAATTTATTACTCGGTCATAGCGTCTGTAATCGTGATAATCTTGCTTTACGTCGAGAAGAAAATTTTGCCCATTCAGAGGAAAAACGGGGGAAATTATTATTCTGTGATTGCTCCGTTAACGTTGATACTTTACGGCTTAATGAGGTTCGCAGTTGTCTCGTTCAGGGATTATACGCCGCTGTTGAAGATGATTAAATATGCCTGGACTTATCGGGGAATAACTTTAGCTCTTCCGTTCGCGTTGATGTGGCTGATTTATAGCGTGTTCAAGCTGAGAAAGTCTGTGAGCATGTGAAAATTTCCGTTTATTTGCTGAGGTTTTGCGTATAATTTTGCTTAGGTTAAAATTGGTCATTCTAGGCATGAAGTATTTTATTGATGAGACTAAAATATCACGCCGTGTTAAGAAAAAATTTTTATGGAGGTAATGAATTTGAAAAATTCCAGAAAACTTTTAGCGTTAATTCTCACGCTTGCATTAATCCTTGTGAGTTCAGGGAGTGCATTAGCGGCATTGTCACCTTTTGCGGCCAATCAGAATAATCCTGTCGTCTCAATCGTCAAGAAGACATCAATCGCTGTCGTCAATATCGATGTTGAGAAGACTGAAAAACGTTCATTCTCGCCGTTCCCGTTTGATGACGATCCGATTTTCAAGCGTTTCTTCGGAGATTCCTTCAAGGAGTTCACGCGTTCAGTTCCGATGAAGGGCAGAGGTTCAGGCTTTATCGTAACGAAAGAAGGCCAGATACTTACGAATAATCACGTCGTCGAAGGAATGGAAAAAATTACGGTCTCTGTTTTGCTCGCTGATGGAAGCAAGAAGACCTACGACGCAAAAATTATTGGCAGCGATCCGACTTATGACTTGGCTGTGATTAAGATTGAGCCTGACGGGACATTGCCTGTGCTTGAGCTTGGAGATTCTGACGCTGTCGAAGTTGGCGAGTTCGTTGTAGCAATTGGAAATCCTTACGGTTTCGAGCAGACTGTAACAGCCGGAGTAATTTCTGCCAAGAACAGAAGCATTCACACTCAGGACGTAAATTTTGACGATTTCTTGCAGACTGACGCGGCGATTAATCCCGGAAATTCGGGCGGCCCATTGCTGAACATGGACGGTAAAGTTGTAGGTATTAACACGGCGATTATTCCTTACGCTCAAGGCTTAGGCTTTGCAATTCCAGTGAATAAGGCAAAAGAGATTATGAACGATTTAGTCTCTTACGGAAGAGTTAAACGCGGCTGGCTCGGTGTTAGCGTTCGTGATATTAACGAACAGATGGCGAAAGTTTACGGCGTTGAAGGGACTAACGGGGCTATGATTGGTGACGTTTTCAAGGGAGATCCTGCGGACAAGGCCGGAATTAAGCCCGGTGATGTTGTTATTGAGCTTAACGGCGAGAAAATCAAAGATGCAAATAATTTCGTCCAGAAGGTAAGAACTCTCGCGCCAAACTCTACAGCAAAACTCGTAATCGTCAGAAAAGGCAAAAAGTTAGATTTCAGCGTAAAATTGGCCGAACGTAACAGCACCGGCGACGGGAGCGTGAAAGAGACTGAGGAAAAAAAAGACGAAACCCCAGAAATTTCAAGCGGAAGTGAAGCGTTAAAGGATTTCGGAGTTACGAAGACAGCCCAGATTAACGACACTCTCAGGAGAAATTACCGGCTCAATTCCGACACAGAAGGAGTAATCATCACTGAGCTTGATAAAAATTCCCGTGCCTCTTTTGAAGGAGAATTACGCGAGGGAGATATTTTACGTGAGGTTAATGCTCAGGAGATTAAGACGCTCGACGACTTAGCAAAGGCCGTGAAAGCCGAAGATACCGCTTTAGTGCTGATGATTGAGCGTGAAGGTTCAACATATTTTATTATGGTCAGCAAAGAAGAGAAGAAATAAAAATTTTCAGCGGGGCTTGAGTGTCAGGCTCCGCTTTTTGCTTCAACTCCGTGTAACTTTTTCCCAGTCTCAAACTCGTATAAACTCCTAAAATTCCCCTCGACCATATCACAGACATCTTCAGCCGTATAAAACGCCGTGTGCGGACTTAAGATTACATTAGGGAATGAGCGTAAAATTGCAAGTTTCGGATTAATCATGACTTCTCCCATCAGGTTATAATAATACAAGCCGTTTTCAAACTCGACAACATCAAGCGCGGCTCCTCCCAATTTTCCGGATTCAATCCCTGCGATTAAGGCTTCAGAGTCGATTAATTTTCCTCGTGCTGTGTTGATGATGTAGGCTCCTTGTTTCATTTTGGCGATTGATTGAGAGTTTATGATGTGATAATTTTGCTCGTTAGCGTTCATGTGAAGAGTGATTATGTCAGAATTTGCGAGAATTTCATCGAGTGAGACGTATTGAGCGAACTTTTTAGCCTCGTCGTTCTCGTAAATGTCATAAGCCAGAATTTTACAGCCGAAGCCCGAAAGATGCTTAATTACAGTCGTGCCAATTCTGCCGGTTCCCATTATGCCGACGGTGCATTGTGAAAAGTCACGGCCGAGTTTATTTTTCAGCGAGTAATCCTGAAGCTCCGTACGTTTCAGAATATGCGCAAATCTCCGTACGCTCGCCAGCATCAACATAATTGCGTAATCAGCTACACCAGTCGGAGTGTAAGAGACCGTATCAACTTTCATTCCGAGTTCACGAGCCGCCTGTAAATCTATGTGATCATAACCGATTGAACGAGTTAAAATATATTTCACACCGACATCATGAAACTTTTTCAGGGCTTGAGCGGACATATCACACGGAGTACAGCTTACACCTTCACAGCCGGAAGCAATCGAGATATTTTTATCGTTTGGATATTCAGTTGAGTAAACGAACTCGATATTATATTTCTCTTTCATCTGTTCACAGAAAGTTAATTCGTCGTATTCTCGCAGGGCGTAAAAACAAATCTTCATGAAAAATTTTCCCCCTCTTTATTATTATCTGGATGAAAATATTATAGCGTGTATTGCGTTAGAGTGGAAAATTAGACATGGGAATATCAAGTTTGAGTTGTAACGTTGAACGCCAGGCTGAAAAGTATTACACTGTCAAAAATTTCTTGCAACTTTATACACTGCATTAATCTTTGTGCTATTATACGAAAATTATTTACCAGTATAAATTAGGAGGCACCAAAATTTGGCAGCAATTGCAGTAGTAGGTTCACTAAATATTGATCTGGTTATGCGCGCTCCTCATTGTCCGCAAAAAGGCGAGACTGTAGTAGGCGGACCGTTCGGAATGGCAGGGGGAGGAAAAGGATCAAATCAGGCATTAGCCGCAGCAAGGTTAAACGCAAGAGTTCACATGATCGGTTGTATCGGCGATGATGACTTCGGCCGGAGATTAAAAGCTGTCTTGACGGAGAACGGAGTCGAATGCTCACATCTCCAATCTCGCAAAGAAGCCGCAACAGGAACAGCAGTAATCACAGTAACTCATGACGGCGAAAACTCGATCGTAATTTGTCAGGGAGCTAATGCACTTCTCGATGAAGATGCAATTTTGCGAGCCAAGAAAATTTTTACTTCATCTGACTGCGCATTATTTCAAATGGAAAGCCCTCCTAAGACTATAACAGCCGGGCTAAAACTCGCACGACAAAACGGATGCAAGACATTTTTATCTGCTGAACCTCCGTTTTCATTGCCCGAAGAAGCCTGGAAGAATATTGACTATTTAATCCTCAATGAACGTGCTCTGAGTTTTTATGCAGGACGAAAAAATTCTATAATCGCAATGTCTCACGATGTACTTGAAAAAGGCATAAAATGTCTGGTCGTAACTCAAAGCGCAAAAGGTGGAATGGTCTTCGTGAACGGCGGGGATCATTTTTCTTTTGACGCGTTTAATATTCGTTCAGTGGATCATACTGGAGCACGTGATGCTTTTTGTGCGGGCTTCGCTGTAGCTTTATGCGAGGGACGGCCGATAAAGTTAGCGGCACGTTTTGCTTCAGCTTGCGGAGGATTGGCCTGTACGAAAATCGGAGCTCATCCATCAATGCCTTGGAGACATCAGGTTGGGGCATTATTAGGTGAAGCGTCCGGCGATGATTATGAATTATAAATTTTTAGGGAGGTAATACATTTTGGAAGGTTATAACTATTTGTTGAGCTTGTGCGTAATTCTGATGTCCACAAAACTTTTCAGTATTATTTCACGGCGTGCTCAACTTCCGCAAGTTGTCGGTGCATTGATGGCGGGATTATTTTTCGGTCCTGCTGTGCTTGGAGCGTTGACGAGTAAATTTTTCGGAGTTCAGTTTTGCTTAATGCCTACTGAGCTTCTCTCACGAATGGCAGAACTCGGCGTAATCGTAATCATGTTCACGGCCGGAATGGAGACGAATATTGATGAGCTTAAAGCGTCGGGAAAAGTCGGATTTGTCGTTGCGTTATCCGGAGTTCTTGTTCCGTTGGGAATGGGCGCGGGCTTGATGTACATTTTCGATGATAACGTAACTTTTGCGTCGGCTATTTTCGTCGGAGCTGTTCTGACTGCAACGTCGGTGTCAATAACGGTCGAGACGTTAAAGGAACTCGGCAAGATGTCAACGAAGGTCGGCAATACGATTTTGGCGGCGGCATTAATCGACGATATTTTGGGCTTAATCTGTTTGACTATTATAACTGGAATTGCTGGAGAATCCGTGAATTTAACGCTTGTTCTCGTGAAAATTCTGGGCTTCTTCGTTTTTCTTGTGATTGCCGGCTATGCATATTACCGCTCTATGGTCTGGTCGGATCGAGTTCAAGCCGAGAGAAATTTACGGCGTTATCCTGTAATGGGTTTCGCGTTCTGTCTCTTCATGGCTTGGGCGGCTGAAGTCGTCTTCGGGATTGCTGACATAATCGGAGCTTTCGCGGCAGGAATGATTATCGCGATGTCGCCTAAAGGTCAGTATATTGCGAGCAAGTTTGACACGATAGCATATTTATTGTTGACACCGATATTTTTCGCGAATATTGGGCTTGAAGTTACATTGCCTGAAATGTCATATGACCTCGTAATCTTCACAATCGCGCTAGTTGTCGTCAGCGTAATCTCGAAACTTGGCGGCTGCGGAATTGGAGCGAGAATTTGCGGCTTCAGTAATCGTCAGAGCTATCAAGTCGGTTTAGGCATGGTATGCAGAGGAGAAGTTGCGTTAATCGTTGCCGGTAAAGGAATGTCCATGAACTTGATAAGTGAAAATTATCTTGGACCAATAATCATAATGATAATCGTCTGTACGATAATAACTCCGATAGTTCTTAAGGGAGCGTTCAAGGGTCAGGATGTTGCGGGTAATACAGTCTTTGAGGATAAATTCATGCTTGAGGAACAGGCTGATGAGATCGAGGAAGATATGTATCATCGCCGCTCACTCTTAGCAATGCAAATGTACGGAGGAGAGTAAGAATTTTTTGCCGAAGATCGGAAGAGCG
>CALGHA010000053.1 GCA_937915835.1 uncultured Fretibacterium sp. | reverse complement strand
AAGCTCAGATGAAAATTGCGGGAAGTTGTAAATTTGCTTGCATAATTGGCCCGGATGAACTCGCTAATAATCTCGTCGCTGTGAAAAATCTCAATGAAGGCTCGCAAGAAAAAATTTCTCGTGAAGATGTCGTGAGTTATCTCAAAGCAAGGCTGTAAAAGAATTCCCCCAAGTTCATGACGAGCAAGGGGGATTAAATTTACTTTATCATCTCAGCAAGAAACGGAGGCAGAATAAACGAAGCCTTGTGAATTTCCTGCGTGTAATACTTCGTCGGCTTAATCTCTCGAATTGGCCGGGCCGGGTCATCACTCATCGAAGCAAGCCCGTACGTCCACATTCCTGAAGGATAAGTCGGAACAACTCCCCAGTACATTTTTACGATCGGGAAAACTTTTCGCATTTCATGAATGGCCTGAAGCATTATATCTTTATCAGTGAACGGCGACTCCGTAAGCTCAGATAACATAGCGTCATCGTTCATTACGCGTTTAACGTCAGCATAAAAATTTGCCTGGAATAATCCGGCCGCAAAATCTACCGGGTCAGTGCTGTCGATTATCACAACGTCGTAACGTTCCGAAGTCTCACGAATATATTTCAGCGCGTCAATACATTTCACGTCAGCCCGCTCATCACCGAACGAACACGAAGCAAACGGCAAAAACTTTTTCGAGCATTCTATAACTCTCTCGTCAATGTCAATCAACGTGCACTTTTTCACGCATTCATGCTTCAGAACTTCACGCATAATCGCTCCGTCGCCGCCGCCAATGATTAAAACTTTCTCAGGATTTTTATGCGCACATAACGGAACATGAGCCATCATCTCGGAATATGTGAACTCGTCCTTCTCCGTGAGTTGATAAGCACCGTCGAGCATTAACGTTCGGCCGTATTCGTAAGTGTCAGCAATTAACAATTCCTGATAGGGAGTTTTCTCCGAATGAAGAAATTCTTTTATCCTCAGTGAGAGCTTGAGATTGTCGGTGCTAAACTCATTCAGCCATAAGTCATTATTCCGTTTCGGTCGTATTACGTATTCGCTCATGAAATCGCTTCACCCAAATTTACACCGAGTTCAACACATTTCTCTAAGTCTTCAGCCGTTGGTGACGCGTAAACTTCAACTTCAGGGCCAATTTTCGTGAGCTTGCTCTTCTCCGCGTAATCCTGCAATGCTGTCAATGCTCCTTTGCTCCAGCTGTAACTTCCGGCTAAACCAACAAATTTATTTTTCGGCATCCGGCTTAAAAGTTTTGAGCATAATGCTTCCATCGGCGGGAATAACAGCGTGTTGTACGTGCAAGCCATCAGTGCAAACGCCTTGAACTTCCAAATGTCGCGCAAAATATATGAAGGATCCGTGCGTGATACGTCGTAAAGTCTCACGTCCTGAATTTTCGCCTTCGCTAAACCCGAACACACAGCTTCCGCCATTTTCCGGGTATTTCCGTACATTGTGCCGTAAACGACGACCGCGCCGGTTTCTCCTTCAAAGCGGCTCCACTTGTCATAAAGCGTAACAACCTGTTTAATGTCCTTCCTGAATAACGTTCCATGTGACGGGAAAATATTTTTTATGTCGAGTCCGCCAAGTTTCTTTAACGCAACTTGAACAATATTTGAGTATTTCCCGACTATACAGGCGTAATATCTCAGCATTTCATCTTCCCAGCGTGATTTATTCTTCTCGTCGTCGAAAATTCCGCCCTCGTGTGCTCCGAAGCCGCCGAATGAATCGTTCGAGAATAATACTCCCGTCGTCGTGTCAAAAGTTACCATGCTCTCAGGCCAATGCAACATCGGAACAGTGTAAAATTTCAGGACATGCCCGCCCAAGTCCAAAGTGTCGCCGTCTTTCACAGTGATAATATTCTCAGTAATTCCGTGATAGCCTTTTAACATCGGAACTGTCTTAGCGTTGCCGATTAATTTTACTTCGGGCCACATAGTCTGAAGTTGTGAGATTAAGCTCGAGTGATCCGGCTCCATGTGATTAACAACGAGATAGTTTAACGTTCTGCCGTTAAGAGCCTGTTTGAGTTTGTTGATATAGTCGTCGAGATAAGGCCCTTTAACCGTGTCAATCGCGGCCGTCGCTGTTGTTCCGGTTATGACATAAGCGTTGTAAGCAACTCCCTGAGGAAGCGGCCATAATGACTCGAATAAATCAGTCTCGAAATCATTTACTCCTGTCCACCATGTATCTTTATTAACTTGAATAGCTTTGTACATGCTGTATCAATTCCCCCTGATATTTTATAAATTTTTCGCAAGTAATTTTATTATAAACTCTCACAATTTCACAATCTCGCTTTAACTTCAGCTTTCATCTCAGCAATAGCATCACGGATTACGGCCGCACGTTCAAAATCTAATTTTTCTACCGCTTCCCACATTAATTTTTCGAGTTCAGAGATTGACAATTTCGCGGGGTTTTTCCTGGTTGAACTTGACGATGAAGATTTTTCGCCCTTCTCATCTCCGAAGGCTTGTGCGAGTTCCGGCGGTAATAAGTCCGAAATATCCTTAATAATGCTCTTAGGCGTGATATTATGTTCCTGGTTGAACGCAATTTGCTTTTCTCGTCGTCGTTTGGTCTCGTTCACAGCTTTACTTATGCTCTCGGTCTTCTCGTCAGCATAAAGAATAATCCGGCTGTTAATATTTCTCGCGGCTCGTCCCATGATTTGGATTAACGAACGATACGAACGCAAATAACCTTCACGGTCAGCGTCAAGAATTGCAACAAGAGTAACTTCCGGCAAATCCATTCCCTCACGCAAAAGATTTATTCCGACAAGAACGTCAATTTTCCCGGCTCTCAAATCCCGGATTAATTCAGCGCGCTCAAAAGTATTAAGCTCAGAATGAATATATTTCACCTTAAACTTTAATTCCCGCAAATAATCAGCTAAATCCTCAGAAGCTCTCTTTGTGAGTGTCAGGACTAAAGCGCGTTCGTTGTTATTGGCCGCGTCTCGTAATCTGTCAACTAAATCGTCAATCTGAGTTCTGGCCGGAGCAACTTCAACTTCAGGGTCAGGAATTCCCGTCGGACGTATAATTTGCTCGACAATCTCACGTGAAGCCTTAAGCTCATAATCTCCCGGAGTTGCTGAGACAAAAATTGCCTGCCTCATTCTATCTTCAAATTCCCGCCACTCAAGAGGTCTGTTGTCAAGACATGAAGGAAGTCTGAACCCGTTTTCAACTAGAACTTTTTTACGCGCTCGGTCTCCGTTGAACATTCCCCGAACTTGCGGAAGGGTTATATGCGACTCGTCAACTATCATAATGTAATCTTCCGGAAAAAAGTCTATTAACGTTCCAGGCGGCTCACCTTGTTTTCTTCCGTCGAGATAAACTGAGTAATTCTCAATCCCTGAACAATATCCGGCTTCCTGTAACATTTCCAAGTCATAAAGCGTCCTCATCTTTATTCGCTGAGCTTCCACGAGTTTTCCACGATTAACAAAATCCTTCTCAATCCTCGCAAGTTCATCTTCAATTCCAGGCACTGCATTAGTGATTGCGTCGGTCTGAGTTACGTAATGTTGAGCGGGAAAAATTGAGGCTTCATTGACATTCTCGATTACATGACCAGTCAGGGGATTAGTGATATCAATCTGTTCAATCTCATCATCGAAGAAAATTATGCGTATACAAATATCATCTTCATATGCCGGGAAAACTTCAACGGTATCGCCTCGAACTCGGAATTTTCCAGGCTCTGGCGTAAAATCCGTACGCTCGTAATAATTCCCGACTAAACGCTCAAGAAATTCATGCATATCAACTTTATCATGAACGTGAAAAGAGATTATTGCGCTTTCATAAGTCTCCTTCATTCCCAAGCCGTAAATGCATGATACGCTCGCTACAACAATAACATCATGTCTCTCAATTAATGCTTTCGTCGCGGATAATCTCAATCTCTCAATTCTTGCGTTAATCGAAGCGTCTTTCTCAATATAAGTATCACTCGAAGGGATATATGCTTCCGGCTGGTAATAATCATAATAGCTCACGAAATATTTTACGGCATTCTCAGGGAAAAAACTCTTGAACTCGCTGTATAATTGCGCGGCTAAAGTCTTGTTGTGTGCTAGGACTAAAGCCGGACGGTCAAGATTTGCGATGACGTTTGCAATCGTGAAGGTTTTTCCGCTGCCTGTAACTCCCATTAAAGTTTGGAAGCGATTTTTATTTTTTAGGCTGTTAGTGAGGGCTTCAATTGCTTCGGGTTGATCTCCTGAGGGCGGCCAATTTGAATGAAGCACAAAATGTTTCATGTGATTAAATCCCTTCGTGAAAAATTTGCTTTATTATATTCGTGTGAGAAATTTTTTGAAATAGTGAGTAATTTATCGCGTGTAAAATTTTTTGTCGATAAAATATAACATGTTCTATTTTACTGACGGCGTAAAAATTTTCGGATTACAATTTTGAGCTGTGAAAAATGCTTGTAATCTGCGAATTTTGGGCTTATCATTTACAAGTTTAAACATGTCTTATTATATACACAACAAACGAGGGGGAATACTTTTTGAATAAGATACTCGAGAAACGTCAACTTTCTTATGATAAAGAAAGAGATCAGAGCGTTTATTACTTCAAAGTTGAAGCTCCTGAAATCGCACGCAACCGTAAAGCCGGCCAGTTCATAATTTTCCAGATTGATGAAGATTACGGCGAGAGAATACCTTTGACGATTGCAGATGCTAACGCTGAAGAAGGCTGGATCGCAATAGTTTTCCAGACAGTTGGAGCGTCAACACGCAGATTTTCCGCTACTTTCAACGTCGGCGATAATGTCCCGGTTCTCGTTGGGCCTCTTGGGAAGCCTACGCACATTGAGAAGAAGGACGGCTTAATTCTCTGCGTCGGCGGTGGAATTGGAATAGCTCCGTTACATCCCATTGTTCAGGCCAATCACGCAATCGGCAATAAAGTCGTAACGATTATCGGTGCTCGTACGAAGGAATTATTATTCTTTGAGGACGAAATGAGAGCCGCCAGCGATGAACTTATCGTTGTAACTGATGATGGTTCATACGGCCGCAAAGCTGTAGTTACTGCACCGTTGACGGAAATTTGCGAGAAGGAAAAAGTCAGCGAGATAGTCTCAATTGGCCCGGCTATCATGATGAAATTCTGTGTAGCTGCTGCACGTCCGTTCGGAGTTCCGATTACAACGTCGCTTAACACGATTATGATTGACGGAACGGGAATGTGCGGATGCTGCCGCGTAAAAGTCGGCGACAAGACGAAGTTCGTGTGCGTTGACGGCCCGGAATTTAACGGTTACGAAGTTGATTTTGACAACATGATGCAGAGAATGACGGCCTTCAAGGACAAAGAGCGTGAAGCAGATCATAAATGCAGAGTTGGGCTTGATGCCGCGAAGAAGGGGGCGTAAATCATGAGTGAACACAAGACTACGGAAATGTTGCAGGAAGAAGCCGCGAAACTTTGGGCGGATATTGACGCGAAAAAATCAGCCGGAACAAAATTAACTCCCAAAGACAGAACAGCAATACCTATGCAGGAAATGCCCTCACAAGAGCCTATGGTTCGTGCTCATAACATGTCAGAAGTTGCATTAGGCTACACTGAGACACAAGCGCGGGTTGAAGCTGAGAGATGTATTCAGTGCGGAGGAGCTCCGTGCAAAAAAGGCTGTCCGGTTGGGGTGCCAATTCCTGAGTTTATCAAGCATATTCAAGCCGGAGATTTCAAGGGAGCTGTTGACACGATTAAACAGACAAATTTACTTCCGGCAATTTGTGGAAGAGTTTGCCCGCAAGAAAAACAGTGTCAGAGCTTCTGCACCGTCGGTAAAATGTTGAAGTCCCCAGAAAAAGCTGTAGCAATTGGCCGACTTGAGCGTTATGTTGCTGACTGGGAACGCGCAAATGATTTAATCACAGTTCCGACACCAGCATCAGAGACCGGCAAGAAAGTTGCTGTAATCGGTTCAGGTCCTGCAGGCTTAACAGTTGCGGCAGATATTCGCAGAGCTGGACATAAAGTTACAGTTTTTGAGGCATTCCAGAAGACTGGCGGAGTTATGGTTTATGGAATTCCTGAGTTCAGACTTCCGAAGGCTATCGTTGCAAAAGAAGTTGAGAACCTGAAGAAAATGGGCGTTGAGTTCAAGACGAGCTTCTTAGTTGGACGCACGGCGACGCTTGATCAGCTTCTTGAAGAGGACGGCTATGACGCGGCATTCATCGGAACAGGAGCAGGACTTCCGAAGTTTATGCATATTGAGGGCGAGAACTTAATCGGAGTTTTCAGCGCTAATGAATATCTCACGCGTTCAAACTTAATGAAGGCTTACGACACCGAACACGCTGATACGCCGCTTTATTCAGCGAAGAGAGTAGCAGTTTTCGGAGGCGGTAACGTCGCAATGGACGGAGCAAGAACAGCTTTAAGGCTTGGAGCGGAAAAAGTTTACTGCGTCTATCGTCGTACACGTGCTGAGATGCCGGCAAGAATTGAGGAAGTTGCACACGCTTTTGAAGAGGGCGTTGATTTCCATTTCTTAGAGAACCCGACAAAGTTTATCGGCGACGAAAAAGGAAAATTAACCGGCGTTGAGTTATTGACGTATGAACTTGGCGAACCTGACCAGTCAGGACGACGCAGACCTGTAGCAATTCCGGGAACTGAACACGTCCTTGATATTGACGCGGCTGTAATCGCACTCGGCAATGATTCTAACCCGTTAATGTCACAGACTACGAAGGGCCTTAACGTTACTAAATACGGAAATATCATCGTCGACGAGAACCAGAAAACCAGCATTCCTAGAGTTTGGGCTGGCGGCGATATAGTTTTAGGAGCAGCAACGGTTATTCTTGCAATGGGTGAAGGCCGAAGAGCTGCTGCGAGCATGAACGAATATTTATCAGGCAAGTAATTTTTATCTCATTGAATGGCGGAGGATTTTGAAAATAATTTTCCGTCATTCATCTCCAAAATTCTTTTTCCATATTTCAAAGTATCTAAATCATGTGACACTATTAATAACGTAATATTTTCGTCTTGATTAAGTTTTGCAAATGTTTTCATTATGTTCTCAGATGATTTTGAATCTAAGTCCGCAGTAGGTTCATCAGCAATTATTATTTTAGGATCGTTGATTAAGGCACGGGCAATTAAAACACGTCTCAGCTCTCCTCCTGAAAGTTCTGAAGGATATGAATCAGCCAAATTTGAAATTTCAAAACGCTCCAGCAAAATTCTCGCATGTCCTTCTGCATCTCCTCCATGAGGCCACAAATAAAACGGCAATACGATATTCTCCATCACTGTCAAATTTCCAAGAGCTGAAGCTCCCTGCGGAATAAATCCTATTTTGTCATTTCGTATTCTTGAAAGTTCGTAGTCGCTTTTTCCCGTTAAATTCTCTCCGTTAAATTCAACAACTCCTGATGATGGACTTAACATTCCTGCCGCAATGTTTAATAACGTCGATTTTCCGCTGCCTGATCTCCCGATTATGTTGACAAAATCGCCTTCTTCAATTTCGAGATTAACATTATTAACGGCCATGAACGAAAGATTATTGCGCTTATATTCCTTGCAAAGATTTTTAATCCTCAAAATCATAATTTAGCCTCTCATAATTTCATGAATATCTAAACGGCTCGCTTTGAATGCTGCAAAACTTCCTGCGAAAATTCCCGTCAAAATCGAAGCTGAAAACGAAAAAATTACGAGATAAATTAAAATTTTCAAATTGGGCATTAAAAACGGTAAATGCAGGGCATCACTTACGAATGAATTTCCGATTGCCGTAACGACGTTAGCAATAATTATTCCTGCGACAGCTCCGTAAAAACTTATCATCAAAATTTCAGTCAAACATAATTTAATCAATTTTCCCCTAGTTGCTCCGATAGTTCGTAGAATACCGAATTCTTTTTTACGTTCCGACAGGCTCAATGCGAAGATTAAAACTATGATTATCATTGAGATTAGCCATAAAAATATTATTACGGATTTTATGATTAACGAAACTGTTTTTAAGCTGTCTCCTATATTGTTCACAAATTTTTTGCTTGACAGTGCGTAAATTCCTTTGGAACTTAATCTCCTGTTAATTTCTCCAGTAACAGCTACAGCATCATTACCAGGTTTCAACTTTAACATTATTACAGACGTTAAACTGCCGTCATTACGCATAGGTTTTCCCGCGAATTTTTCGGCTTCTTTTGATAATTTTGCGATTGTGTTTCTATTCGTAAAGACCATCGAGTCAAATCCCATTCCTGTTTGTTCAAGCCTGCCTGCAACTTTCAAATCCCTGTTGAAAAATTTAATCACATCACCTGGCCAGCCTGATACATGATAGCCGACTATAATTTCATCATCTCTAAGTGAATGGTAAATACTTTCTTCAAGCCATGAACCTATTATAAAATCCGAATCATAATCAATTCCAAGAATCTGAATAGGATATGAACAGCATGAAGCTCGTAAAGTTGCAAGAAAAGTTTGGGGTGAAATTAAATCAATTCCAAGTTCATTTTTGAGATTTTCGATTTCATTCAGTGTGTAATCAGGCAAATAAAAAGTCGATGGACTTCCTGCTAATAATATGCTGCCAACATGAGGATCATAACCTTCAGGAACGATCATAACATCAGCTCCGAGTCGATTGGCCATACTTTCAGCACCGTTTGAAAGGCTTAATGACAAAACTGATCCGATGAACAGAAAAAATGACAGAAGCATTATTACGATTACGAGGCAAAAACTTCGTCCCCATTGTCTTTGGAAATTTTTTCGTGCTATTTCCCGAAGAGACATAAATTATTTTTCTCCTTTTACGAAATTCATGAGCAAGGATAAAAGTGAAATAATCAAAATCAATATTCCTATTACAGTTATAATTATTCCAGTGTTAAAGCAAGGCATGTGAGTTCCGTCGGGTTTCATTCCTGAACATACAGGGAATAAAATAAAGGGCGTTAGTGCGGTTAAAATTCCTAAAATAGCGTTCAATATCGAAAAAACTTTCTGCAAAATAAAACACTCCCAAGTACAAATGTATGTATAATCAAACTCATTATTAAAATCATAATATCATGTACAATATAAAGAATCAATTTTCAGTTTTTATTAAGATGGAAGTGTGAGAATATATTATGAAACTCGCAAAAAAATTTTCAACTCAAAAACCTTCAGGAATGATACGAGTATTTCAGGCCATCGAGAAAATGCAAGACGTGTTAAATCTCAGTATCGGTGAACCTGACTTTGTAACTGAACCCGACATTATCGACGCAGGAGCGCAAGGAGCAAAAGACGGTTTCACTCATTATCCGCCGTTACAGGGTTATCTTGACGTTCGAGAAGCCGCGTGTGCATATTGGGAACGTCATCACGGCTATAAATCTTCTCCGGACAACGTGTATATTTCCGTCGGTGGCTTACATATTCCTTGGCTTGCTTTCGGAGCTCTGCTTAATCCGGGCGATGAAGTTATGTTGATTGAGCCGTATTTCACACCGTATGAAGCTCAAATTCGCGGCAATGGTGGAGTTCCTGTAACGATTAAGACGCGTGAAGAGAATAATTTTGCTCCCAGCATTGAGGAATTACGAGCGGCGGCAACCCCAAAAACTCGCGGAATAATCCTGAATTATCCCGGCAATCCTTCAGGCAGAACAGCAACAGTGAGACAATTTGAGGAGATTGCGGAGTTCGTCGAAGAAAGAGATTTATTCGTCTTGAGCGATGAAATTTACGAGTCAATGGTCTTTAACGGCGAACACGTCTGTTTTGCGAATATTCCCGGCATGAAGGAACGTACACTTTTAGCGGCCGGAGTCTCGAAAAGTCACTGTATGACCGGCTGGAGAATTGGTTATCTCTTTGCTCCTCAGAACGTAATCAACGTTATGTGTCAGCTCTCATCATTCCAGACTTACGGCGTAAACGCTCTCTCACAGAAAGCTGCTGCCTACGCAATGAACACTCAGGACGAGAAAGTTAAAGCGCGCGCAAAAATCTTCGGAGAACGAATGAAGGCCGTCGAAGCAAGATTAAACGCTATGAAGGGCGTGAAGTGTCATCCGGCGGAAGGAGCGTTTTATTTATTCCCGGATATTTCAGGGACAGGCTTAACGAGCGAAGAATTTACCTGGCAGCTTCTCAATAATGCGAAAGTTGCTGTGTTACCCGGAAGCGCGTTCGGTCAAACCGGAGAAGGATATATCAGGATTGCTTGCACTCAGTCAATGGAAACGTTAATGCAATCTATGGACAAAATGCAGGAGTTTTGCGAAAGTCTGTAGTGATGGTTAATGTGTGAACTGCCGGCTTGTGCAGGCGGGGCAACGACACGGGCATGTGTCGTGCGCGTAGCCGGAGGGTGGGAGCACAAGCCGGAAAATTTTTATCAGTAATTGCGCAAAAGTATTCTATAATATATGCATTCCCATAAAATTTTTAGCAGGAGGTTTTATTCATGACAGGCTTCGACTATTCTAATGCTATGAAGTTCGTACGTGAACACGAGATCGAGAGCATGAAAGCAATCACCCTCAACGCCGCTGAACGTCTTAAATCCCGTAAAGGTGAAGGCAATGACTTTCTCGGCTGGATTGATTTACCGGTGAATTATGACAAAGAAGAGTTCAACAGGATTAAAGTTGCCGCGAAAAAAATTCAGAGTGATTCAGATGTTCTTCTCGTCGCTGGAATTGGCGGTTCATACTTAGGCGCAAGGGCAGCCGCTGAGTTCTTACGTCATGGCTTCTACAACGAGATGACCCCAGAAGCTCGCAAGACACCGAGAATTTATTACATTGGCAACTCGATGAACAGCACGTATATTCAGGATGTAATTGACTTGCTCGAGGGAAAAGATTTCTCAATTAACGTAATCTCCAAGTCAGGAACGACGACCGAGACAGCAATAGCCTTCCGAGTTTTCCGTGATTTATTAATCAAGAAATACGGCCAGAAAGAAGCGGCTAAACGAATTTACGCTACAACCGATAAAGCACGCGGAGCCTTGAAGACTTTAGCTGACACAGAGGGTTATGAATGCTTCGTAATTCCTGATGACATCGGCGGAAGATTTTCTGTGTTGACGGCGGTCGGACTTCTTCCTATTGCTGTGAGTGGAGCTGACATTGACGCTTTAATGGCAGGAGCTGCGGCAGGACGTGAAGTTGCGTTGAATAAGCCGTTTGAAGAGAACCCGGCGTTACAGTATGCGGCATTAAGAAATATTTTACATCGTAAGGGAAAAATGATTGAGATACTCGCGAACTATGAGCCTTCAATGCATTATATTTCGGAATGGTGGAAACAGCTTTACGGCGAGAGTGAAGGCAAGGACCAGCGCGGAATTTTCCCAGCGAGTGTTGACTTGACGACGGATTTGCACTCGATGGGCCAATTCATACAGGACGGCTCAAGAATAATGTTCGAGACAGTCATGAACATTGAGAACGCACGTAAGGACTTCCAGATTCAGGCTCAGGATAACGACCTTGACGGCTTGAATTATCTTGCTGGCAAAAATATGAGCTGGGTCAATCAATGCGCGATGAAGGGCACAATTGCGGCTCATGTTGACGGTGGAGTTCCGAACTTAGTCGTGAATATTCCTGCTCAGGACGAGAAATCTTTAGGCGAGTTATTCTACTTCTTCGAGTTTGCGTGCGGAGTAAGCGGATATATCAGCGGGATTAACCCGTTTAATCAGCCTGGAGTTGAGTTCTATAAAGCTAATATGTTCAAGCTGCTTGGGAAACCCGGTAAGTAAAAGAAAATTTTTCTTACAGGATTATTATTTGTGTACTAACCACAATAGTCATTATTGGATATCAACGGTGTATCTGTTGCAATTATTCTTGCTGAGTACCGACTAGGACTTTCATAGTTATCGCTGGTGTACCGACTGCGTCGGCAAAGTCTTTCATATGCTCCCACCCGCCCACCCCGCATATGAAAGACTTGTTTTATGACAAATAGCCGCGTGATAAAGCCTTGAATATTCGTGAACGAGCTAGCTCAATCAATGTACACATGACATAAACGAGCAAAACTACGCCGATCGAATACGGGATTAAATACGGGCTGTTCTGAAATGACGCGTTCATGAAAACTTTATGCCACAAAAACGGACGAACAAAATTATTGTCGTGAATGAGATATACTCCAAACGTCGCCGAAGCCAGAAGATTAATAATTTTACTGTGAGGAATTTCCAAGCTCCTGAACCCAAGCAGTAAACAGAGTGTGCCTAAAATCGTGAACGGCCTCATCATTCCGAAAAAGTATATTGAGCCTCTGGCCGCAAGTTGAATTTTCAAGCCGATAACATCAAGTAAAATCGCAGATACATAATTCACAAGAATGCAAGTAATCCCGTAAAGAATAAATTTCTTGTTTCCAAAGTCTGAAGCCCACAACCTGAAATATCCTGCAAGAGAATATAAGCATATAAAGTTTACCAATGCGTTGCTCTGAAAATCTGATTTCGTCAGCGTCGGAATTATGCTCCAGTAAATAAATATCGCAATTAAGAATTTCTTGTAGTCATCTTGAGTAAAGCCGTTCAGCAAAATATTAATATAAGGATGCACAAGATACATCACAAAGTATGTGCTTGCAAACCACCATTGAGACTTGGTAATAGGCATAATAACTTTCAAAGCTGTCTTCAGCGAAAAAGCCTCAAGCCCAGAAAATATAAACGCGCAAAAAATTATCACCGAGTAAATAAATATCCTCAGCCATAAGTTGAACATTCTGCGAAAATTTATTACCGGTGATTTTATGAGGAAATAGCCGGAAATCAGCACGAAAATACTATTGCCGAGACTTCCACCCATAATGATAAATTGATACCATAGTCTATTTATTGTGATTGAGTTTATCGGAAAGCTAAATCCTCCATGAACAGCAAAATGATGCGCAATTATCATTAACATCCCGACAATTCTTAATAATTCTAATGAGGAATTTCGACAATAGGATTGCTTGTCTTGTCTTGTCAATTATGAGGCAATTTTGCATTTTGTCAACCCCCAATTTACTTATTCGGCCATCATTAAGGCAAAAACTTTCGCGTTATTCACAAGATACTTTATCTCCGTAAACTCGTCCGGCTGATGAGCAACTCCTCCGCATTCCTGAGACCAGACAACCGCAGGAATTCCCTTACGCCTGAACAACGCCGCAAAAGTCCCTCCGCCAATTCCGCCAGTAACAGGCTCAATCCCGAAAACTTCACGGACATTCTTCACTAAGAGCTTGCAAATTTCATCATCAGGATTTGTCGGTGTCGCCGCGTCAGTCCTGTCAACCTCAAGAATAATCTTAGCTCCTGTTTTTTGCTCGATGTCTTTACGGATTTTCTCGACAACTTCAAACGCATCATCAAGCGAAACTTCAGGCAAAACTCGGCAATCAAATTCAAATCTCTCACGTCCAGGAATAATATTAGTCGCTGGAACATTCGCAAATCTCCGTGTCGGCTCAAAAGTTGAGAAGGGAGGATCAAAAGTTTTGTTCACCTGAGGAAATGCCTTGTTCAAAGCCTCGTCAACTTCATATGCCAGCATGTTAGCAACTCGGCAGGCGTTAATCCCCTTATTCGGAAGCGACGCATGAACTTGTTTGCCGATAACTTCAAATGAAAGTCTCCACATGGCTTTTTCCGCAATCTCGATGAAATCTCCCGCGTCATTGCCAGAATCAGGAACGACGACTAAATCATCACTCTTGAATAAATTTCTCTCAAGCAGCGGTTCAAGTCCGTAATGACTTCCCATTTCCTCATCAGCTACGAAAGCAAGAAAGATCGTGTAATTGTTCTCAACTCCGGCATTCTGGAGAGCTTTCAACGCGAATAATGACGAGATTAAACACGTCCCGTTATCGCTCACGCCGCGTCCGTAAAGCCTTGAGCCCCTGACTTCGGGATTAAACGGGTCAAGCGTCCACGAAGATCTATCACCTTCAGGGACAACATCAATATGTGTGAGAATGCATAATCTCTGAGCTTTTTTGCCCGGACATTCAAGAAAGAGTGAAGGACGATTGCCGGTCGGGGATTTTGCATCTTCGACACGCTCAATCTTGAGTGAAATATTTTTCAGGTTAAGTTCAGAGATAATTGCTTCGAGTTCATGAATTTTCGCCTCTTCGCCTAAGCCGCCATTATGAGGGGAGATTGCCGGTTTCCTGCATAAACGTGCAAGAGCTTCAACCATAGAGCTTTCAAGTTTCTGTGCTTCCGATAAAATTTTTTCGCGCAAAACAATATGCCTCCTGAAAAGTAAAATTTTGCATAATTCTACAACAAAATTTACACGCAGGAAGAAATCAGGAATATAAAATTTTAGGGGATTACGCTAATTTAATCGAGTTCAGAAATTCCGCGTTCGTCTCAGTCTGTCTCAGCTTGTCAAGAATTAAATTCAACGCTCCGGCCTCATCAACTCCGGCTATTCTCTTGCGCAAAATCCATAAACGCTTTAACTCTTCGTCGGGCATTAAAAGCTCTTCACGTCGAGTTCCGGATTTCGTGATGTCAATTGCAGGGAAAATTCTCTGTTCGGCCAATTTTCGCGACAAATGAAGCTCCATGTTGCCCGTGCCTTTGAACTCCTCGTAAATTACATCGTCCATCCTTGAGCCGGTATCAGTCAAAGCCGTCCCGATAATCGTAAGACTTCCGCCCTCCTCGAAATTACGCGCAGCACCGAAAAATCTCTTAGGGAAATATAATCCCGACGGGTCAAGTCCTCCAGATAATGTTCGTCCTGACGGTGGCACTGTCAAGTTTGAAGCCCTCGCTAATCTCGTAATACTGTCAAGCAAAATCACTACATCACGTTTTGCCTCAACAAGTCGTTTTGCCTTCTCAAGCGCAAGATTTGCAACCCTGATATGCTCGTCAGCCGGACGGTCAAATGTCGACGCGATAACTTCACCGTCAATCGAACGCGCTATATCCGTAACTTCTTCAGGACGTTCA
This sequence comes from uncultured Fretibacterium sp., assembly GCA_937915835.1. Classification (GTDB taxonomy): domain Bacteria; phylum Synergistota; class Synergistia; order Synergistales; family Aminobacteriaceae; genus JAFUXM01. The sequence continues at coordinate 23,120 of CALGHA010000053.1, read as the reverse complement.
TCGATTAACAACGCCATGATGATAATATCCGGACAATTGGCCGAAATCGCACGAGCTATTCGCTTTAATAACGTCGTCTTTCCTGCTTTAGGCGGCGAAACAAGCAATGCCCTCTGACCAAGCCCAATTGGAGCGAACATGTTCACAAGCCGAGTTGCTAAGTCCTTAGGCTCATATTCAAGGCTCAATCTCACGTTCGGGAAAATCGGCGTTAATTGCGAGAATAACGGTCTACGTCGGGAATATTCAGGGTCTGAGAAATTTACAGTCTCAACGCGCAATAACGCTTCATAATGTTCCTGATCTCTGGGAGGCCTGATTAATCCCCAAATTACATCGCCATTTCGTAAACCAAAACGCCGAATTTGTGATGCAGATAAATAAACGTCACTGTCAGTCGGGAGCATTCCCTTCGGTCGCAAAAAGCCGAAATTCTCAGGTAAAATCTCAAGAGTTCCGCCGCCGAAACGATAATTCATACTCTCAGCCTGAAACTTTAATATCGCGATAATCAAGTCATCCTTGCGAATTGACATCGGAAGTGTGACGCCGAGTTCCTTCGCAAGCCTTCGGAGTTCCGTAGTGTTCCTCGAAGAAAGCATTGCATAAGTGTATTTCGGCTTGGGATGCTGGATCATCTCTCGTTGATAATTATTCCTTCGCGGCGAGGGAGTTATTTCCTCTTCAGTTTCGTCCGGCTCTTCGGAATCGTCGGGTTCATCGTCGATAATAGGCTCTTCACTCACAACGTCATCATAAGCTGCTTCATGAATTCCCCTGACTTCTTCGCTGAGTTCTTCGGGTGAAAGTTCTGACTCAGGCTGAAGCATTGATTGTTCGCTGGTGTCGTCAGGTTCAATTTTTCGGGTTCGGCGTGCGGTTGTTCGTGCACGAGGCTTTATCTGCTCTGGTGTTTCCTGTGTGAGTTCTTCTGTTTCTAGTTCCTGTGATTTTGCTTTTCTTGGCATTAAAACTTTTTTCCTTACATAAATATTAATAAACGGGGAGCATGAATTAATCACCCCCCGCATGAAACTCTTAATTCATCTTGTTCATCAAGCTCAACATCTCCGGGCTCAATGATTTATGTTCACTCCATGCTCGCTCTAACGGGCTTAATACGAGTTTATGATTGATATTGCCGACCATCATTCCTGATTTGCCGATTAATAAATTCTCCGTTGCAAAAGCTCCCATTCTTGTAGCAAGCACAACATCAAATGACGTAGGATGTCCGCCCCTCTGAATGTAGCCTAAAACCGTAACACGAGCGTCATATCCGCCGGAGTCTTGAAGCTGTTCACGCATCTCGGCCGCCGTCATTACGCCTTCAGCGAGAATAATTAACGTGTGGCTTCGGTGTTCAGCGTAAGAGTTCTTGAGCCTCTTCGTCAAATCTCCAATGCTCAAAGGCAATTCCGGGACAACGACGTATTCAGCTCCGGTAGCAACAGCAACTTCAAGCGCTAAAAATCCCGCGTTACGTCCCATGACTTCGACAACGAATAATCTTTCATGGCTTGAGGCTGTATCTCTGAGCTTCATAATCGCGTCAAGAGCAGTGTTCACAGCCGTATCAAAGCCTATTGTCTCATCAGTTCCGGTAATGTCGTTATCGATTGTGCCGGGAATTCCCATCGTCGGAAAGCCCATATCGTGAAGAGCCTTTGCTCCGTGAAATGACCCATCTCCGCCGATTACTACAAGGCCGTCAATTCCTGCCTCACGCATTTTGTTCACAGCTTCTTCGCGGCCCTCTGGAGTCTTGAAACGTTCACTTCTGGCTGTCTTTAATATCGTTCCGCCCGTGTGAATAATTCCGCCCACTGCAGCACGGTCAAGAGTGATAAAATCGCCCTCAATGAGACCTTCATAGCCTCGTCTTACTCCGATGCACTCTTTATCGTTAAACATACACGTGCGGGCTACGGCTCTGACTGCGGCGTTCATTCCTGGTGAGTCTCCTCCGCTTGTGAGTACAGCGATACGGTCCATCTTAATCATAGTAATATTTACTTCCTTTCATTCTGCTGTCAAATTATTTAGAAAACTTAATTATTTTATCTAGTCAGTGTGCAATTAGTCTATTCGTGAATTTATTAATTTCTGCAAAATTTTTTATTCACTTTGCAACTCGTCAATTCTCGTGTTAACTTCTTCGTATTCTTTATTAAGAGCGTCTAACTGTCTCTGCAATGCCTTGCGTTCTTCTTCGAGCTTGTCAGTTCTCTTGAGAAGCCTGTCAACTTCGAGCCTATTCGCGGCTTTACCTCCACCGATTTTCGGTCTGTCCTTCGATAAATCCCAGACGTAAAGAATATCCTTTTTTCCGTCGAGAGCATGACTAATTGAGCTGTCAAAGATTATTCGCACGTCCCTAGCACCGGCTAAAATTTCCTTGCCAGTCTTCGGGTCATAACGAGGGAAAAATACCATTCCGTCGCGAGCGCCTAAAATCTTGAAGTTGAAGCGTTTATCATAGTCAATCGGCTGATATTTCCTGCCGCCAACCATCATGGTAATATGCTTATCGAACGGACCTGCGTACATTGGAGTTCCTGTAACGTATAAATCAACATGGAAGGGGATTGCTTCAGAGAGATTTAAATTTTTCAAAAAGGTGTATTTGAAGTTTTCGGTTTCATCGGCTGTCCACAAATTTTTTTCGGCTTCGGTGGTTATGAGGTTGTCGATGTATTCGTTTGAGTAATATGTTATTCTCAGCTTGAGACTTTGATCTCCTTCTCGATTTTGGGCTTCGGTTTCGTGATACCAGGCTTTTAATGCCGGATCAACTTTTTCTACTTTTTTTGCTGCATATGATGATGAAGCTGTGAAGATTATTAATAGTAAAAAGATTAATGACGCTGAAAGTTTCTTACTGAGCATCTGTAAAAATTTCCTTTCGCAAAAAAAATTTCTGAGCAATTATAATTTGTCATTGTGGGAATAAATATTATGAATTAAATCTTGCCTGTATTATACAACAAGTTTTTAGCGTGTCTATATCGTTAATTTCTGAGAAAAAGTTTATGAATGAATATTTTCCTGCGTATTTCTACATAAATTTTCATATAGCCAGCGAATATTAATATGACGGCGTAAATCTTTGCAATGAAATAGTTTCTATGATATTCTACTTTACATTCAAAACTTTTCATAACATAAAAAAGGAGGAGCTTGTCGAATATGGGATTTCGTACAATAGAAGAGCTTTGCGCAGAACTTGACGAAAAACGCAGTGAAGCTCTCAAAGGCGGCGGACAAGAAGCCGTTGACAAACAGAAGTCCAAAGGTAAAGGCACAGCCCGCGAGAGAATTGCACAGCTGCTTGATGAAGGCTCATTCGTTGAACTTGATGAGTTCGTTACGCATCGTTGCAATAATTTCGGCCTCGAAGAAAGAAAACCTTTAGGCGACGGAGTAGTAACAGGCTGGGGAACAATCGAAGGCCGTAAAGTCTTCGTGTTCAGTCAGGACTTCACAGTTTTCGGAGGATCGCTCGGCGAGAAACATGCTGACAAAATTTGCAAAGTTATGGATATGGCTATGCAGATGGGATGTCCGGTAATCGGGATTAATGACAGCGGCGGCGCAAGGATTCAAGAAGGCACTGACGCTTTGAACGGTTACGGAAAAATCTTCAAGCGCAACACTTTAGCGAGCGGAGTAATTCCTCAGTTCAGCGTTATCATGGGACCGACAGCAGGAGGAGCAGTTTACAGTCCTGCACTCACAGATTTTATCTTCATGGTTGACGGCGAGGGCGTAATGCATATCACCGGCCCGGAAGTAATCAAGGCAGTAACGGGCGAGGCAATCACCAGCGAAGAACTCGGAGGAGCGGCGACACATAACACAGTAAGCGGAGTTGCTCACTTTGAGGCTAAAGACGAAGCGGAATGTTTTGCACAAGTCCGTAAAGTTCTCTCATATTTACCGTTGAACAATCTTGATGATGCTCCGTTTAAGGCCACGAATGATGATGTAAACCGTGCGGATATGACATTACGCGAGATTGTGCCGATTAATCCGAATAAGGGCTATGATGTTCATGAAGTTCTTGCGAAAGTCTTCGATGACGGTGAATTTACGGAAGTTCAGGCCGGATTTGCTAAGAATATAATCACCGGTTATGCGAGAATTGGCGGGCGTTCAGTCGGAGTTATCGCGAATAATGCTGACGTTTTAGCCGGCTGTTTAGACGTTAATGCTTCGGATAAGGCTTCACGTTTCATTCGTCATTGTGACGCTTTCAACCTTCCAATCGTAACATTCGTTGATGTTCCCGGATATTTGCCCGGAGCTGACCAGGAGAGAAACGGAATTATCCGTAAGGGAGCGAAACTTCTTTATGCTTACAGTGAAGCGAGTGTGCCGTTAATCAGCGTAATTCTTCGCAAAGCATACGGTGGAGCATATCTCGCAATGTCGAGCAAATCACTCGGAGCTGATGTCGTGTTAGCTTGGCCTCAGGCTGAAATCGCCGTTATGGGAGCTGAAGGTGCGGCAAGCATAGTGTTCAAGAAGGAAATTGAAGGTGCTGACGATCCGAGCGCAAAGAGACTTGAGAAGATTGACGAGTACAGAGACGCATTCGCTAATCCGTATAGAGCGGCAGAACGTGGCTACGTTGATCGCGTGATTATGCCCGAAGAGACGCGCAAATCAATCTATCAGGCTCTTGAAGGCATTGAGAGCAAGCGTGAGACCAGACCTGCCAAGAAACACGGGGTAATCCCTCATTAATGAATGATAAATGACAGTAAGGAGGAGAGAATAAATGCATTTTGAAGGACTTGCGGGAGCAGTTAACGTAAGTATCGTAGCATTCTCGATAGTTTTCGGAGTTCTGCTTGTCTTAACAGGAGTAATTTACGGAATGAAACTGTTTGCAGGCGGCGACGAAAAAAAAAATGATGTAACTCCGGCTAAGCCATCATCCCCAGCTCCAGCGAGAAAAGTTCAGACGGCGGCTCCTGTTATGAGCGTTGACAATAAGAAAATTATCGCGGCTATAACGGCGGCTATTGTCGAGTTCACAGGAAGCGCGGACTTCAGAATTTTGTCAGTCGAGGCAGAACGTCCGGGACAAATTCCTGGAGATTTCTGGACATCACGCTGGAAGACTGCGGGAATGTTAGGGCTTAACTCGAACAGGTTAAATCGCAAGTGGCATTAATTTAACATTAACGAAAGGAGAAAAATAAATCGTGAGTAATAAATATAGAGTAATCGTAGACGGCACGGCCTACACTGTTGAGGTCGAATCACTCGGCGCGGGCGCGTCAATTCCTGCTCCTGCTCCTGCTCCTTCAGCTCCGGCTCCAGTTGCACCAGCACCAGCGGCAGCACCTGCTCCAGCTCCGGCTCCAGAGGCTCCAGCGGCTCCGGCTCCAGTTGACGAAAGCGCTATGACAGTAACGGCCCCAATGCCCGGAAAAATTTTGAGCATTAAAGTCAACGTTGGCGACAGCGTGAACAGCGGAGATTTGGTGTTATTGCTTGAAGCTATGAAGATGGAGAATGAAGTCTTCGCGACGGCATCAGGAAAAGTTACGCAAATTCGTGTGAAGTCCGGCGACAGCGTTAATACCGGCGATGTGCTTTTAGTGATTGCGTAAGAAGATTAAGATTTGTCCCTCCTGTGAAGAAATTTACGGGAGGGATTTTTTTTATCTCAATTCTGCTAAACTTGAAGTGTAAATTACAATATATTAGGAGAAAATTTTTAATCATGTCAAAGTTTCACGCAAAATTTATTCTTACAATTTTCATCGTAACTTTCACGCTTCCTGCTCAAGCTGTCGAGAGGTTTATCAATTTCCCGGCAATCGGCCAATGCACAGGAACTTACGTTCGCTATCGTTCGGACCCTGACACTGAGAGCGAAATTTTAGGCAGGCTCAACGCTCCAGAACGAGTTGTCGTGTTCGGTCAGACTGCTGTAGACGGTGAAGTCTGGTACGAAATCGGAAATCCTCACGGACAAGATTCAGCCTTCGTGTTCGGAAAATATATCAGGCCGCTCTTTAACACAACCAGCCAGCAATCAACAATTCATAAATTAATCTTTGACATTCTTATGGAATATGGACTTACTGAGGAACACGACGATTATGACGGTCCAAATGTTAAGCGAAAATATGATAAAGCTGGAAATCTCGTAAAAATTGAAGCATGGCGTGAAGGCTGTACTTTCGGAGATATTTCAATCGGCGACGGCGTAAACAAACTCGAAGAAGTTATCGGAACTCCTGAACACTGGGATGAAGAAGAATGGAATTATGAGCTTGAAGGCGTGATGATAACTTTTCAGCTCAAAAACGGAAAAATCACTCGAATGATTTACGAAGAAGAATGAAACTTGTGCAATAATATTACTCAGGAAGTTTATTATCGGCTTCCTGATTTTTTTGTTAGGAGATATTAATATTATCAGCATGGAAGATTTTAATTCTTACGGCCTCAGGAAGGAATTATTACACGCACTTGAACAACACGGCTTTAATTCCCCGATGGAAGTTCAGGACCGCGTACTTTCTGAGGACTGGAACAGTGATTTAATCGTTCGGGCTAAAACAGGCTCAGGAAAAACTTTAGCATTTCTCTTACCATTATTGCAGGAAATGAAGATAGGCGAGAAAGTTCCTCAAATTCTAATTCTTGCTCCAACCCGTGAACTCGCTCAACAGACAGCAGACGAGGCCGAATTTTTAGGGAAATTTTTGCACGTTTCAGTAGCTTCACTAGTCGGAGGAATGGACATTTACCCACAGTTAAGAACTCTCAAGCACGGCGCGGCAATCATAACAGGAACTCCCGGACGCGTTCGAGATCACATTCAACGAAAAAGTTTTGAGACTAGCGAAATTCACAGCATTGTACTCGACGAAGGGGATTTAATGCTTGACATGGGATTTCGTGAGGAACTTGAAGCAATTCTCGACGCTATGCCCAAAGGAAGACGCTGGCTTTTCTCGGCGACAATGCCTGATGAAGTCAGAATGTTGGCTGAAAAATATTTGCATGAGCCTATAATTCTCTCAGTTGACGAAGAAGGAACTCAACACGAGGATATTTTGCACAGAGTTTACAGAATTCCTTCGCAAAAACGCTTTGAAGGTCTCGTTGATATTTTATTATGGGAACATCCTTCACGTTCGCTCGTATTCTGTCATACCAAAATGGAATCGATTGAAATAGCACAGAGACTTCAAGATCACGGGTTCAGCGCGGCGGCACTTCAAGGCGACATGACCCAGAATGAGAGAAATGCTGTGTTAGCTTCGTTTAAGTCCGGTTCAGTTCCGTGTTTAGTTGCTACGAACGTCGCGGCTCGAGGTTTGGACATTGAGGGAGTTAGTCATGTTATACAGCTTGGACTTCCTGATGACCGAGAAACTTTCATTCACAGAAGCGGCAGAACTGGACGGGCCGGGCATGAAGGAGTTAATCTCGTGTTGCTTGCTCCTCCTGAAATTGGCCGTTTCAAGGAAATGTTACGAGGAACTGAGATAAAAACAGAATGGCTTGATATTCCCGGCATTGAGAAAATCCGGAGTGCATGGCGTGATTCGGCTGAACAGGAAATTTTTGCGGCTCCTATTGACGCTGATTTTGGCGAGTGCGTTAAATGGGCCAATGACTTAATCACTCGTGCTGAACCTAAAATCTTAATCGCAAAATTATTGTCGGTCTTGAGCGCACGTAATAAAGGTTACAGCTTAGACCGTGAACTTCAGCGTGAACAGGAGAGACGAACGAAGAAACCCTCACAGCGTCCGAAGTCAAAGCAAGTTCAAGCCTCAAAGCCAAAAGGAGCCTTCAAGCGTTTCAAAGCAATCAAGGAATTAGACACAGGACGAGTATTAAACGCGATGTGCCGAGCATTAAAAGTTGAACGTTCTGAAATCGGAGCAATCAGACTGAAAGATAATCATGTAATCGTTGAGCTTATGCCTCTTGCTGTATCCAGACTTGAACAGGGAATTGCGGGATTGTCGAAATTCGGGCTTTATCCTGACGAGGAGAAAAAGAGACGTTGACGGAGAATTATTTTCTGAAACTCTTGCTGCTAATGATCTTCGGTTCGGCCTGTTATATCTACACAACTATACCTAAGACTACATCGCGAGTCCTACGTGTCGGCGTTGAATGCGACCATCAGCCTTATAACTGGGAAGAAAATATCTCAAGTGATACTAATTTCTCAATTGCTAACAATCCCGGATTTCTCGCAGAAGGTTATGACGTTCAGATTGCGGCATTGGTGGCGAATAAGATTAACGCAAAAGTTGAGTTCCATAAAATTCACTGGGACAATTTAATTGATACCTTGAGCAAATATAGGAACGGAAAAACTTTGAGGGATTTCAACGGAGCTAAGATTATTGCGCAGAAAGACTCAAGATTTGACCAGGTTATTGACCAAATTCCCGGAGTTCAACATATGTATCCATCGGAATGACGGCTTTGATTTGGGCTTTAACGGATTATGCGCGGGCGTGAGAAAAACTGATTTAAAGCTCCTGAGTGAGATTAACGCGGCGATTGAGAGTATTTCAATGCGAGAACGTCAGGACATTATGGATAACGTCATAAAAAGAATTTTGGAAAAAAATAATTAAAGCGTGTAATCATCATTAATTGCTTAAAGTTTAGTTGAGAGTGCTATTATAACTGCAAAATTTTACGAGGGGGGTAAATTTTTCATGTTAGGCGACGACATCAAAAAATTAGGCTTCGGGTTAATGCGTCTTCCGAGAGTTGAGGGCAATGAAGATGTGATTGACGTTGAGCAGGTTAAACAGATGGTTGACGAGTTTCTTGCTGCGGGGTTCACATATTTTGACACGGCTTGGGCTTATGCTGGCAGTGAAGAGGCAATGCGTAAAGCTCTTGTTGAACGTTATCCGCGAGAGAAGTATCAAATTGCTACGAAAAATGCGGCATGGATTAACTGTAAAACTCGTGAAGATGCGATTGCTCAATACACGACTTCACTTAAACAATCTGGAGCAGGATATTTTGACTTCTATCTTCTTCATAATTTAGGAGATTCACGTACAAAAGTATTTGAGGAATTTGACCTGTGGAATTATTTTCTTGAGGAGAAGAAGAAGGGGAAAATTAAGCATTTGGGTTTCTCGTTTCATTCAACGCCTGAACAGCTCGAGGAAATTTTGATAAAGCATCCTGAAGCCGAGTTCGTACAGTTGCAGATTAATTATGCGGATTGGGACAGCCATTCGATACAGTCAAGAAGATGTTACGAAGTCGCACGAAAATATAATAAGCCCGTTGTAATCATGGAACCAGTCAAAGGCGGAAATCTGGCCAATCCTCCTGAGAATGTAGCAAAAGTTTTTAAAGCTGCTGAACCTAATTCGTCGTGTGCTTCGTGGGCAGTGAGATTTGCGGCGGATTTAGAGGGAGTTATCACGGTTCTTTCTGGAATGTCGAGTATCGAACAAATGCGGGATAATCTCTCGTTCATGAAAGGTTTTACGCATTTAACGCCTGAACAAAAGAAAGTTATTGAGGCGGCACGTGAGGAGCTTGCGAAACTTCCGATTATTCCGTGTACGACGTGTAATTATTGCGCAAAAGTTTGTCCGATGAATATAGGGATTTCCGGCTCATTCAACGCGTTTAATCTTTACACGCTCTATAAAAATAAACCGTTTGCCGAGAACCAGATTAATTTTAACGTTGTCATGGCAGGGCATAAGAAAGCTGGAGAGTGTATCAAGTGCGGAAAATGTGAGCAGGTTTGTCCTCAGCATATTGAAATCCGCAAAGAGCTTGTGAGGGTTGCTGAAGTCTTCAAGTAAAATTTTAGGCAAAATAATTTTCCTTTGGAGCAAGAAGAAGACCGAGACAATTGTATTCAGCTGAGATAAAATTAAACATGGGCTTTGCTTTCTCGTATATCTTTCTGAAAAAATCAATTCGCATTCATCGATTATGAGAAAAACTCGTTGCTAGTGAATTGCTGAGAATATCTTAACGTTTTCTTTCTGGACATTAACAGACTATCAAGTCACCAAGATTTTAACGTGAAAATTCTTAAGACCGGGCGTAATTGTTGAGAGTGTATTCGTGATTTTCGGGATTTTTCGCGTGAGCTTGGGAGTTCCTGATGCGATGATTTTTTATGGTTCATGAGAATGTTACGGGAAAAATATTTACAAATTAATCCTCAGCTTTAAAGTTCCGGATATTATGATGTCAGCAATACTAACCCAGCAAGATTATTATATGGAAAAATTGCTGTGATATTTTTAGAGTTCATGAAAATGTCGTAAGCGGGAAAATTTTCAGGTCTTGCGTAATTTTCGGCTATTTCATGCTTTGACATAGTGAGCTTTTAACGTGAATATTTCAGGAATAATCACGGGACTTGTAAGTTTCATTATTATCGGCATATTGCATCTGATTGTGATTTGATGCGAATATGACTTTACGTCAAAAATCTGGCCAATTTTCTTGATACTTGGGCTTGTGTGCTATTGCGGTTGTTGATGCTCGAGAATGATATTTGCTCAGGAATTGTAGAAGTTCTCAGCTTCTGCCTGTTATGGAGCATTCACGAGCTAAGAAGCAGATTAAACATGTAAAAAGGGTTGTTTTCCTGAAAATCCCAAACATAATAACTCGTGATATGACTGCGGAAAATTTTGAAAGGTGAGATTTATTGAGATTAAAGAAAAAAGTTTGTCCAGTTGTTATAAAGCGCTAAGTCTTCAAGAGGCCGGTTATCCTATGAGAAGTAAATCGTGAAATGCGGACCGAGTTCTCATTAATATTTACGAATGCCCGGAGTGTAGAAGTCTTAATAGCGCGAAAGAAGCCCGTGCAATCTGTGCGTTGACGAAAGCGATGAAGTAAAATAAAGAATGAAGTTAATCCCCCAGCGTGAAAGTTGGGGGAAAATTTTTAGTGCTGCCAAAGTTTATATCAAGGTTCGTAAAATTATTAATCGTTTTCTTGCTCCGCTTCATTATCCTTGCCAAATATAGCTTTGATATTAACTTTCTGAAGTTGATTATTATCATCAAAGTAAAGAAAACGTTCTCCTCTTTTATTATAGTTAAAAATCTTAAGATCACTTGTAAACCAAATTGCTTGATTATAATTCTCTAGAATTGGCCTGATAATTTCCCAAACTTCATTAATATGCATATCATCCTCACAAATCAAGACTATTATCGGCCGCTGTGGAAAATTTATCTTGTATTTCCCGTAATAAAGTTGATCCATATTATTGAACATAAGAATCATTCTTTCAATTTTTTCACAAAGCCATTGTTTATTATGTTCTATTTCAAAATCTTCTACTCGTCTAATCGGCTCTGCAATCATCGTACAATTATTAAGCGTTACAGTTGCATACGTCCTCGCTCCAGTATAGTTCGTACCTTTCTGCGTCAAAATACAGCTTGTTTCGTAATTTTCGCCTATTTCCTCTCTATAAGTCGTTAACCAGTAAACCAGCCATTGATTAGCGGTCAAATACCGTTTGACAGTGTTCCCATCTTGAAAAGTATCAAAAGGGTTGAAACGTGAAGTATTTTTCCCTAATTCATGCAATAAAGTACTCCCATTTTGGCCCATTGTTATTACTCTCATTACTGAATGCTTTTCATTTTCGAGAGTTCCGTCATCATTTACAGTCATAAATCTAGTTAATGTAACTAGGCCGTAAATTGACATCCTGCTTATGATAGTACTCAGCTTTTTTTGTGTAATATTATTTCTCCATCCGAAAGATACATAACCGGCTCTTATTAAATCCAATAATGTCGTATTCGTAGTATAACGCAGCTTTTCAATCCATTCCAAAAGATTAATTTCAAAAGAACCAATTCCGCCTAAAGAACCTTTATTCAAAGCCTTAACCAAGTCAATAGGCTTTTTAGAAAAAGTCCCGCCATTTGTCCCAGATACCTCCGCTGCTCTTAATACAGTTCGAGGATAAAAAATAAATGAAGAGTTATCAGCATTTTTAATTCTGCCAAGCTCATTTTTTTCTCTAGCTTTACGAGTCTGCTTGGGTTCATCAGGATCGCTGTCTTCCTGTAAAAAGTCTCTTTCTGGTGAAGAAGTTGTATCTTGCAGAAATGAACTGTTATGCATAGTGATTTCTCTTTTTTCTTTATCATATTCAGCGGCTATAATTGAACACAACTCACCCCAGCTTATTTTTTCGTAATTCCAACTTTTCATCCATATCGGCTTAGAAATTATAATTTTTTTCTCACCTTTGATTTTTTCTATTCTAAATCCATTAAAAAGTTTATATGTCAGCCTTAAATCCGCTATACAAGTTGTTACTTCCCTGACATTATTAAACTCTACCCTTACTACTTTCGAAGTAATGCTATGTTCTTCTAATACTTGAATTTTATATTCATTTTTTATTATCTCAACTAGACGATCCCAATCTATATAATCATTGCTCCAATGGTCTTTAATTTTTTGGGGCATAAACACCTGTATATTTTCTTTTTCACCTTTCTCATGAGCAAGACGAATACCATTAATATACTCATTCGAAGCTAGAACTAGTACGCTCACAAATGCTTCTGTTTTTACAGTGAAATCATGAAATGTAATATCTATTTTATCTTTCATAGTCATTAGTTATGCCCCCGTTCTGAACTAGAAAATTAATGTTTTGCTGAGTTTTCATATCGCCGCGTATATTTTTAAACGAACAGCCAAAAATCCAAATCCCCGTATAATTTGTAAATTCAATTTTTCTGTATGGAGGAGTTCTTTCAAAAAGCATTATTGAAGCGTGCATATTATAAAATTGCTGCTCGTCATCATTACCATCGCTGGAAACAGTATCAACAAATTCATACCGCCAACCTAAAGGCTCTACAATATCGCTTTCATAAGTGTATCTAGCTCCAAATTGGAATTGTTCTGATGGAAGAAAAGCCATTTGAATTTTATTTGTCAATCTATCCCGAACCCAGGCAAACTGAGATTTATTTACAATGAACCTCATGCTCTGAACTATAAGTTCTTGATTAAGTTTTTTTAATTCACCGTTTGAGGAGAGTATATAATATCCATTGTCGTCGTAACTATTAGAAATTACCATTATAGATTTTGTCTGAGAGCCTTGTAATATGTAGTCTTCAGCAAAATTAAAATCTAAGAATATTATATTAGTACCAGCACCAACTGCTATTCCGTTTTTCATATAACATGCACATTGAACGGCTGAGTGAAAAATCTTCTTGTTCAATACTTCAAATGTTTCTGTATCATATTCCACTAATAAATTCTGTATCGTGATTAGAACTTTTGAGCCTTCTTCGTTATATTGAATGCAACTGACGCTTCCTCCAGTAGCTCCAACATCACGTAAACTTAAATATAGCTGTTCATTTGATTTTGTCTCTTTTTGAGGATTTTTATTCTGTTTCAATGCAGGATGCGTTTCCCAAGATAATGTTCCTTCATCGAAGCAGTTCACTGATAACAGCTGCAGCATATTACTTCTTATGAACTCTTTTTTACTGGGATTCCATTTTGCACATCTAGCAGGGACATCATAAGGCAATTCTGATAAGCGTACTTTTCCATCAGTATCACACCAAACTAATGGCTCTAGGTCAAATGATACATTAAGCTCATTTTCACTAGTAAATCTTACATATCTAAAACTCTTGCTCTTAACTATGTTTATATAATTACTAACTATGTTTTTTTCTTTGAGTGAATAGCAGAACACTACATTTTCATATAAAATTGCTAATAATTCGTCATTGCTGTTCCAAGCTAGATCTATGACAGCACTTGATTGTAACTGAATAGTATCATCCCATGAATGTTCAGTTAAGCTGTATATCTTGACTGTGCCCGTTTTATCTCCGCTAAATATTTTAGATTTGCCGTCGAAAGCAATAGCGCTAATCTGGGACTCATGTCCATTAGTAAGAAAATTTGCCCTATCAATCCAAGCCTCATCAAATATACTAGAGTAAAATTTATCTTGATACCATAATGTAAAGTAGCATCTATTAAGCCAAAGTTTTCTAAGATCGAGATTTGAGAAGTCGCACCAAGCCAAGACATTCTTACGGCCAATTTTTATTATATTCACTAAATTAGCAACAGCGTTTTGTGCAGTCTCGCCTTCTTTACCTCTCCACAGTGTGAGCAATGATTCCACATCACTTTTGCTTGAAGCTAGAGTGCTATTTTTTCCTGGAAACTCATAACCGCAATTGGTAATCTGAGGACAAGCGTTTTCTTCGCGAACTATATCTGAGACAAGACTTAAAATTTCATCCGAATAAACTTCCACTCCTAAAATAGATTCTTCCGGGTTAAAGCGTTTATTATCTTCTCTGTATGCCCATATTTCATTTGCGATAAAATATGCTGCGAAATAATCTCTGAAACTTTGATGAAGAAACTCGTAGCCTTCATTTGTCTTATGTAAAAAATGTAATCCTGTTTCAGCAAGACCTAATAATTCATCAGGCTCAACTGAAGAAGGATTAACTGAAGATCTCCCGCGAAGTATCCAACTCCATTTATCATCAATATACCATTGAAAGTTTTTTTCTTCGTTTTTAATACTTCGTTTACAGATTTTCCAATCGTCCTGTTTTATGTATAAGCTATGATTATTAAGCATGGTGAATGCAATTTTCGGCAAAAGGTATTCTAATAATATAAGATGCGTTCCTCTATTGAAATTTTCCTCTCCTGCAGCTCGATATAATTGTGTCTGAAAAAAATTGCTAAGTATTTTGCCGGCGGTATCAGGGTTATCTTCAAGGATAATTCCTTCGATATTCTTATACTTATCTTTATGACTTTCAACATCAGCGAATAACGTTAACATTAGTGGAGTCTTAATTACTGACAATACCTTTTGATCTTCTACAATGGGAAGGTTCATACTTTGTAAATATGAATCAATAGCTTCCCTGTCTAAAGGCTGCATTTCCAATGATACTATGTTTTGCTCAAGGCCGTTCATTAATGAATTATCAAACCATCTTGAAGTCATAACAAGCTTTATGCCGCGATAACTAATATATTGTGTCTTAAGAATTCCCTTTACAAAGTGGTCTATGTATTTTAGGGGAACTTCATTAATTCCGTCTAATAAAAGTATAACATTGGGTATAGTTACATATTCAGCACTCATTAACTGTTGTAATACATCCCATATGTGCTTATTTCCGCCGCAGACGACACGCTCTAAATACTGATCCAATGTGAAATTTTCATTAATTTTACTTAAAGGAACATATATAGCATTAATTCTTTTTCTGAGTAGGTATTCGCATGTTTTAAGCAGAGATACGGTTTTTCCTATACCGCCCTCTCCAGTTATCAAGATATGTTTTTCGTTTTTTATTTGGTTATAACTATCTGAAAAATATTTTACTAAAGAAACGTTCTTTTTCTCCTCGTCCTTATAGAAAATATTTATTTCTGTATCTTTAATAGCTGGGAACAATTCACGTCGAATTTCGCTCAGAGCATAATTACCGCTTTGCTGATACTGTTTCTCATGATATAGCCTTAAACATGCAATAATATAATCTGGTGTACTAATAGGGGGATAATCTTTGCTGTTACCGCTCTCTAAAAAACGTTTTAAATACTCCATCGGGACGCTGCTTGCAATATTTTTAGCAAATGCTTCAATATCATTCTCTGACTCTATTCCTAAACCAAACCCAAGAATATTATGACCGGCACTAAACGCAAACATATATGCGCTTTGTCTGTTGGTATCTTCACTCACATCATCAATACAAGCAACTAATATACTTTTGCGCTTATCTATGGCACGATCAAATTCGCGTGTGCAGTATGGTTTATTTACGTATGTTTTCGACAGGAATGCAATAAAAACGTCAGCTTTATCAATAGCATCAAAGATAGCCGCATTGAAATTTTCTTGAGCACGTAACTTATCTTTATCGATCCAACAGGAAAAACCTGTTTCAGAAATTTTTTCGGCGATTTTTTCGACTAATATACTATCATCGTGCGAATATGACAGAAAAACATTAAAGTCCCCTAACCTCGCATGTTCATTTCCCATAACCGCGATAATTTTCCTCCCATAATTTTATTATACGTGTATGCTATTGATTTAGAATAAAGTGTGAATGTAAGGAAACATGCAAACTAATTCCAAGAAGGCTATTAATCCGTGAAGTTGATACTGCTGCATTTTTCCATATTTACATTTATATTTTACAGAGTTACTATTGTTATAGTCAATGATACAGACTGTGAAAACTCATTATCTTATAATACACGGAAGTTCTTCTAATTTCTGTATTCTGTATTTTAATACCCTGAAAGATTTTGAAAGTTATGGTGGCGGCACCTGGATTCGAACCGGGGACAACGCGGGTATGAACCGCGTGCTCTAGCCAACTGAGCTATACCGCCATAATTAAAACTTGGTGGCGGGGAATGGATTTGAACCATTGACCTTCGGGTTATGAGCCCGACGAGCTTCCAAACTGCTCCACCCCGCGATTTTGTGTTTCATGGTGCCGGACGAGGGATTTGAACCCTCACGGACTTTACGCCCTCGGGATTTTAAGTCCCGTGTGTCTACCATTCCACCAGCCCGGCGAAAACACGAGTGATATTTTATCCCACTTGTATTTTTGCGTCAAGATTTATATTATTATGCGCATGACAAAACATTATCAATCTGCTTTAGAAATTATTGACACTCTTAACCGGAATAAATATCAGGCCTTTCTTGTCGGCGGTTGTGTCAGAAACTCCCTGATGAATATTAAGCCCGATGATTATGATATCGCCACGAATGCAAGCGTTCAAGAACTCGAAAGTTTATTCGATTACCGGACAATAGGCTCAGGCGAAAAACACGGAACTGTCTTAGTCCTCGTTGATGATGTTGATTATGGCCTCGAAGTTACAACGTTCAGGGACGGCGCGCAAACTCTCAAAGATGACTTATCACACAGGGACTTCACGATTAACGCGATGGCTTATCACCCTTCGGAGGGAATTATTGACTATTTCGGAGGAACTGCGGACATCAGGAACAAAATTATTCGCGGCGTTGAAGATATTCATGCTCGCTTTCAGGAAGACCCGTTGAGAATTTTGCGGGGATTAAGATTTGCTTCAACATTCGGCTTCGACATTGAGGCTGAAACTTCACAGGCTATTCATGAATTGGCCGGATTATTAAGCTACGTTGCTCCTGAAAGATTGCAGAAGGAACTCTCGAAAATTATTTGCGGCATCAACGCTGAAAAAGTTTTGCAAGATTTTCATGATGTAATTGCTGTGATTATTCCCGAAATTTCCCCAATGGTCGGCTTTGAACAGCATAATTCACATCACTATCTAGATGTGTTCGCTCACACTCTCAAAGTTTTAGCCAGTTCAAGCAATTCTCCGGTTATGCGCTGGACTTCGCTATTTCACGACATTGCTAAACCTGAATGCTTCTTCATGGGCCCTGACGGACAAGGGCATTTTTACGGTCATGACTTAAAAAGCGCTGAAGTCGCCGATAAAATTATGGAGCGATTACGATTTGACAATAAAACTCGCGAGACTATAAATTTTCTCGTGGCTAAACATTGTGTGAGTTTTCCTGTGAGTAAAAAATGCGTGCGACGAATGATAATGAAATTCGGGCTTGAGAACGTAAAAATTCTTCGTGAGTTTCAAGGCTATGACCTGGCTGGACATGTCTTTAACGCTCAAGAATGGGAAAAATATAATGAAGCTGAAAGATTATTGCATGAAGTTGAAGACGAGAATAATTGCCTTAAGCTCAGGGATTTAGCCGTAAACGGTCATGATATGATTGCGCTGGGGCTTGAAGGGCGGGAAATTGGCCGGGCGTTGAACTTTTTGCTTGAAGCTGTTGTTGACGAAAAAGTTAATAATACTCATGACGAGTTGCTGAAATTTTTTGAGGAGACGTTTTACTTATGAACAATGAAATTGACTTTGTAATTACATGGGTTGACGGGTTCGATCCGGAATGGCAGAAATTAAAGGCTTCTTACATTGAAGATGAAAGACGCTCATCGATAAAATTCGGAGAGGAACGCTTCAGGGATTGGGGTATCTTACGTTATTGGTTCCGAGCAGTGGAAAAATATGCTTCATGGGTAAGAAAAATTCACTTTATCACATGTGGACAAGTTCCGAGCTGGCTAGATCTTGACTGCAAGAAATTAAATTTTGTCAAACACGAGGACTTTATGCCTGAAAAATGGCTCCCGACTTTCAATTCAAGAGCGATAGAGTTAAACATGTTCAGAATAAAAGATTTATCCGAACAATTTGTATATTTCAATGATGATATGTTCCTGAATGCCCCTGTTAGTCCTGAAGATTTCTTTGTGAATAACCTTCCATGTGAATGCACTGCGCTGAATATCGCCCCTGTGAAAATGAACCGTTTCGGTATAGGCAACGTAATATTCAATGATATTCACGTAATTAACCAAAATTTTAACTTTATGCGTCAATTCAAATCACACTGGCCAAAATGGATTAATTTACGCTGCGGGATAAAGAACTTGATGAAAACTTTCTTACTGCTTCCGTTCAGATGTTACACGGGATTTTATGAAAGTCATTCGGTGATTTCATTCTTGAAGTCGTCATTTATTGAAGTCTGGGAAAAAGAGGCTGAACAACTGGAGCTTACTTCAAGTCATCGTTTTCGAGATCGTTCAGATGTAAATCCCTGGCTTGTAAAATACTGGCAGATTGCAGAGGGAAAATTTTATCAGCGAAGTCCTAATTTCTCAGCGTCATACTACAAAAAGACGAAATCGCCGCATTGCATAACACTAGCTTTTGACGATATAAAACTTCACAGGCATAAAGTTATCTGCATTAATGACGGTGAAAATTTAAATCACGCTGACTTTGAAGAGTTATCGCGTAAATTCCAGCAGGTTTATAACGAGGTTTTGCCGGAAAAATCGGAGTTCGAGATCTAATTTACTTCCGTGTTTTGCTCTGCATTCACAATTGTCATGGCATGTTGAATGTCATTCTTGAGCCACGTATCAATTGCATGTTCAGCGTGTTCAAGAATTTTCGGGAGTTTCTCGCGTTCATTGTCGTCGAAATGGCCTAAAACGTAATTTATCATGCTCGACGGTGCTTTTCCGATGCCTATTCTCAGTCTTGGAACGTGTAAATCTCCTAATGCTCCGATTATTGAGATTAATCCGTTATGGCCTCCAGCTGAACCTTGCGCGCGCATTCGTAACTTTCCAAATGGTAACGCCATATCATCATAAATTATTAATATGTCATTCAAGTCAATCTTGTAAAAATTTACGGCTTCACTTATCGCAAGACCGCTTGAGTTCATGAAAGTTAAAGGCTTGAGAAAAATTACGTCGCCTGACTTCCAGAACTCAGCATGAAATTTTTCTTGTGGACGACCGAAATCATGATTAACCGCGAAAAAATCAACGCATAGCCAGCCCATGTTATGCCTGGTGAAAGCGTATTGTTCTCCTGGATTACCTAAGCCGGCTATGAGTTTCATGATGAATTTACTTTTTATCCTCTTCCTCGTCGCCTTCCTTAGCGGCTTTACCCTTCGCAACAACTTCAACGTCAGCGGCTGAGGTCTCTTCGGCTTCAGGTTCAGCGTCCTCAACTCCGCGTGAAGTTACAACGATAGCAACAACTTCATCAGGATCAGCGAGTGCCGTAACGTTCTCAGGCAATGCTAAATCTTTCACGTGAATTGCGTCGCCGATGTTCAAGCTGGAAACGTCAACCGTGATTACGTCAGGAATGCTCATAGGCAACGTCTCAACTTCAAGCTCATGAACGTTCTCAAGAACTCCGCCGTCCTTAATACCCTGTGAAGCGTCGCGGCCGGTAATCTCAACAGGAATATTAACGGTAATTTTTCTGCCTCTCACTAAATGCAGGAAGTCAATGTGAAGCGGCATATCGGTCAAAGGATGTCTCTGAGCCTCACGGATTAAGCAAAGCTCCTCGCGTCCATCCGGTAATTTTACGTTTAAGCGTGTTGATTCCCAGCGTCCGGCTAAAATTCTCTCAATCTCGCGCATGTTCACTTTGCCTTTGATGTTCTCCGGAATTTCCGGCCCGTAAATTATGCAAGGAACAAACCCCGAACGTCTGAGCCTTCCATTTTCGCCCTTAC
The DNA here is from genome assembly GCA_937915835.1 of uncultured Fretibacterium sp. Lineage (GTDB taxonomy): Bacteria > Synergistota > Synergistia > Synergistales > Aminobacteriaceae > JAFUXM01. Next base: position 2,917 of record CALGHA010000053.1, on the reverse strand, counting down.
CCGTCTTCTCACGGGACTCCATCACTAACGTTACTATGTCAGCCATGATTAACTACTTCCCTTCGTGTTTGAAAATATGCGTAATTATAGCAAGTTTTATTATCTCCGCAAAAAATCATCGAGAAAATAGAACATGTTATATTTTTATGCTTGCTGTAAAATTTTCTCGTTCACAAATCTTATCTCGTCGTCATGATTATTAATTTCGCCGTCGATTATTGCGAGTTTGATTTGGTTTAACGCGTCGCCGATTGATTTTCCCTTCAAGCCGAGAGCCTGTAAGTCCTTGCCTGTGTATTCTCCCTTGAAGCTCATCCAGAGTTCCATGTGTTCGATTATTAATCTTCGAGCGTCAGGAGATTTTAAGCAAGTTGTCCAGTATATTAACGGGACGGGGCCGTAATCCTTGAAGAATAAATATGCTTCCGAATTTTTCGTGTTCTTACGGCTTGAGCAGAACTTTTCGACGTTCGGCCATTGCTGAAAACATTTCGTGAGTTGGTCTCGTTCGTTGGGATTAAGATTTAACCTGTCCATTGCGGAAAATCTTACCTCAGGTTTGGACTCCGTGAAGACGACTGCCATTTTTATGAGCCATTCCATGCCCTTAAAGTCAATCCCGTGAGCCTGAACGTGTTTAATGATATGTTCCATAACATGCAATCTTTGTTCGGCATCGCTAGTGACCTTAACGCCCGGAAATAATCCTTCCCAAACGCCTAAATCCATCATTCTCATCACAATTTTTCTGAAGCACGCTTCCTTGCAGAATAACTCAAGCTCCGCACGAACTCTTGTAGTCGATAAAAGCTCAAGCAAGCCGCCCTTCACAGCACTCTTAAGCAGTCTGAACGTGTTATCCTCAAAGCTCATGTTTAATCTCTGCTCAAGTCTAATTCCGCGTAAAACTCTTGAAGGATCCTCTACAAAGCTCAAGTTATGCAAAATCTTCAACAATTTATCCTTGAGGTCTCCTCGTCCTCCGAAGTTGTCAGTCAGAGTTCCCCAATCGTCCTCGCTGAGTGAGATTGACATTGCATTAACCGTGAAATCCCGGCGGCCTAAATCCTGTCGAAGTGAGCTGTTCTGAACTGTCGGAGTTGCGGCGGCATATTCGTAAAATTCCCGTCTCGCTGTAGCTACGTCAACTTTCTCGCCGTCAGGAAAAATTATTGTCCCTGTCTTGTAGCGTCCATGTAAAGCCGTTCGGCAGCCCGGTTCGTTCCATGATGTTACGAGTTTCTCAGCATCGCCCTCAACAGAAATATCAATATCGACGTTATGAACTCCCATTAAGATATCGCGTACTGTTCCGCCGACAAGATAAGCCCGCATTCCGAGCTCCTGAGCTTTTGCACCGACACGACGCAAGAGAGATAAAGTTTTCAGGCTGAAAGCGTCTTCCATGAGGTGCGCAACGTTCTCAACCCATAAGAAGCCCGTTGAATCCCGTGAAGTGTCCTCACCTGCGAATTGGCCGGAATGATAGAGAGCCTTCAATAAATCCGCACGTGAAAGAGTTCCTACGAGTTTTCCGTTGTCGTCAAGCACAGGCATTTTCTCGAAACCGTAAGTTGCCATCATTCTGTGAGCTTCATCAATCGATGCTTCTGAAGCTAGGCTGATAATTCCCTGTGTCATGAAATCCGAAATTTGAGCGCGGTCAAGTCCGTGTAAATGTGCCTTGTCTAAGTCCTTACGCGTCATCATTCCGACAACTTCACCGTCAGAGCTTATTACGGGTAAAGATTTCACGCCAAATCTCAGCATAGTTCGATAGCCCTCATCAACTCTTGCGTCAACTCCAACGGCGATAACCGGCGAAGTCATAATGTCCGAGACTTTCATCATCTGGGGAATTGCTCCGTGTAATCTTTGCTCGATCTCGTCAAGCAATTCTTGAGCGTTCCTGTCTGTGAGTGTTGCGCTTCCGGCCTGAATATGTCCGCTTCCTCCGTAAGGTTCAAGAAACTCTTTGACGTTCAAAACGTTTTCGACGCTTCGGGCTATAATGTTAATCTTTTTGCCGCCGTTATTCACAACAGCGATTGTAACGTGAGAGTCGCAATATTCCTTGAGCTTGTTGACGAAAACTGAAAGCCCCTGAACGTAATTCTCAGTTTCTGCCCATGTTAAATAAACTTTTGCGCCGTTAATATATTTTTCGCGAGCATTCTCGGCTAAATCGTCAAGCAATTTTCTATCATCAGCCGACATATCAGTCTCAACCTGTGAAAGAATTCCTGACAAGTCAGCTCCAAGTTCACGCAGATAACTTATTGCCGCAATATCGCGTTCAGTCGTAGTCTCAAAGGTCATTGCTCCAGTGTCGTCGTAAATTCCAAGCGCGAATAACGTAGCTTCATCGGGAGTAATTTCCTTGCGCTCGTTCAGTAAATGCTCAAGTATCATTGTTGTAGCGGCTCCGATTGGCTCATAAATAAATTCTTCGGCTGGAATGTCATCTTGAGTTTGAGGATGATGATCGTAAACGTGAACTGCGACATCTTGACGGCCTGCTAGTGCTGCGAATGGGCCAATTCTTGAACGTGAGCGAGTATCGACAACGACCATTAACGTAACTTCGTCTAACGGGATTTTCTTGGGCTTAAGAATTTTTTGTGCCCACTGCCGACCGCGCTTGGACATGAAATCGCGGACTTTTCGGCTCATTGAACCTGGAGGGCAGATTACGGCATCAGGATATAATTTCTGAATTGCTATCATGCTTGCTAGTGAGTCAAAATCTGTATTAAGATGGCTTGTGATTAAATGCATTTTTCTTCTCTCGATAAATTAATATAGTTAGGGATGAGAAAATCATAACGCAAAAATTTTTCATGACAAGTTTACTTTGCACCGAAATTCTCTATGCTATGATACTCAAAAATTTTTCATGAAGGGAAATTATTAACAT
>CALGHA010000052.1 GCA_937915835.1 uncultured Fretibacterium sp. | reverse complement strand
GGCCTGAGAATAAACAAAACGCCTGAAGGTTACACGTTCAATCTCAAAGATTATGTCTCAAAACTTGAAAATGTCGTATGGGTATGGGACACATCAAATAACGTAAGAACGTTATCGGTTGATTATGAAAACGGCATTGTATTATTCGATGGATGCCCCAGAGAGATAATGTATTCATACAAAACACATTCTCCCAACAATGATTTGCTTTACGTTAAGATAAAGTCCTCAATGAATGTTGACGTAATCGAACGAGGCGGCCCTACTGATAATATTATCTTCGGTATCAATGAGAATAATTATCTTAACAGAGCCGGCGAAGCACTTGATGAAAAATCTCTTTACTGGTTTTCATCTAGGAAATACGGCAAGAATGGTTTTGTTGCTGATGGAAATTCAAGGCTTATTGTAAGGGTTCAGACTCAGAGGCCCGGCAATGTAACATTTGAACTTAAGGACAATATTGGCGTGGAAGTTGAGAGGTTCACTAATCGGGCAAAATTAAATTCCTCAACTCCCGTACATACTGTAAGTATAGGGGATGATACTCATCAGGCTTCAGCTGTACTTGTTGCTCCTGAAAAGTTCCCGTCAGGCACAAATTTTCCGTCAAGAGATTTCACTGTTCATGTGAAGTTCATAGCAGATGAAACGGGTGAAAAACTTTCAGACGAGGAGAAAGAGGCAGAAGAAAATATCAAACTGGAGATTGCAGCGGCTCCTGTTCTGCTTATACATGGTTTCTCCGGCGCGGCCCAAGCCGAGACGACTTTCGGAATTCAAGAAAATACCGGGATATGGCGTGTGCTTCAAGATGCAAAGTTCAAAGTCTTTCTGTGGAATTATGACGGAACAAGAGGCCCTGCAGATCTTTTCAGTTTAAATCCTTCAGGAGAAGGTTCGTTATTCTTTAGAATATGCAAGATATTAGAAGACTACACACGTAAGGGAATTGTCTGCACAAAGATTGATATTGTTGCTTACAGCATGGGCGGACTTATGGCGCGTTACTTCTCCACTCCTGATTTCATGTCTGATAAAAATTACTACACTTCACGTTCATACAAGCAGGGAATGATACGAAGGTTCATCAGCGTCGCTTCACCTCATAGAGGAAGTCCATGGGCAAATTATTTCATGGGAGATTTCAGCGTTCTAAATCTGGCAGGAGCTTTAGGCGATGAAGATATGACAAAAATTACAGCAGCTTTCCTGGCGTGCAGAAAATTAATCGAGCTTGCAGTCGTAAATCCTTTCATTAATAGCGGCAAAAGTTCTTTTACAGCGTGGAGGGATATGGCAATCAACAGTGATGTGGTCAGAGGTGCTTATCCTGTGAACGTACCGATGTATTCAATTTACGGCAAGGTCAAAGATGATGTTGATGATCTTGTTACAAAGCTCGAAATTGTTACAAAAGCGGCAAATAGTGTACAAAAAATAGCGAAATATTCTTCACTATTAAAGCTTCATCCAGCTCTTATGGCAGTTATGAAAGTTACGCAAGTTGCAGCGGGAGCAGTAAGCACGGCAAGCTCAACAGCAGGTTTGTTTCTGAAGTTCTGTAATGAAATAATGTTTTCGAATGAAGATCATGATTTATGTGTTTCTGAATCAAGTGCTCACGGAGATTTTTCCGGCTCTTCAACGGGTAAAAACGGACTGAGTCAATACTCTCATGCTTCAATCTGTAAACAGCAGGACATCGGGGCCGAAGTATCCAGTCTTCTCAAAGGAAATGTCAGCAAGTTCAAAGTATTCGATAAGATAACATATCCTGCTGCATCAATGCTTAAAACTTCATCAGCACAAGTGCATATTGCGAATGATTACGACATTGACCCTGATAATTTCTTCGTTCAGCATTTTACGATGAAGGTTGAACCTGAAGTGCTTAGTATATCAGAAACAGGAACAGCAAAATTAATTGCTAAATCAGATACGCCCCTTAATACTGAAGAAGTTTACATAATAATTTCTGCTGGTGAAGATGAAAGAATTTTCAGGGCCGTAAAAGAAGACAATTACACTTTTTCTGGAGAGATAGAGTTTACAAGTCAGGACATAGGAGCTATGACAGTATCATGTTTCTCTCACGGCGACGGCGATAATGTCTACGTATCAGATACAGCACAGTTTCTCGTCAGAGCAGATACGGAATCTTCAGAGTATAAAGAGTTATTCTGGCTTTATAGTGACAATGTAATTTTTGTCGATGTCAGCTCAGACGTTGTTATAGAATTATATGCGAGAACTTCCAACGGCTTAACCTTCAATATATCTTCACCGTTAATGGGCACAGTCTGGACTTCTTCAAAACCTTCCGTCGCTTTTGTCGGAGATGACGGCTTAGTTCACGCACTCGCAAAAGGCAGCACAAAACTCACAGCTTCATACGCAGGATTAACCGCGAGTATATTCGTCAATGTTGGAAATGAACTCGAAGCGCCTCAAATTATCACTGTCAGCTTGGATAAAGCCGCGCTCGGGAAAAAATACAACGCTGAACTTCAGGCTTCAGGCACTCCGTTAATTAACTGGCGCCTTGTTAGTGGAAGACTTCCGGGAGGGCTTGAGCTTTCTTCCGAAGGAATAATAACAGGAACCCTTGAGGAACTGGGAGAATTCACATTCACTGTTGAGGCTTCAAATATTTCAGGGTCTGATTCTAGAGAGCTTTCAATTAGTGCCGAAGAGTATAAAGCGCCTGAGATAATTATCGATGAAACGATTTTCCCTGATGAAAACTTCAGAAATTTCATACTTCAAAATATTGATTTCAATGGAGATAAATCGCTTCAAGAAGAAGAAATTTCAAATGTTGTAGTCATTGATGTCTCTGGTCAGGGTATTAACAGTCTTAAGGGAGTAGGAATTTTCTCAGCTCTGCAATATCTAACATGTCCTAATAATAACCTTACTGAGTTAGACTTGACTAGTAACGATAAATTACTCGGAATTGCATGTTACGATAATCAATTGACAAGTGTTTATCTCGATAATTGCGTAAATCTCCAGGGATTTTGGGCAGGAAATAATCAGCTTTCTTGGCTTAATCTTAATAATTGCACAGAGCTTGAAGGGATTGATGTGACGCACAACAATCTCACTTATCTGGACATCTCGAATTGCACAAAACTCACGCAGATTTATTGTCCTGAAAATCAGCTTGAGAATATGAATGTAGGCCCTAAGCCTGAATTATTTATGTTTTCCTGCTACGATAATAAACTGAAAAATTTAGATGTCAGTCAGGCACCGAAACTTCGGGAGCTTTATTGCAGCAATAACGATATCTCTATAATTAATCTTGATGAAAGCTCGGAACTCGAAAAGCTTCACTGCAGTGGCAATAATATAAAAACTTTATATGTTGATCGCTGCCCGAAACTCACGGATTTAGTCTGCGATGAAGGTATAGAAGTAATTTATCCCACTAAAGAAAAGCCGACGATTTTAACAGGTGAACTTAATGCAGGTTTTGTCGGACAGGCTTATAGTCATCAACTTGAAGTTAAAGGTCAGGAATATATCACTTGGACTTGTACAACAGGAAATTTCCCGGACGGCCTGACGCTTGGAGAATATGGCTTAATCTCTGGAACCCCGACGAAGCAGGGTGTCTTTACATTCACTTTAAGGGCTTCGAATTATTACGGTGAGGATTCTAAGGAATTTACACTCACTGTCATGGAAGGAATGAAACCGACAATCACAACCGGAGCAACTCTTAAGAATGCGACTTATAAGGCAAGTTACAGCCTCACTCTTCAAGCAACAGGTTCAGCGCCAATCACATGGAAGCTGGTTTCGAGCACAACACTTCCCGAAGGTCTGAAGCTCAGCAAGTCGACAGGAAAAATCTCCGGAACTCCTACACAGGAAGGCACATTCAAGTTCAAGATTCGAGCAACGAACAGCGCGGGCTATGTCAATAAAACTTTCACACTCACGATCGGCAAAAAGCCCTCAATTTCAACTTCAACGCTTCCAAATGGGATTAACGGCACGACTTACACGCAGACAATTAAGGCCTCAGGGACAAAAGATATCACGTGGTCGAAAGTATCTGGCACAATTCCTACAGGTTTATCTCTGAAAAAATCTTCTGGGAAAATTACAGGTACTCCCACTAAAGACGGCACGTTTACCTTCAAACTCAGAGCAACGAATGATTACGGTCAAGCGGATAAAACGTTCACAATCACAATTGGAACAAAGCCGAAAATTTCAACTGGTGCAGATTTGACAACAGGCATAAAAGATACAGCGTATAGTGTTACTCTAAAGTCTAAAGGTACAACTCCGCTTACTTGGTCGAAAGTTTCAGGTACAATTCCTTCGGGGCTGTCATTAAAGAAATCCTCAGGGAAAATTACGGGCACTCCAACTAAGTCAGGAACATTTACATTTAAGGTTAGGGCTAAAAACGACTTTGGCCAATATGACAAACAATTTACGTTAATCATAGGAGAAAAACCATCAATCTCAACCGGAGCAACTCTTACAGCGGGCACAAAGGGCAAGAAATACAGCGTTACCCTCAAAGCCTCAGGGACAACGCCGATAAAATGGACGCTTAAATCCGGAACGCTTCCTGACGGATTAACTCTGAAGAAAACAACGGGAAAAATTACAGGCACTCCGACCAAAAACGGAACGTTCAAATTCAAGCTCAAGGCAACAAATGATTACGGATATGCTACAAAGAGTTTCACACTCAAAGTTGCGGCCGCTTCAACTTCAGCAAAAGCAGAAAGTTTTGGAGAGACTACAGGAAACATAAAATTTGGGGAAGTTGAAAATGTTGAAGAGGTTTCAAGAAAAATTTATGCAAGCGTAACCGTTAATGCTCCCGAAGGTGTAAATCTCACAGAGAAAATTAATACTTTTGACTATGTGATTGTTGCGGAGCTTCCTGTTGTCTCTGTTGATGAAGAAGGCTTGTATGATTTTTATGTTACTCTGAGTGATGATGCAACTGAAGGGGCAGAATTAATTTACATTGCAAATAGCTCGGAACCTTCAGAGGACGATGAAATTGTAGAGTTCTATGATGAAGCAGGCGAGGAGATTTCAAGCGTTCCTGAAAGCCGAAAAATTTCAATCTCCATATGGTTGAACAAGAACTTGATTTATTCTCCTGTAATCGCAATAAAATAAAAGAATTAAAATAGTTTCCCCCGCTCACATCATGGGCAGGGGATTTCTTTTACTCCAAAAACGCTAAATCTTTAACAGGCCCTTCTGCAGACGGCCGGACTTTCTTCATAGTCTCGACAATCTTTTTTATCCAGCCTCCGTAAAATAAAGTGCAGCTGACATCGTTTGAGGCGTTTACATCATTTTTGCCTAAATATAATAATGACGGTCTGCATTTCTCGTTAGCTTTACGAACATCGCTCGGTGTCATCGTTATGAACTTCATGAAATCCGGAGCTGATATGCATTCCGCAAAACTTTTCTCGAATAATGTCGGATAATTCTCCCGAACTTTGAAGCCGTCAACAACCGTACACGGAAGAACTCGTCCGTCATTAGCAATATACGAAGCACTCATGATTTTGCCGCATAAAAAGCTCTCATTAGGATTAATATTTTCTGTGTAATACTCGATGTTGTAATAATCAGGATTGTCCGTAAACGCACGGAAAAACGATGTGAATATTACGCTCAACGGCATTCCGTCCTCGTAAAAGTGGGGGATATAGTCAAGATAAAGCCGGCACATGTCCTCAATACTCATTGAGCCTTGTCCGTTACGTTTCAGCCATTCTCCGACATTCGCAGCATATAAAGTTTTTAACAGCTTTACTCCCAATTTAGCAAGATGATTTACGCTAGCCCTTAACGTATGACAATTCCCCTTGTGAATTACCATGCTCGCAGAAGTCGGAAATCCCATATCACGGCACAGCTCAAATGCTCGATTAATTTTTTCCTCAGAGCCCATTACACCTCGAAGCCAATCATGACAGCCTAAACCGTCATAACTTATTCTCATGTAAGGCATGACGTTACGTTTTGCAAGCTCGTTCAAGACTTTTTCAGTTATTAACGAACCGTTCGTGTTGATATATTCCAGATATAATATTTCGTTCACTGAGAGCGTCGATCAAATCAACAAAATCTTTGCGTATGAATGGCTCGCCTCCCGTCCAAGAAACTCTTCGAACTCCGGCTTTGTCTAACTGGTCAATTATGTTCATAACTTTTTCATGAGGAAGCTCAAATATCGGCGCGTTCGGGATCGAGACAAAACAATGCTTGCACCTGTAATTGCAATTTCCCGTGATTGACCAGTGAATATCATGAATATAACGATTTGGATATTGTTTATATTTTTGCTCTTCTTTTATGCTTTCACCAGGCCGGCACTGCTCAACATAACCAATTTTTTCGGCTTCAGTGATTAATTTTCTGGCATTATCCGAGATGAACGGCATAGATAAGTCAATTTTTCTCAGTTGCATAGCTCAAGAGCTTTCATTCTTGGGGACGTAATGAAGTCAGCTTCTCCCGTCTTTTTGTCAACGATGGCATAAGGACGGTCATTCCAACCGCGTAAAGTATAATTATCTTTAAGTCTGTAATACAGAATATGATCTTCTTTCAAAAAAAGCTACTGCCCAAGAAAATTTTTTCTTTCAGGCACTTTTTCAGCGCAACGTTTAATTCTAGACACCTACATGTTGACAGTTACCGCATTCTCCGGATATGCAACTATAGCAAGGGCCTTGATCACCTCCAGCAACAGCACCAAGCTCATCATCTGAGAGTTCATCCACAGCGTTCAAGTCGAAGCCGTGAGCCTTAGCAACTTTCGCTGTAACTTCCTCAATAGCCTTCCTCGCGTCATCCTTCAAACCGTTTTCAGCGAGAAGTGCCGTTAATGCCTTGACGGTCTCTAGGCCGAGTTCGGTTTTCACATTAGCATCTTCGAGACGAGATCAAAAAATTCCTTCATATTTGACATGATATTTACCTCCTAAAAATATTGTTATAAAATTATACCATCTCACCCCTATCGCAACAAAGTTGACCAAAATCAATGCACTTAGAACAGCCACCGCCTGCTACAGCTTCAAGCTCATCTTCCGAGAGTTCCTCCGTAGCGTTAAGGTCGAAGCCGTGAGCCTTAGCAACTTTCGCTGTAACTTCCTCAATAGCCTTCCTC